>JBGSZV010000122.1:0-7662 GCA_041750235.1 Phycisphaerales bacterium
CGTGCTGTGCTGTGCGTCGCAGGCCAGATCGAGCCGGGAGCCGAGGGTGCGTTCGCGGGCTCATGTGCACTCGCGTCGGTCGCACCATCTCCGGAGGCCGCGATGGGCGAGGCCACCAAGTTCGCACGGGTTGCCGCGGCACGGGCGATGGGCGATTGGCTCGATGCGGGCGGTCAGCGCGGCGGGTAGGCTGCCTGCGAAGGAGACTTGGGGCATGGCGGACGGTTTTAGCGGGCTGACCACGATCTCAACAGTGATCCTGCGGGTCAGGAACCTGGTGGCCACGCGCGAGTTTTACGAACGGACTCTCGGGCTGCGGGTGCAGACGTCGGTTCCGGGGCTGGTTTTCTATCACGCGGGTCCGGTGGCGCTGGCGCTGCACCAGCCCGAGCATGCGGTCGATGTGGTCACCAGCGGGCTGACCGAGGTGGTGTTTGATGTTCCGGACATCCACGTGGCCCACTCGGCGCTGGCGGCCAAGGGGGTGAAGTTCCTGTCCGAGCCGCGAGTCGTGAGCACGGACGCGGCGAGCGAACTCTGGGTGGCGCCCTTCCGCGACCCCGAAGGGCACCTGCTGTCGATCATCCAGCGCAAGGCCCGGCGGTAAGGCCTTGGCGGACCGGAACTTGCGGAAGTGGGCGCGGATCGCCGCCGGACGCTACTCTTATCCTGCCATGCCCATCCGCGAAGATGAAGTCGTGCGTCTATCCCGCCCAGCGATGAACCCGCTGGAGAGCGTGTACTTGCCCGAAGTCGTGCGCGGCTTCGGCACCACACTCCGCCACTTCGTGACCAGCTTCGGTCAGAGCAAGCTGCCGATCGTGGGGCGCTCCAAGACGACCCGCGCCATGCAGTACCCCGAGGAGCGGCGCGAAGATATTCCGGTTGTTGAGGGCGGGCTGCACGCGGCGAACTTCCGGGGCGTGCACCGGCTCAACCGCGATGAGGCGGGGCGCGTGAAGTGCGTCGCGTGCATGATGTGCCCGACGATCTGTCCCGCGCGCTGCATCCACATCGTCGCGGGCGAATCGCCCTGGGACGACCGCGAGAAGTACCCGGTCAAGTTCGAGATCGACGAGCTCCGCTGCATCTTTTGCGGCATGTGCGAAGAAGCGTGCCCGGTGGACGCGATCGAACTGACCACGGAGTACGACGTGGTCGGCCTGTCTCGTCAGGAGATGGTCTTCGACAAAGAGAAGCTCCTGACGGTGTACGACGTCACGATCAACAAGAAGCCCATGTAAGGCCAGTGGGCAATGGCCAAGTGGCCAGTTGGGCAATGGTGAAAAAAGAAGACCGGCGGTTTGTCCGCCGGTCTTTGTGTTTCTCCACGGGCCGTCTGGCCGCTCCCGACTGGCGCATTCAAGTGCGCGGCTTGCCCGGCACTTCCTTGCCGGCGATGAACGCGGCGAAAGCGGCGTCGAGTTCCTTGGGAGCGTCCTCGGTGACGAAGTGGCGCGAGTTTTCGAAGAAGATGAGGGTGGTGTTGGAAGCGCCCTTGACCAGTCCGACGCTGCGCTGGCGCATTCCCTCGAAGACCGCGGGGTCGGGGACGACCGCGTCGTCAGGGATGGCGGAGATGACGAGAAGCGGGACCTTGAGATCCTTGAGTTCGTCGGTCATGTCACTGGCCGCGCCTTCAAGCGTGTAGCGAACGAGCGTCGGGGTCGGGACGCTTCCGGCGATCTTGCCAAAGGCTTCGGCGCGGGACGAGTCGGTCATCATCGAGGGCATGAGCTTGACCTGCATCTCGGCAAGGTCGGTCTTTGTGAACTGCGGCTCGATGTAGTCCTTGATGATCGCGAGGCGGTCCTCATGGGAGATCGAGGGCTTGTCCGGATCGTCCATGGCGAGGGCGGGGTAGCCGTCGATCGCGAGGGCGGATCGGAACTTCTCGGGGTGGTGCACCGCGAGGCGGATGGCGATGTGTCCGCCCAACGCGTGCCCAGCCACGAGGGGCTTCTCGATGTTCTTCTCCGCGACCATGGCGAGGATTGCCTTCTCGGCGTTGTCGAGCCATGCGCCGTCTTCCCACGTGCTGCCCTCGGGCACGGCGGGGGGATTGCTGCCGCCGAAACCCGGGAGGGTGACGGCGTGCATCGTGTAGAGATCCTTGTTGCGCTCCATGAACGACTCGAAGATCGTCCAGTCGAAGCCAACGCCCGGGATCAGGATGATGTGGACCGCGCCGCTGCCGCGGGTCTCGACGTGGGCAAGCGGCGTGAAGCGGGGGAGTTCACTGGCGGAGACGACGGGCGATTGATCCGAGGCGGCTGCCAAGCCCGACAGGGGGGCCAGAAGACCGACGCCAGCGATCAGTGCGGCGATGGTGCGTGAGCGGAGCATGAGCGGTGTTCCTTCGTGAATGGAAAGTGGATCAGGGTTTGGTAGCCGGTGCCGGAGTGGAGGCCGGGGCTTGGGCGGGCGACTGCGTGGACGGTGTCGCGTGCGGGTTCGCGGCGGGCGACTTGGGGCGCATCTTGACGCCGGGCATCGGCTTGCCGGTCAAGAAGGCATCCACGTTGATGTCGAGCGGGATCGGCGTCTCGTCCATGACGAAGGTCCGCGGGCCTTCGAAGTAGACGACGTCGGTCTGCGCCGCGTTGCGGAAGGCGTCGAGCTGCGCGGTGCGCAGCGCTTCGCGGACCGTTTCATCGGTGATGTCGTCGGGGACGCACATGATGGCGACGGTGGGGCAGCTGATCTTGGGAAGCAGGTCGGTGATGTCGGCGGCGGAGTACTCGAGGATGTAGCGACCGAGCGCCTCCTTGGGCTGCCTGGCCATCATGTCGCCGATCTGCGCCGAGCGGGCAGGCTTGTGCGTGAAGGAGCCGGACATCTGGCGCTGCTGGTCGGACCACATCTGCGCCGACATTTCGCTGAACCAGGGCTCGAACTGCTTGAGCACCATCTCCATGCGCTGCTCGCGGGTCATCTCCTCGCCGAGGTTGCCCAGCGGATAGGCGGGCCAGCCCTCGATGGTGATGGCGCTCTTGAGCTTGTCGCCGTGGTTTGCGGCGAGTCGGATAGCGAGGTGACCGCCGAGCTGGTGGCCCATGACCACCGGTTTGTCGAGCTGCTTGTCGGCGATGAGCTTCATGATCGCCGCCTCGGCGTTGGCGAGCCACGGGCCCTTCTCGATCGTCTCGACGCTTTGGTCCGAGGGCATCGCGCCGCCGCTGAAGCCGGGCAGCGTGACGGCGTGCATGGTGTACTTCTCGGCGTTGCGCACCATGAAGCTCTCCCAGACGGTCCAATCGCAGCCGGCGCTGGGGATCAGGATCATCTGCACCGGACCAGTGCCGCGGGTTTCGACGTGGGCGAGGGGTGTGATGGCGGTTTCGGCGGATGCGGCCGGCACCGGAGCAACGCCTGGAGTCGGCGCGGGGGCGTCGGCGTGGACGGATCCGGCGAGGGCGAGAAGGAGCGGGGCGCTCCGAATGAGCCAATGCATGACATCAATCTCCGGGGGTGCCGCCAGAAGGCGAGATGCCGTGGGCAGGCGGAAGGGATACCGTTGGCGCATCGGATCGCTGCGTGACGCACTTGATATCGACCCCGATCGGAGCCCGTTTCGGCGTTATGGACCCTCCCACCCGCCTGGACTTGAAGAAGGACCGCGGCCTCGCCATCGAGTGGTCGGACGGGACCAGTGACTACTACTCGATCGCGTACTTGCGGCGGATGTCGCCCTCGGCTGAAGCCCGCGAGCTCCGAACCCAGATGGAGCGGAATCCGCTGACGGTGCTCCCTTCGAACCGGGGGGCCGACGGGCCGCTCGTGGCCTTGGCGGCAGAGCTGGTCGGGAACTACGCGATCCGGATCCGGTTCTCGGACGGACATGACACCGGGATCTATTCATGGGACTACCTCCGGGAGATCGCGCCGCCGCGCCCTGCCGAGGGGTGAGTTTTCGGGCGGGCCGGCTGACGAGTGGGTGGCCGCGATGCCGATAACCGTCCTGAGCGGGAGCGCTTTGCTCCCGCGGGACGGAGGTTCCGGATGTTGTCAGGTGCTGGGAATGTCGGGCGGTTTGTGATCATCGGGACACCCCGGTCGGCGGCCGCCGCGGCGGCGCTGGTGAGGGCTTCGGGCGTGGAGATGTCCGCGGCGCTGGGCGTCGTGGTGGTCGGCACGCGGGAAGCGACGGTCGAACGCTCGATGGACATCCCGACGCTGGGGGGCATCGAGGAACTGCCGAAGCTGCACGAACGCTTCCGGTTTGATCGGGCGCTGGTGTCGTTGCCGCGTTCGATGCCGACGGCCCATCAGCGGGTGCGGACATTGCTTGCGAGCCTTGCGGTGGCGGAGCATGCCCTGCCGACAGTGGAGGATGTCTTCGCGGGAGAAGCGCCGGCGGTGCCGATCGTCGCGCGGTCGGCCAGTGATCTGGACATGGCGGCCCTCGTCGGGCGGGCGCCCAAGCGATTTGATGCCGAACGCGTGCGGAGCGTGGTGCGCGGGAAGCGCGTGCTTGTGACGGGCGCGGGCGGGAGCATCGGTTCGGAACTGGCTCGGATCTGCGCGACGCTGGAGCCCCAGACCCTGATCCTGATGGAACGCTCGGACAATGCCCTCTTCGATATCGATCGCGAGATTGGTGCGAGATTCCCCGGTGTTTCGCGCCGTGTAGTGCTTCACGACGTGGTGGAAGGTGATGGGACGCTGCGGCGGCTGGTGGCGCTGCGGCCGGACATCGTGCTCCACGCGGCGGCGCACAAGCATGTGCCGTTGATGGAGGACCATCCGGCGGCCGCGGTGAACAACAACCTGTTTGGCACCAAATCGATCGCCGACGCGGCGCTGGCGACGGGGGTCGAACGGTTCGTGATGATCTCGACCGACAAGGCGGTGAATCCGACGTCGGTGATGGGGGCGACCAAGCGGCTGGCGGAGTTGTACGTCCGGTCATTGAACGGGCAGGGCAAGTCACGGTTCAGCCTCGTGCGGTTCGGCAACGTGCTGGGGTCGGCGTGCAGCGTGCTGCCGATCTGGGGCAAGCAGCTTGCCGAGGGCGGGCCGATCACGGTGACGCACCCGGAGATGACCCGTTTCTTCATGACGATCCCCGAGGCGGCGTCGCTGGTGATGCAGGCCGCGACTCTCGATACCCCCGAAGATGTGTTCATCCTCGACATGGGCGAACCGGTCCGGATCCTGGAACTGGCCCAGCGGTTCATTCGGGCGTACGGGTTTGTGCCGGTGGTGGAGGGAACGAGCGAGGCCGCGGCGGGGCATTACATGCCCATCGCCCTGACCGGCTCGCGTCCGGGCGAGAAGCTGCACGAGGAGTTGGCCTATCAGGCGGAAGAGCTGTCCCCGACCCGGGTCGATGGCGTGATGGCCTGGGATGGACCGTCGCCCGATCGCGGCGAAGTCCTGCGGATGGTCGCTGAGCTGTCGGAACTGAGGCAGAGCCAGGAGGCCAAGGGTGTGATTCGTGCGCTGCAGCGGTACGTGCCGACGCTGGCCAGGGAGCACCCCCTGAAAGCTCCGTTTCCGGGTATCGCAGAAGTCCATCCTCAGTTATCGGGCGTTTCTTTACCCGATCAGAACGCGAATGCAAC
This sequence comes from Phycisphaerales bacterium, assembly GCA_041750235.1. Lineage (GTDB taxonomy): Bacteria > Planctomycetota > Phycisphaerae > Phycisphaerales > UBA1924 > JBGSZV01. Next base: position 5,568 of record JBGSZV010000122.1, read on the forward strand.
CGCGGCTTGATTACGCCCCACAATCTTCGGACAATCAGGGTGTGATCTCGGGCTGGACCCGACCGGCCTCCCGGGCCGATTTCTTAGTAGCGGGTCCCCTCTGCGGAGCGGAGTACGTATGAGCCCTTGTCTGGCTGAAGCAGGTGACATGATCCTCACGACAGAACAAACCCTGGCGATGGAAGCGAGCGTCCGGCGCGAACGCGCGGAGGCGGTCCTCCAGAGCCTGATGGCGGCCAAGGCGGAGTGCGAGAAGCAACTGGCCCGCTTCAAGCGCCCCGACATGATCAAATCGGTGACGGGTCAGTCGGCCCTCGACGCCGCCATCGCTTCGACGAAGCGGATGATCGAATCCCTCAACCGGACTATGGCCGAAGCGGGCATGGAAACCGGCGACGAGGCGAACATTGCGCGGGCCCGCCATCGCGGTGCGGCTGGCGTGCGTTCGGTGGCGGTCCTGCGGGAGCCGGGCCATTGACGGCCCGGGGCCGCGCGTCCTGATCAAGAAGCTCCGCGAAAGCGCAGTCATCCCAAGTTATCAGAGTGAACATGCCGCGGGCATGGATCTGTCGGCATGCCCGGTAGACGGGCAGGCGATCGTGCTCGAGCCGGGCGACATCCGCCTGGTTCCCTGCGGCTTTGCGATGGCGATCGAGCCGGGGTTCGAGGCGCAGGTCCGGCCGCGGTCGGGTTTGGCCACGAAGCACGGCATCTCAATGCCCAACACACCCGGAACCATCGACGCGGACTACCGCGGCGAGGTGATGGTGCCGCTCATCAACCTCGGGCGCAAGGCGTTCGTTGTCGATCCGGGGATGCGGATCGCCCAGATGGTGATTGCGCCGATGGCGCGGGCACGGGTGGAGCAGGTGGCATCGCTGGACGACACGGCCCGCGGTACAGGCGGCTTTGGTTCGACGGGCGCCTGACGCGTTCCCCAATCTCGGCGCGAAACAAAAGCCGCCGCGAGGAGTGCTCGCGGCGGCGGGTGTGATTCCACGTATTCAGATTCGATCAGCAACTGGTGCCGAAGAGGCCAAGTAGCACGCTGAGATCAGCGCCGTTGACGATGCCATCGCCGTTGAGATCGCCTCCGGTCTCCGGGGTGACGCTGGTGCCGAACTGCCCGAGAAGGACGCTCAGGTCCGCTCCGTTGACGGCATTGTCAGCGTTGGTGTCACCGGGGCATCCGGGGGGCGGGGGGTTGGTGTTGATGGTGAAGCTGGAAACCGCTGGGTTCATCGTGGTCTGCTGGCCGTACTGGTCGGTGGCGAGGACGGTCCAGTAGATCGTCTGGCCATCGGCGAAGGTGCCGTTGGATGCGTCGAGCTGGCTGACGGAGAGCGTGAAGTTGGTGGAGTCGCTGAGGTCGGCGCTCGTCGAATAGCGGAGCTGGTAGCTGCCCGCACCAGCGGAGGTTTGCCAATCGAACAGAGGTCCGGTGTCGGTGATCGTCGACCCGCTGGCAGGGGAGATCGCATTGAAAGCGGCGGGGGGCGGGGGCAGGATGTCGGGGGAGAGGCAGCCGCGGGCGTCTCGGAAGCTGGTGATGGTGTTGATTGAACCGGAGTTGAAGACGTTGCGGCAGGTGAGGCTCGGGTTCATCGTGAACTGGTTGCACGAGCAATGCGGGGCGCCCCAGTTGTGTCCGAGCTCGTGGGCCGAGAGGTCGGTGATGCAGGAGAACTGTGCGCAGCAGTTCTCGACAAGGCCGTACGCCTGCTGGGTGTTGCAGATGACTCCGAGGTAGGCGACGCCGATGGTGCTGCCCTGCAGCGCGCGCCCAGTGAACATGTGCACGACATCGCGCGGCACGCTGGCAAGGGTGCCGTTCCATTCGGTTGCAAGCTGTGCAAGCAGCCCGCTCGCCTCTGTCGTCGAATAGGGATCATCGCCGATGCGCACGACAATCTGGGTGATCGTGTGGCGGATCTTCACGTCGCGCTCGTAGACGACGTTCACCGCGTTGATGATCGAGTTGATGCGGTTGACGACGGTGGGCGTCGAGTTCCCGAACGCCTGGGTGAAGAAAACGTCGGAGTCGCAGGCGACCTGCGCGACGCAGAGGTTGGCGCCGCACGGGCCGCTGCCGCGC
>JBGSZV010000123.1:0-3990 GCA_041750235.1 Phycisphaerales bacterium
GCGGGGAGCCGGTGGAGGATCCGCGGATCGCGCTGGCTGGGGCGATCGCCGGCGGCGCTTCGGCGCTGGCCCTGTTCCTGGGCGTCATGATGTGGCGGAGCATCACGCAGGAAGTGAAGGGCACGACCGAGCCGGCGTACGCGGTCGATGAGCAGGCGATGCAGCCCGTCGAGGCAACGACAGGGGATGGGACGATCGGGACGAGCGGCGTATCGAAATCGATCGCGGCGCGACGCCCGATCTGAGACCTTGATACAAGCAGGCCAATGAAAAACGCCCGGCGGTGAGCCGGGCGTTTTCGTTGGGTCGGGTGTTGCGGCTGATCAGGCGATGCGAGCGCGGAAGATGATCTGCTCGCCGCCGCGTTCGGTGGCGGGGCCGCGGATCACGAGGCGATCAAGGCCGGCAAGCGGATCACTGCCGCCGCCGGAGCTGAAGGACACGGGGACATAGATGTCACCGGTGCCGCCCTGGAAGCGCTTGAGGACGTTGGCGGTCTGGCCGGCGCCCGCCTCGATCACCACCGCGTACTGACCGGTGGTCGAGGGCATGTCCTTGCACTGAAGGACGGCCTGACGGGTCTCGGAGTCGAGGTGGAGGACGGCCTGGCAGTTGAGAGGCTTGCCCTGAGCATCGGTGGCGACGACGTTGAGGAGGATGCGCTGGTAGTTCTTGCTGAGGGTGATCTTGGCGTACTGCCCGCCGGACTGGGTGTTCTGGGCGGTGAGACGACCGGTGATGGCATCGTCGGCGATCTGCTTGTTCTTCTGAGAGACGTAGACGAAGAAACCGCCGAGGACGACGCTCGCGGTGGCGAAGCCGATGCAGGCGGCGCGCCACAGGGGCGCGGTGTTCCACCAGCGGTTCATGGTGGTCGGGGTGATCCGGCCCGCGACGGCGGGAGCGGGGGCGCTCACGGCGTTGATCGCCTCGCGGACAGCATCGATGACGCGGCCCTTGAGGGTGTGGGGCGGCTCGACCGAGGGGAGCCAGCGATCGAGGTCTGCAAAGCGGCTCTGCTCGCGGCGGATCTGTTCCTTGACCTCGGCCGGAGCGGCGCGGAAGGCGCGCTCGAACTCGTCGCGCTCCTGCTCATCAAGCAGGCCGAGGGCGTCGAGAGAGGACATTTCAATGAGTTCTTTCGTGGTCATGTCGGCAGTTCCTCCCCGGAGTTCCATTCGCGTAGCCTGACGAGAGCTCGACTGAGCGCTGACTTGATCGTTCCTATCGGGACATCCAACTCAATCCCGATCTGCTTGAGCGTCTGTCCGCCCAGATAAGCCCTCTTCACGACCGTCTTCTGGAGATCCGGGAGTTCCTCGATCTTGGCCAGAAGTGCGGCGAACCTTTCCTCCTGTTCGATACCTGCGGAAGCTGCCGGCGACGCGGCCGGACGTGCGATTTCATCATCCAGAACGCCGGGGCGGATCCGAGCTTGCATCCGCCTCAGTCTGTCCACCATCAAACGACGCGCGAGCAGCATGACCCATGTCACCAAGGCCGCTCTTTTCGGATCGAATCTCCCTGCCGTGGACCACAAGCGAACAAAGACCTCCTGAACCACATCCTCGGCTTCGGCTCGGTCGGGCATGGTCTGATAAGCCATGCGGTACACGAGCGGTCCGAAACGGTCGTAGAGCTTCGAGATCGCCGCTTCGTCATCCGCGGCGACGCGTCGCATCAGTTCCAGGTCTTGGTCGGGACCCATCGGATCCATTGATCACCTCTGGGTTGGAACCACCGACGCCACTCTATACGGGTCATCCGCGAAACGGATGCCGGGTTCCAGACGCCTTGTTGGAAACCGAGGGAGCCCACTTTCAGTGGCAGGGTCCACCCGTACACAAAGCGTACACCGGTCCGGGTGTGAGGCAAGTGCGGATTTGAGCCATTGGGTTGCAGTCAAAATGAGCAGTCTTGGGGAAATCCCCTGACACTGTGGGAACAGCCGATATACTTCCTAGTGGTTTCGTGTCTGGGACGCTGGAGGTGGCGTTCGTATGAGCCCGAGGATCCACGCAGATCCATTGACGGCTGTTGGCTACGCCGATGAAAGGCGTCGGCTGTCGGCCCGCGCATTCAGCCTGACTGACCTTCTGGTCTCAATCGGCGTGATGTCGCTGCTCATCGCTCTCCTATTGCCCAGCCTCAGTTCTGCCACTGAACAGGCCCGCCGCGTGCGTTGCAGCACCCAGATGCGCCAGGTTGGCCTTGCTCTGCAGATCTATTCGTTCGAGCACAAGGATGAGTTGCCGCCGAGCGTCTACGAATCGGGCAACCTGAATCAGCCCAACGAGATGATCGGCCTTCGCATTGAGGGACAGCCCGGTTCCTCTCCGCAGTGGGACGGTCTGGGTGTGCTCCATGACCTGGCGTACATGAGCCATCCTCAGGGCTTCTATTGCCCGAGCCATCACGGCAGTCACGATTTCTCGGTGTACGCGAACTCCTGGGCGGGTCGCTCGCAGGGCCCCATCGCGAGCAACTTCCACTATCGCGTTCCCGCCACCCGGTCGCTTTCGGAACTCAGCTCGTACGCGACGCTGGTCGCCGATGGCATGCGGCGTCGTTCGGACTACAACCACACCTCAGGCAACAACTTCCTGAAGGCTGACCTCAGCGTCGGCTGGTACAACGACCGCGATTCGAAAATCTTGGGAATCCTTGTCAATGACGGCGTTGGCCCAAGTGTCGCGAATGCCGCGGTATTCGAGTGCTGGCGCTGGCTCGATACGATTGCTCCCGGCAGCGACACCGCCTTCGACCCGTCGACCCTGCCCTCCAACCAGATCCCGATGATGAACGCCGGCGCCGATGCCCGCCCCTCCGGCGGCGCGACTCCCGGTAGCTGAACGTCGGGATCACCCTTTGAACAAATGAATGATGATTGACGCGGAACCGCGGGGCGGTGGATCGCGCACAATGCGGGCATGAACCACGGATTGAACCGGATCGGACGAACGGCGTGCTGGATCGGGGTGCTGGCGTCGAACGCGCTCGCGCAGGTGATGCCGGAACGGGCGTATGTCGGCGTGAACCGGGCGATCCCGGTTCGGGTCGAGGTTCCTGAGGCGATGGCGGGAGCAACGATGGAGTTGCGGCTGCTGGCGCCGCGAAGCTGGTCAACGATCGAGCGCGCGACGGTGGTGCCGGGGAAGATCGATCTCGCGGAGGTGTTCCCGGTGCTGTGGACGGCGCGGGAGCCGCGAATGATGTACCTGCAGCTCTCGGTCGATGGCAAACCGACCGGCGCGCCGGTGCTTTTGCGGCCGCTGACGGCTCCAAAAGTCGTGCGCGACGAACTCACCGCGCGGCTGCGCGAGGCGCTCGGCTCCGCGGATCCGGCGATCGCGCTGGGCGTTCTGTCGGGCATGGCCCGGACGCAGCGCGACGCGGTGGCCGCGGAAGTACGAGTCGCGCCGGCGGGTGCGTTGAATATCTCGGGGTTCAAACTAAGTGTCGTGAAGCGAGTTCGGTTGGAGACGTCCGAGGGGACCATCGAACTGGAGCTGCGCCCGGATCTGGCGCCCAACACCTGCGAGCACTTTGAACGCCTGGTCGAGGGGGGCTTCTACGACGGCGTTATCTTCCACCGCGTCGTCGGCACGCCGCCGGGCGCGCCCGCTTCGGCCAAGGGGTTCATCGTGCAAAGCGGCGACCCGACCGGCACCGGCGAGGGGCACGCCGGGGTGTGCATCGACTTTGAACCAAGCTCGCTTCGCCACGAGGCAGGCGTAGTGAGCATGGCGCGGCGGGAGGATGACCCCAACTCGGCGTCGAGTCAGTTCCTCATTTGTCTTGACCGAGAGACATGCGCTTCGCTCGATGGGCGATCAACGGCATTCGCGGAGGTGGTCGCCGGGATGGACGTGGTGAACGCGATCGCCTCCGCACCGGTCGGTTCTCGAAATCCTGAGGATCCGCTATCGCCGCGGGATCGGCCGCTGGTGCCACCGGTGATCGAACGGGCGGTGCTGGTGGATGCCCCGC
>JBGSZV010000124.1:0-10838 GCA_041750235.1 Phycisphaerales bacterium
GGTCTTCTTCAACCGCGCCGCACACGGGCGCAAGACGATCGACACGAAGCCCGCCGCGCGCGTGGCCGTGGACCCCGGCCGCGTGCCGCGGATCTCCCGCCTGATGGCGCTGGCCATCCACTTCGACGAGATGATCCGCGCCGGTAAGGTCGCCAACATCTCCGAGATCGCCCGCCTGACCCACGTCACGCAGCCACGGATCACGCAGCTGATGAATCTCTGCCACCTCGCGCCGGATATTCAGGAGGAGATCCTGTTCCTGCCGCTGGTGATGAGTGGGCGCGATCCCGTCCACGAGCACATGCTGCGAGCCATCACCGCCTCTGCCGACTGGCGGGAGCAGCGATTGCAATGGGCGCGCATAAGCCCACCCGTCAGCCCCGAACAATTCAAGGCGAACCGACACTGATGGATTCAACCCGTCCACCGGAGATGGGTTGGTTCAAAGGGCTCGTTTGCGAGTTACTCGCTTAGACACGTAGCAAACAGGGACTCGACATACGTCGTGGCATCATCCACCTGGAACAGCACGCCCAACTGCTCCACCTCGGCCTTGGACATGAGCTGGCCCGCCCCGCGTGACCAGCCCAGGCTGGCGAACGGCGTGTTGGAGAGGATGAAGGCGTGCAGTTGCAGGTCGGGGGCCTGGCGCTCGACGATCTGTTGGAGCCGGGGCACCTCGCGCGTGGCGAACTGCACCTTCGGATCGCTCGGGTCGAAGTGGTGCAGACCCTTCGGATCGACGAATGCCAGATGCTGGCGATCCCCGTCCTGCACCCACAGCAGGAAGTCGGGGAAGAAGTTCGCGGCCTGAAAGAACCCGAGGCCGGTCACCGCCTGATTGCGAAGGAGATAGACCTCGCGTCCACGGTTGGCCATGCACCATGTGGCGAGGTCCTGCACGAACTCGGCCTCCCATTTGTCGAGGGCGACCGGGCTGATCCGGATCTCCGCGTTCTTCCCGACGTGGAGGAGGGGCTGATACAGGTGGCCGCCGAACGGCACCGTGCGCCAACGCCCGCCCCACTGGCTCCATGTGGCCAGGAGGTTCTGCCCCAGCGCCGTCTTGAGCCCTTCGATGAATGTCGCAATCTGCTCGATCTGCTCGGCGGTCTGGGCCAGATCGGTCGTCTCGATGCTGTAACCGTCCACGAGGTTGGGATCGTCGGGTGCCAGCTCGGCCACCTCCAGGTACGGCGCTTCCCAGCGCCCCCGGATGTAGCGGTAGAACCGCTCGGCGTAGGCGTTCAACAACTGCTGTGCCATGCGCTGCCAGTGCGAGCGATTCTCGTAGCGGTCTAGACGCATGTCGTCGGCGGTCGCCAGCAACTCGTACCAGTCGTCGCGTGTCAACATCGCGGTGATGGCGGCGAGATCGACGTGCAGACGGTCCAGCCCGCGGGTGGCCTTGAAGGCTTCCAGGCCGAACAGCAGGCCGTCGAGGTCGAACAGGAACAACGGTACGGACTTGAGCGTCTGCCTCGGCAGATCGGCGGCCTGCCCGATCGCAGCAGTGATCTGCTGATTCGCGCCGGCGATGCCGCGAATGCGCGGCAGCCAGTTCAGCTTCGTGCGATGGTGCCGGAGCCGCGCATCCTCGGGCGCGGTCTCGTGCGGGGGCCGGAGCTGCACGAGTGGCCCGAGCTTGCGGAACGCTTGCCCGCGTTCAACGGTCTCCCCATCGATCTCCGCGCGAAGGCGGAGCGTCTTCAGTTTCCACTCTGGCAGCGTCTTGACGACCGGGATGTCCCAGACCTGCTTCTCCTGGGCCTCGGGAACCTCGCTGAAGATCCAATCCCGGAAGGTGTTCATGTAGGTGGCCTTGACGCCGAAGACCTGAAGCGTCTCGACCTGCCGCAGATTCCTGGGCGGCGCGGGCTTATCCGCCAACACAGAGGAGCGGCGCAGGCTCATCCGGTAGCCCCGCAGCCGCACGCCGCGCCCGAACAACTGGATGATCTGCGTGCCTTCGCTCTTGCCCATGCGCATGAGCCCGATGGATGACACCCGCCAGGAGTTCCATCCCTCGGTGAACTTCCGGGAGCCAACGAGGAGGTTGATCGGGCTGTCATCGCGGTTGATGCCCTGGAACAGAGACGAGCGATTGGCATCGTCCTCCAGCCGCACGACGCCCTTGGCCGCGCAAGCCTCCGCGACCGCGCCCGGCTCGCCCACATTGACGACACCGAACGGTTCGGCCTCGCCGACCTTGAGAGCCAACTCACCGGTTGCCCCCCTGAGCATCTGCACCGCCAGCACACCGCCGCCGGGAGCGTGGAACACATCCCGCAGGATGCCCTCGTGCAGCGCCCGGGCCTGCGCGGCCTTGTCGCCGGACACATCGATGTGCGGCAATCGGTGCGCCAGTAAGTCGCGCCCGTTCTGGTCCTTGAACCCCTCCTCCAGCAGGCTCTGGATCAGCGCCACCGCCTCGGCGGGCGCGCCGAGGAACGCCTTCAGGAACAGCAGCACCTCGACCACGTCCGAGACGGATTCCTTGTCGTCGGTGCTCGACACCTTGCCGCCCGTCACCGTGTGCCCGACGAACACCCACAGCGGCTTGTCGATCTGGAACGGCTTCATCGCGTCGCCGCCGTCCATCCACACCCGCAACTGCTGATAGAACAGGAGCACCGCTGCGGTGAGGTATCGCCGCTGCTTGTCGTCGTCCTCCAGATTCAGGATCGTGAAGTCCTTGCCGTACCCATCGCGGTAGAAGCTTCGGTAGGCGTAGTCGAACAGCACGCATCGGGCGTACCTGTTCTTCATCGCCTCGTCGTTGCCGATGGCCTCCTTGAACGTGGCCGAGTACTCGATGCAGAACCCGCCCTTGGCGAGTTGATCGCGGCGGGCGAGCCACTTGCCGTCCTCCCCGCGACCAGCGCCGCGATGCCCTTCGTCCACAAGCACGAGGTTGCACCCCTCGAACGCCTCGGTTGCCACGGTCGCTTTGCCGTGGTCGTCCTGGAACTTGTGGATCGAGAGAATCTTGATCGCCCGTTGGGCCTGCTCGGCGAAGAGCCCATCCACGCCCTGCTCGCCCACCGTGACGACATCGAAGCCCGACTGCGCGAACTCCGTCGCGTGCTGGGTGCTCAAGCCGTCATTGGGCGTGACAAGGATGATCTGATCCAACTTGGGCCAGGTGCCCGCGGAGAAGGCCCGTTGGTGATACTGGCGGAACTGGCGAACGTGGACGTGCATGAGCAGGGTCTTGCCGCTGCCGGTGGCGCACCAGAACGCCAGCCGTGCCAACTGGCGGCGGGGATCGGCATCGTCATCACCCACGGGTTCAGTCGGGAACGGGGCGACCTGATCGGGCTCGATCGCCTCGCCGTTGTGCTCGGCGATTCGTGCATTGATCTCATCGCGGAGGGCGCCCGCATCTTGGAAGTACTGATCGAGGAACAGTTCGGTGAACAGGAGGGCCAAGTACTGGTGATACTTCCAGTCGATCCGCGGCTGATTCTGCCGCAGGCGCGCTGTGTTGATCGCCTGGGTGTGCTCCAGAATGTTCTGCTCAAAGGCCCGCAGACGGTCCACGGGGACGACGTTGGCGTCGTTCACCGTGGGGAGCACGCCCGCGATGGCCTCGAAGAACCGGTGTAGTCCCGTGCGTTCGTCGATCCCCTCGGCGCTGTCCGGCGAGATCTGGAACCGGTCCTTGAACTGCTTCAGGTCTCGGACGCCGAGTTTGGAGAGCGCCCACTGGAAGAGCACGGTCTGGCGGTGGAAGTCGGGCTTGGCCCGACCATTCCCCGCGGGCCTGCCACGGCGTGCTGGGGTCGGCGCAGCGCCTCCGTCCGCGCCATCGGCCGCGCTGGGTCCTCCATCCGCTTGTGCCTTGGCGGGGCGTCCTCGCTTAGCCATTCGACCCTCCCGTTGAAGAGGCAGAATCCGTGTCCTCGAACATCTTGATCTTGAACGTCTCTTCGGTCGGGAACACGGTGCGGATTTCGGCGGTCGGCTGCGGCAGCGTCACGGGGCCATTGATGTAGATCAAGTGATAGTCACGGTGCTCCGTCCGCTCGCGGGTGGTCTCGCGGTGCCGGGCCATCCAGGCGTCGAGTGCCGCGGCATCCTTCTCCGGGTCATCGGTGAGCTTCCGCCACACCACAAGCACGCGGGTGTCGTTGCCGTCGTTCAACTCGCCCTCGACGCGCTGGAACACGAACGGCCCGTTCGGATCGCGGCGCAAACGCCCTGTGATCTTGGTTCGTCCGAGGCCGTCGGCATGCGCGGCACGTTCGAAGTCGGCGCTGTACCGCTCCAGCGGCCCGTAGGCGTGGACCTTCAGACCGATCAGGTAGTTGAAGGTTTCGACCAGATCGACCCGGTGCCGCTTGATCTCCGCATCGCCCGCGAGTTGTGCCTTGATCGTGTAGCCCCAGGGGTCGCGGAAGGCATCAAGATCGAGCAGACGCGGGCCGAGTTCCAGATCAAGGGCATAGGTCACCAGCGCATCCCGCTCGGTCTCACTACGCCCATCCAGCAAGTGGCCAGAGGGAGTGGGAAGGTTGTTGAGGGCGTCCTCGTAAGACTCGACGCCACAGTACGGAATGAGTGCAGATGTTCCCCAGGTCGGATTACTTGCTGCCCTTGAGGCCTCCTCCAACAACTTGATCGCTGTCGCCTGATCCTCGATCAGCCCCTCCAGCCGTTGCTTCTCGAAGTCAAACTCGGCTCGGTCCTCAATGCCCTTCACCTCTTCAAGCTGCTCTTCCAACTCTTTCACCCGCCTCTTCGCGGATGCCATCGCCGAGGCGACCGGTTGTGCTTTGCCATCTCGCCATTCGGAGGCAAAGACGGCCTTAGTGATGCGGGGCTTGAGAACGGTCTGGAAGTAGTCGCCCATTTCGACAAGCACAAACTGGCGCGATCCCTGGTCGCGTCGGTTGAGATTGATCACCGCATGACCGGTCGTGCCTGACCCGCCGAAGAAATCGAGCACGAGGGAGCCACTCGACTTGACACTCGTCACCGCCTTGATGCTGTCTTCGACGAGGTAAACGGACTTGGGGAAGGGGAAAGGCAATGCCCCCATCATGTGGGACAACAGTTTGGACCCGTAGATGTTTGCGTAGTAGCGCTTGTCGTCCCAGACAGTGCGGTACTTCCGCAGTGACTTTCGTCGCATTATAACGACTTCGTCCCCATCCGTGCGCACAAAGAGTTGATCTGCATTCGCCTCGACTGAGTTGCAACTGAACACCCACTTACGCTCTTCGTAGTCGCCTGTCTCAACGGAACCTTCCACGGGATACACCGAGACCGTGTCTCCGTCGCGGATGTTCGCTCGACCTGGATGGAAATCGTCATCGCAGCGATCGCCAAATCCGACGATCTTGCTGTCTCGAACGAGAATCGGATAGAAACAGTTCTTTGCGAGCGATCGTGCGGATGTGCCACCTCAGTCACGGAGCTGAGACACGAGGTCGTCCTCGCGGGTGGTGTAGCCGATGAACTCGCCCTCCGCAGGGTAAGCGAACAGGGCACTCTCGTGGCAATATGAAAAGTTCCTGCCCTGCACACCTGCGGGATTATGCACGACAGCGATGCATGCCACTTCGTGAAGTGGGAACAACTCCTTGATCAGAATCTCCAGACGCTGCTGCTCATTCTCGTCGATTGCCACGGTGAGGCAGCCATCGGAGGCTCGCAGAGCGCTCGATGCAGCGAGCCGGTTCGCCATCATCGATAGCCACGCGGAGTGTTTGAATGTGTTTTTGTAGAGGATTTCGCTTGTCTTGGCGTTGTAGGGCGGATCGATGTAGATGTATTGGACCGATCTCCTGTACCTAGCACCTAGCAATGACACGGTCTGGAAGTTGTCTCCGTGAAACAGACTGCCTGTAATGGCTGATGCCACAGATGGCGCGCCGTGCAAGACCTCTTCGCTCGCCAACACATCCGCCTTGAAGTCATCGCTGAACAGGTTGGTGTCTATGACAAGCTTGTCGCACGCATCCAGATAGGCGCGTGTGCCCCAAACCGCGCCGCCAAAGAGACCGGCGTTGCCAGTTGCCTCTGGCTTGAATCCGAGCCGCTCCCACTCTGCCCACTGTGCAGCGTTCGCAGTTACCACATCGCGTAGCCGCTGTGGCACGCGGTCCACGGTCACCAGCCAGTTGGTGTTCAGCACGAACTTCTTTTTCAGCCACATCTTCAACTGGAAATCTTCCAGACTGCCGAGAAAGGCGATGAGCCGAGACGCCACGGTGCGAATTGCCTTCACTTTTCCCTGCACACGCTGGAGGTGATCGGCGGGTAGTGCCTCTAGGTCGTCGAGCCTGACAACCTCGTTCTTGATGTAGAAGTCGAGTTCTCGTCCGAGGAATCCGCCAAGGTCCTTGTGGATGAAATAGTCGAATGTGTTCCGCACGGTAAAGTCGTCGAGGTGCTTGCCAAGGACGGTTCGCGCAGGCTTGTCATCGGTGGCCGAAGGGACTGCAACGACGGCCTTCCACGCAGCGGACATTGCTGCTTTTGCCCTCTTCTCGGCGTCAGCACAAAACCGATCTCGCTCGTCACCCCTCTTCGGGCTGGTGGCTTTGGCGTAGTCACCGCCGAAGATTGAAACCGCACCGTTCTCAGCGAGTTCCGTGTCGGCGGGCTTGGGCACTCGAAACTCAAATCGGAGCGCCAACTCACTCGGCAGTTCCTCAACCGGATTGTCGGCAGCGAGGATGTACCGTCGCTTGGAGTCGTCCGCCTCCTTGTTGTTGCCGACCTCCTGCGTCGCTTCGACCAACTTGAAGCGGACGGTCTTGTCCCCGATCTTGAAGCGGTAGTCTTTGTGCCACTCGCCGGACTTGATGTAGTACTGGTCCTTGTTGGCCCAGTGCAGCGTCACCTCTTCACCGCTATACGGGATCGCGTAGGTGTCGCCCTTGTACCGGCGCTGCGAGATGAAATCGCCCTCGTCGTAGTAGCGTCCGAAGAAGGCCAGCAAGTGGTTGTAGATGTCGGCTTCGAGGTCGGCGGATGCCGCGCCGCCCGCGGACTCCAACCGGGCGCGGAGGTCCTTGACCTTCTGCGAGGTCTCCGGATCAACGCCGAGATCGCGTGCCTGCGCGATCGCCTTGTCGAGATCAACCTGCACTTGATCGGCGGCCCCGGCCCCGTGCGCCGCGAGCGTGCCCCGGACCACATCCTTCAACTGGCGGTCGAGGAACTCGGTGACTTCCTTGTTCTTGGCGGCGATGATGCGATAGATGCCGAAGTCCAGGTCGGACTTGTCGAGCTCGAACAACTCCCTCAGCTTGGCCTTGAGGGCGTTGAACTTGCTGTCCGTGATGGTCGTGGTCGGGGTTGGCATGGCGTTTCGGGGGTCCAAGGGCGGTGGGAGGGATCACACCGCGACGAAGCGGAGGGTGAACAGGGGCTCTCTTGAGTGACGTTGCTGGCAGCGGGCTTGCAGTTGGCGGAGGAGGTTCTGGCGCTCCTGCTCGACGGTGTCCTCGACCTCGTCAATGTTGCGCCGGGCGCGACGGCGCTTCGACTCCAACTGGGTGACCTGCTCCATCGCCTGCTGCTGGGCGGCCACGGTTTCGGCGAGGTCGGCCTGGCGGCGTGCCGCCCGCAGGTCGCGGCGGATGGTCTCCAACTCCATCTCGGCAGAGGTGATCTTGTCGTCCGCCCACTGGTTGACCTGCGTCTGCACCTTTCGGAACCGGTCATCGCCCGCCTCGCTGGCCTTCGCCAAACTGGAGTGCGCGAGCCGGTCGGCATCTGCTTCCAGACGCGCGGCAGGCGCATCCACGGTCGCGGGAGCCGATGCGGTCTCGCCCACCGTGACGCCGGGCACATCCATGAGGCGTTGGATCTGCTCCTGATCGATGTTCTCGCCGTCGTCGGTGACGGCCGTGAAGAGCAGATACTCCTCGCGGGCATCGCTGTCAAGGGTCAGTTTGTCAAGGCGAAGCCAGCCGGACCGCCCGATCAGCGGCTTGAGCATGCTGACCTTGCGGTCGTGCCCGGTCACATCGAACCGGACGGTGGCCAGCGGTAGTTGCTGCGCCTTTGCCGCGCCGATGAGCCATTCACCAAGGGGGCTGGACAGACGGAGAAGGTGGGCCTCGGTCGCGGCGTAGTCCTCGTCGGAGCGGGCCGCGGAGATGAGGCGGTAGCGACCTGCGGGGACCTCGGGCGTCGGCGCGGCCGGAAGGTCGAAGCCCAAGCGGGTATCGTCGAATGTCGCACGACCATCGAGGCCCCAGTGCGCGAGTTTCCAGAAGCGTTCGCCCACGCGATCAAGAGCAACTTGGGCGTCCTGCCCCCGAATCTTGAGGCGCTCGTGGACATCGGCGTCGAAGTGCTCGAAGAGTTGCTGCTGCGCCTGCGTCATCTTCTGGTTGATGGTGACTTCCAACTCCCGCTGGAGAGCATCGAAGGCCCGCGCGATCTCATCGTCCGTGCGGCAAGTCTTCAAGATAGCGAGCACGCGCTTCTCGAAGTCCACACCCTCTTCGATCGCGCCGAGCACCTCATCGCTGGCCCCGAAGAGCCCGTCGAAGAGGCTGAACTTCTGCTGGAGAAGGTCCTGCACGCGGCGGTCGGCGAGGTTGTCCTGCGAGAGGAAGTTGACGACGACCACATCGTGCGCCTGGCCGTACCGATGGCAGCGACCGATGCGCTGCTCGATCCGCTGCGGGTTCCACGGCAGGTCGTAGTTGACGACGAGCGAGCAGAACTGGAGGTTCACGCCCTCGGCGGCTGCCTCGGTGGCGAGGAGGATTTCTGCGTGATCCCGGAACTCCTCGATGAGCGCCGAGCGGATGTCCACGGCCTTTGAGCCCGTGAGTTTGTCCGTTCCCGCGTGCTTGCTTGTGAAACGGTCGTAAGCCTGCTTCGCGCTGGGGTGCGTGTTCGAGCCGTTGAAGGTCACGACGTTGCCCGCGTAGCCGTTGGCTTCGAGGTAAGCCGCGAGGAAGGCCTGGGTCTTCCGGCTCTCAGTGAAGATGAGTGCCTTCCGCTTGGCCCCGAGTTCCTTCAGGCGTGCGAACGCCGCGTCGAGCGCCTTGAGCAGTGCCTTCGACTTGCTGTCGCCGCCGATCTTCTCTGCTCGGGAAATCAAGGATTCGATCTGGGCCAACTCGCCCGCGAGCAACCTTCCCTGGACCAGTGGGTTGGAAGGATCGCCGGTGCCTTCCGACCCATCAAGTTGCTCGACCAGCGCATCGATGTCGATGTCCTCGTCCTCGGTCAGTGCGTCGAGAAGATCATCTTCGGAGACCTGCGGCAGGCCGTCGCGTAGGGCGATCAGCCGTTTCCGCATGGTGCCGAGGGTGCTCGCCAGTGCCTGTGGCGACGAGGCGAGCGTCTTGAAGAGGATCATCTCGATGAGCTGGCGTTGGCGCTGCGGGAAGGCGAAGCTGATGTCCCGCGTCATGAAATCCATCACGTCCTGGTGCAGCGACTTTTCTTCGTCTGTCTGCGGGAACGGATGCGTCATCGCCTGCCGCTTCTTGTAGTTGATATAGGCGCAGTCCTTGCGGAGCGTGCGCTTGCACACCTGCGCCAGGCGGGCCCGAAGCCCGGCCACATCGCCACCGGCGTTGCAGTAGCGGGTCTGGAACGAACTCTTGTCGCCGAAGACGTGGTCATCGATGAGCCACCCGAGGCCGTACAACTCGAGCAGGCTGTTCTGCAAAGGGGTGGCCGTCAGCAGAAGTTTCTGCCGGAGCTCGAACGCCCATCGCACGGCTTGGCCGCCCTTCCGGCTGGGCTGGTAGGCATTTCGGAGCTTGTGGGCTTCGTCGAGCACGACGAGATCAAACGGAATGGCCCGCAGATCGTCCTTCATGCGGGCCGCGAAGCCGTAGGAGATGACGATGATCTTCCCGCAGTCGAATGGGTTGGGCTGACCGTCCGCGCGGAGTTGATTCCAGACTCTCCGGTCCAACACCACGCCCGGCAGGTTGAACTTCTCGGCAAGCTCGGTCTGCCACTGTTTGCGGATGTGCGCGGGGCAAACCACGATCAACCGGCGACGGCGCTCGGCCCATCGCTGGCAGAGCACAAGCCCGGCTTCGATCGTCTTTCCGAGGCCGACCTCGTCCGCGAGGATGACACCCTTCTGGAGCGGGTTCGAAAGGGCGAACAGGGCTGCCTCGACCTGGTGCGGATTCAGATCAACCTTTGAATCGAAGAGCGTGGTCGAGAGGCGATCGAGCTCACCAACCGCTCCGAGGCGGGTGAGTTCGTGGGCGAAGTAGCAGGCTTGGTGCGGCGACAGGGGCATTAGCGCCCCCCCTTCGTGCCGCGCAGCCTCTCGTGGATGATGGCCTTGCGGATTTCCGGCAGCGGGCCAAGCAGCGTGTTGGCGGCTTCCCAGGGCGCAGAATTCAGGTTGGCGGCGTCGGCGGGCATACGAGAGGGACTCTGGCCAAGATGAAGCGGGATCGACGATTGACCCGCCGGTTATGTCCATGTACAGTAAACAGGCAACGAGCGAGCGTCAAACCGTCATGACCATCCAGAAACCCAAGTTTGGCACCTTCATCCGCGAGCGCCGCACGGCCAAAGGGTACAGCCTGCGCCGGTTCGCGGAGCTGGTCGGCATCAGCCCAACCTATCTCTCGCATGTCGAGCAGGAAAAGGTGGATTCGCCTCCGACTGCAGACCGCATCCAAAGGATGGCTGAGTTGCTGGGCGAAAGCCCGGACGAGCTCTTCGCGTTGGCGGGCCGCGTGCCAGAGGACCTCCCAAAGATCATCCAGAGCCAGCCGGAAGCGATGCCGGCGCTCCTCCGCGCGGTGAACGGCCTGACGCCCGAGCAGCTCAAGAGGCTTCAGGATCAAGCGTCCCAGATGCGGAGGGAGGGCGATCCGTCGTGA
>JBGSZV010000125.1:0-8393 GCA_041750235.1 Phycisphaerales bacterium
GCCGCGCCGCCGCGCTCTCCGCGCTCGGTCGCCACGGCACCAAAGACCACCTCCCGACCCTCCTCGCCGCGCTCGAAGTCGATTCCCAAAACGAGCAGATCCGCGAAGGCGCTCTCCGCGGCCTCGCCGACCTCGACCTCAAGGAAGGCCTCGAACCCGCCATTCGTTTCACCAAGCCCGGCTGGCACACCCGCCTCCGCCCCGAAGCAATCAACGCCGTCGCCGACCTCGCCCACCACGATCGCGATCGGGCCACCGAAGCAATCATCCCCCTCCTCGACGACCGCGAAACCCGAACCCTGCGTGCCGTCGGCCCCGCGCTCGTGAAGATCAAGCATAAGGACGCACTCGCAGCCTTCGATCAATACATCACCAAGACCCGCGACAACGAGTTCCGCGACCGCGCCGAAACCTGGCGCTCCGAACTCGCCGCCGTCCTCGCCAAGGACGACGGCACATCCACCCGCAAGGACATCGACCGCCTCGAACGCGAAGTCGAACGTCTCAAAGATGCCCTCGACGAAGTGAAGAAATGAGACCCACCACCATGACCACCCGCGTCATCGCCACCATGCTCCTCTTGACCACCGCTTGCCTCACCGCATGCTCCTCGCCGAGGTCGTCAAACCCGCCGCGCGACCATGCTTCCCAACTGCGCGACCTCGCGGCAATGATGACCGGCTCGTTCACCAGCACCCAGCAAGCCGCCACGGACCCGCAGAACTTCCGCGACGTCCATCTCCACATGACCCCCATCTGGACCGACCGCGAAGGCGGCCCCTGGCTCTACGTCGAGCAGGCCATGTCCACCAGCCTCGACAAGCCCTACCGCCAGCGCATCTACCAACTCCGCGCCAACCCCGATCAAACCTGCACCAGCGCCGTCTACAAACTGCCGGGCGATGGCACCGACAGCGTCCTCGCCTTCGCCGGCGCATGGAACAACCCCGAAATGCTCAAGGGTGTCACCCCCGAGCAACTCGCCCCGCTCTCAGGCTGCGACATCACCCTCCACCGCCTCGCCGACGGCTCCTTCACCGGCAGCACCATCGGCTCGAGCTGTGCTTCCAACCGTCAAGGCGCCAGCTACACCACCAGCGAGGTCACCATCACACCCGCAATGCTCACCAGTTGGGACCGCGGCTTCAACGCGGAGGGTCAGCAGGTGTGGGGCGCGACGGCAGGTGGCTACAAGTTCGTCAAACAGCTCAGCCGCTAGGTGATGCCTCGGCCTCTTTCTCGACCGAGCTTCCATTGAGCGCAGCGAGTTCGCGCTTCGCCACATCCCTCCACCGACCAACCTTCGCATTCGTCGGATCAACCGCAAGCAGTGCATCAACCCCGCGCAGGGCCCGCTCGAACGCCGATGCAGCCGCGTCCTTCTCGTTGAGGTCCGACCGGGTCTCGCCCAGCTTGCACAGCGTCTGAATCCGTACGTACATCGCTGTCTGACTTTTCGCGTCCGTCGCGAGGTAGGCGTCGGCCAACTCGATGTTGTCCTCGAATACTTTGGCCGCCTCAGGCAAATGCTTCGCAGTACGCAACGTGGCACCCAGCGAAAGCTGCGCGTCCAGCATGGTGAACTTCAGCCGATTATCCAACGGATCAGAGGCGATCAGTTCGCTCAAAATGCCGACGGTCCTGCGGCCGTTCTCGATGGCCTCCTCACTTCTCCCGGCGACATTGAGCGCCGCCGCGTAGTCCGTCAGCCCCTGGGCAAGATCACGCTTGGCACGCATCGAGTCCGAGTTCGTGGGCAGTTGCGCAAGCTTCTCGCGAAGCTCAACGCTCTCTTTCCACGCCAGCAGTGAACCCGCATAATCCTTCTCTTCTTCAAGCACCTTTCCCTTGCGCCCAAGACCCACCGCCATGTCGCGGATCGCCTGTTCGCTGTCCGGTGCGGCATCGAGCGCCGCACGTCTCCGGTTCATCGAACGCTGCATGTAGTCACGTGCAAGCGCCGCATTCTTCACCTGCCGATGCACATCGCTGATCTTCAACTCAGCCGATGCCGCGAGTCGGCCGCACACCTTCAGATCGGCTCCTTCGGCCCATTCAAGCGTCACCGCCTTCTCGGCTTCGTCCAGAACCGTGGTGAACATCGCGAGCGCCTTCTGGCTGTCGCCGCCGGCGCGAACGAGATCGGCGAGCTTGAATCGAGCGGTCGCAAGCGCGTATAGCGCCTGCCCGTTCTGCGGTGCAAGGGCGATCACCTTTTCGCAGATCTCCATCGCCTGTGAGTACGACCGCCGCGCGTCCTCATCGCTGCCCACATTCCCCGATCTCAGCCCGCCCTGAATGTCGCCCAGTTCAACCACCCCGCGCGCCACCTCCAACTGCAGCTTGAGATCCTCCGGATCAAGGCTTCCCAGTTTCTTCAGCATCTCGGCCGCCGTGTTCAGCGCCAGCAACCGCGCCGCCGTCGCACCCTCGATGGCCTGAATGTTTCGAGCAAGATCCGACACAAACTTGGTCGCAACGCTCTGCTGGCTATCCGTAAGTTGCAGCACGCGATCCCGCTGATCAATCGCCTCCTGCTTCGCAACCTCCGCTTCCTTCCGCGCCAGTTCCGCCTTCTGCCGAAGCCCCATCTCCCGCACCGCCCACACACCAGCCACCACCGCCACCACCGCCGCCAGCGCACCACTGGTCAGCAGCAGCTTCCTCCGACGCGCCGCCACCAGAACTCGCCGCCGCTCCGGCAGCGCCCGCAGCCGATCCGCCAGTTCCTTCGCGCTCCCCAGCCGCTTCTCACGATCCCCCATCGTGCAAATCTGGATGTCGGCGCGCAGCAACTCATCCGGAACATCCGCTTCCCAACCCGTCGACAACGGCTTGTTGAAGTCTCCCACCACCATCTGGTACAGAAACACGCCCAGGGCGAAAATGTCCCCCTGCATCGTGAACGGCTTGGCCGCCAGCGATTCCGGCGGCGCGTACATCCGCGTACCCGTACGGCTCGACTCGTTCCCCTCCAGCCACCCTTCGGTCATTCCCTCGATCGTGATGTTCCGCTGCTCGAGCTGACTGCGATCAGTGACGACACCGATGCCGAAGTCCGCCAGACGCGGGCGTGGGACCCCGTCCTCGCTCATGTACATCAGGATGTTCGAGGGCTTGATGTCCTTGTGCAGCACCCCCAGCGAGTGCGCCGCCGCTACCGCGTCCGCCGTCCGCGCCACCATGTCGATCCGCAGGTCCAGCGGCACCGTGCCCAGCCCACCCTGCTTCTCCGCCCACTCGCTCAGACTGCCGTAACCGCTGAACTCGCTTTCCAGAAAGTACGGCGACTCCTCAAACTGCACCTCGTACAGCTTGGCGATGTCCTTCCGGTCGCCCAGGCCGTCGCGCAGAAGCTTGAACAGCGTCAGTTCCCGCTTGAAGCTCCGCAGTCGTTCGGCATCAAAGCAGAACTTGAAGACCCGGCTGTCCTTCGTGCGGTTGTGCTTGCCGAGCCACACCTCACCGAACCCGACCTCACCCAGCTTCTGCGTTAGCACCCACCCGCGACGCCGCGGCACTTCCAGCCCCGCCGCCGGACGCCACCCCAGCGTCTCTTCCTCCATCGCGTTGACCGCGCGCCGTGCTTTGTCGCTGTCCGGCGGCGCGCGCAGCGGCGCAAAGCCCGCCGCGCCGACCTCATACACCTCGATCGGCTCGTCGCTCCCCTTGAACAGGTACTGCCCGTGCGCCATCCATTGCAGCGCGGGCGCTTCCGCCGCCCCGCGCTGCGGATGTTCCCGCACGAACTGGCGCGCATCATCAAAGATCGACCGCGTCATCAGGATCTGGCCGCCCTGCGCAAGGCTCATCACGCGGGCCGCCATGTCCGTCGCAAGGCCGATGTACTTCACGCCCCCCGAACCGTCACGCACCTCCGACACCTGGCCAAGATTGAGCCCGATCCGCACGCTGAGGGGTACATCCGACCATTCAATCTGCCGCAAGCCTTCATGAAACTGAAGCGCGGCGACCACGGCATCGCTGGCCGTATCGAAACTCGCCAGAAACCCGTCTCCCGTGTCCTGAACGATCCGCGCCCCGGCCCGCTTGCTCATGCACTCTCGAAACAGCCGGTCGTGCCGCGCGATCATGTCCGTGTAGACCGCCGCCCCCAGCCGCCCCTTCAACTCCACCGACCCGACAATGTCGGTGAACATCAGCACCATCAACCGAGAGGTCGCGGCCATCGCCGTCATCGCAAGCTCCTTCCAGCCATGGACTTCCGTTCGGCCAGTCTACCCAGCCACCCAGAGCCCACCCCCCTCCGCCTCACCGCCTCTTCATCCAACCCTAGTCAAAACCCCAACACTATGGGATAACACTGTCGGTGAGAGGCGCCCATCCCCGCAAGACCCGAGGGTCCCGGGACGGGTGCAGAGGGTCAAGACATGCCCTGTCGCACGTGCTCCGCGCCCAAGGCGCGAGCCCTCGTTGGCTGTTCGTTCGTAATCGCGCTGGCCCACGCCACGTCCCGCGCAGCACACTCCATCGATGCGCTCGTGGTCGGCCACGCCTTCGAGATTCAATCCGTCTCTATCGATGGCGTCGCCGAACTTGCCGTAGATCACCGCGCGCTCGAAGCAGTCCACTCGGCCGCCAGCGTCGTCATCGAGAACTTCCCGACTTCCGCGACCGCCAGCCACACCTTCAACCTCCGCCCCTTCCAGGTCTTCACGAACGAAGCCACCCTCATCGTCGCCGACCACCCCTTCGACACCATCGCCCCCCGTCCCGCCGTCACACTCCTCCGCGGCAGCGTCGACAACGACCCCGCATCAATCGTCTACCTCGCCATCACCCCTGGCGCCGTCAACGGCTTCTTCGAAACCGACGGCCAACGCTTCATCGTCGCCACCAGCCGCGACCCGGGCTCCAGCCCCGTCGTCTACGCACCCGACAAGCTCACCTCGCTCGATGAGCCCAGCACACTCCCGAGCTGCGGCGCAGAAGAACTCCCCGAGTACCACGCCGTCCTGGCCAACTTCGCGCGACCATCCGTCGATCGCGGCGACTCCGACGCCCCGCTGCCCAGGCGCCGCGCCCTCCTCGCCATCGAAGCCGACAATGAGTTCGTTTCGATGTTCGTCACCGACGCTGACTGCACCGCCTACGTCGCCACGCTCTTCGGCGCCGTCTCAACCATCTACCACCGCGATCTGAACATCGACCTCCGCATCAACCACCTCAGGCTCTGGCGACAGCTCGACGATCCGTGGACCGAGACCGTCGCCCAGACCCAGTTGTCCCAGCTCCGTCTCTACTACATCGCCAACATGCAGGGCGTCGAACGCAGCGCCGCCCACCTGCTCTCCCAGCGCGCCTTCACCGGCGCCGGCGGAACCGCCTACCTCAACGGCCTCTGCTCCGACCTGGGCTACGGCATCTCCGGCTACCTCAACGGCTTCTTCCCCGTCCCGCTCGAAGACAACCAGGCCCAGAACTGGGACCCCTACGTCGTCACCCACGAACTCGGCCACAACTTCGGCGCGCCACACACCCACCAGATGGCCCCACCCATCGACGCCTGCGGCCTCGGCGACTGTTCCGCCGCCGCCAGCGGCACCATCATGAGCTACTGCCACACCTGCTCCGGCGCGCTTCGAAACATCGCCTTCGACTTCCACCCACGCATCCGCAACGAGCGAATGATCCCCTTCCTCAACAACGTGATCTGCAACCTCACCGCACCCGCCGCCTGCCTCGCGGACTTCGACAGCAGCGGCGCGGTCACCGGCACCGACCTCGCCTACATCCTCGGACGTTTCTTCGTACCGACCGCCGCGCCCTACACCCAAGGCGATCTCAACGGCGACTCCATCGTCACCGGCACCGATCTCTCGGTTTTCCTGCGCGTCTTCGGTCAGCCCTGCAACTGACCCCGCCTCACGGGGCCGATCCCTCATCCATCGGCACATCCTCCGCCGCCCCGCCCGGGTGCTGACCCGGCACGTGCGTCGGCTTCTTCACGCCCTCATCGCTCAGCTTCAACACTTTCGTGTTCTCGAGGATGTACATCCCCAGCAGCCAGTCGCGATTGACGTAGGGCTCAACCTTCATCACGCCCTCGAGCGTCGCATACTGCACGAACATGTCCGCCCGAGTCGCCGTCTCGAGCAGTTTCACCTCAACCGCGTCGTAAGGCGTCGGCGGCACACCGATGCAGCAACCATCCCACTGGTTCCGCATCAGCAGCAGTTCCTTCGTCTCCTGCATCAACATCGGGAACAGCACAAACCCCGTCACCCGCACATGCTTGCCGTTCAGCATGGTGACCCGGTCCGGCACGATCTTCCGCCCCAGCCGCGGCCGGTACGTCTCCGACGCCGACACCAGGATGTCCCACGGAATCACGTACGGGTCTTCGGCCGTCCCCGCCCCGCGGATCATGAACCGATCATCCACCCGCGTCCAACCGTCTTCTTGCTTCTCCAGCTTCACCGGCACGCTCGTCACCGCGCCCGCCGCCGCAGGCTCCGCAGTCACCGGCGCAGGCGTGGAAACCGGCGCGGGCAGTTCCTTCGGCGCATCGATCGCCGCGATGGTGTCCTTCGCAACCACTGGCTCTGCCGGGGCCGGGGTCGGGTCCGGGGCAGGTGCTTGTTCCGGCTTCACATCCTTCGGCGCTATGGCGGTCGCCACATCTTCCGGTGTCACCATCTTGGGCGCTTCAATCGGCGCTGCGACCTCGGTCGCAACCTGTTCACTCACCGGCGCGGGCGCCACCGGCGCCGCCTCGGCCGCAATCGGAGTCTCATCCAGCGCCACCGGCTTGGGCGCACGCGAACCCTCGCGCATCAGCAGCACCGCCGTCAGAATCGCCAGCACCGCGATGATCGCCCAAAAGATCCGCATCCAGACTCCCTTTCGCCCTTAGCCCAGCGGGCGCAGATTCTTGGCCACCGGCGTGCGATAAGCCATCACCGCCGGAACAATGCCCGCAAGACTCGCCAGCGCAATCGCCCCCAGGGCCACCACCAGCACCCAAACCAGGGGAAGCGTCGGGTCAATCACAAGCCCCAAGCGCTCCCGCATCACGCTCGAAGCAACCTCGCCCCCCAGCACGCCCAGGCCCACGCCCAGCGCCGCCCCGATCACCCCCAGCATCGCCGACTCCGTGACGACCAGTCCAAACAAGCGCCCACGGCTGCACCCCAGCACCCGCAGCACCGCGATCTGCCGCCGCCGCTGCTCCATCGAGTTGTACATCGCCACCATGATCGCGATCCCGCTCGACACCAGCACCACCACCGCCATCGCCAGCAGGATCTGATCCACATTCCCGACGATCCGCAGCAGCTTCTTCACTTCCTCAGACGGCTGCGCCACCATCAGCGTCGGGTCCATCCGCAGCCGCGTGTACACATCCTGCAGCGCCGCCGAAACATTCGACCCCGGCCGCGTCATCACCTTCAGATACGCACCGGTGATCTTCCGGTCTTCATCTTTCAAGTCTGCCAGCGTCGTAAGTGATGCCTTGGGATCCTCCGCCAGCCGCCGGTCGTGCGCGTGCAGAATCCAGGAACTATCCAGATTCACAAAGAGCACCCGGTCGTGCGGCCCGCCGCTCGGCTCGAGCACCCCCACGATCTTGAACGTGAACTCCTTGTGAACGTGCGCCTCGACGTACTTCACCGCCGAAGCCTCGCTCATCCCCGATCCCTGCGCGAGCGCCGCACTCCGCCCCGTCCCGTGCGTCAGGAAGATCTCATCCCCCACGCGCAACCCGGTCTGCTTCGCCGCCCGCGCCCCCACCACCACTTCAAACTCTTTCTCGAACGCCTTCCCCTGCGCAAACTTCCACGCCCGCCCGAACTCCGGCTCAAACGCCGTGAAGAACTCGCCCGTCGTCGCCAGCACCGACAATCCGCGGTACGAATCCCCCTGCTGATTCGGGATCGCGTACGCAAACGGGTACCGCTCCGCGATCGCATCGAACTCCGCCATCGTCAGATACCGCGGCGGCGGATTCGCATAGAACACGTTGTTCAACACGCTCGTCAGCGGACTGCTGTCGCGCGAGAGCAACAGATCCATGTTCCCCGGCCCGCGCTCAAACGCCTTGGACCCCGCATCCCGCATCGCCAGCAGCACCAAGAGCAGCGCCACCGCCACGCCCACCGTCACCGCCGTCGTCACCGTGGAAAACACCCGGGACGTCAGGCTCCGGCATACGATCGAAAAGTCAGTCATCGCCATGCGCCGCCCCCCCGGAAGCCCCAACTCCCCCGGAAACCGCCGCATCCAGCGAGATCTGCCGCCCAAACCGCGCCTTCATCGCTGGATCATGGCTCGTGCACAGCAGCGCCGCCCCGTTCTCACGGCAGACCTCCTGAATCAAATCCATCGCCGCCCCGCCGTTCTCCGGGTCCAGGCTCGCCGTCGGCTCGTCC
>JBGSZV010000126.1:0-26611 GCA_041750235.1 Phycisphaerales bacterium
GAGGGGCTGCGACGAAGGGCGGTACGCGGCTGCTCGCGGCCACGGAGGCGACGGTGCAGCAGCTTGCTCAAGCGCTTGGACTCAGCAGTGGACATCCACGAGTCACCACGCAGGCGACGAAGGCGCGCGGGCGACTTCGACGACTTCAGGTGCTTGCAGCCGGCCTTGCGGTGACGCACGAGGCCGGTCTTGCTGATGCGGATGCGCTTGAGCAGGCCCTTATGGGGCTTGTTCTTAGGCATGAAAAGGCTTCCTGGCTGGCCTCGAGACGGGACCACCCCCGTCCTCGGGCGAGTCGGAGAGTGTAAGGAGTGCAACGGGTGGCGGCAAGTCAGGGGGTTCTTCGGTCAGAACCCGGACAAAGACCAGCCTCACGGCCCGACAAACGCATCATCCCGCGAGAACGGGGCTTCGCGGCCGGTGAGGGTCGAGCGGGGGCGGCCGTCGGATGCCCGGGGGGTCCAGATGTTGTCGCCGCTGGGCAGGGTGGGGGTGTTGAGGAACTGGAGCGAACTGTCGCTGAAGAGGACGTGCTGTCCCCGACCGGCATGGCTGTGGGAGGGGGCCAAGGCGTTGAAGGACTCGCCGCGACGGGCACGAGCGACGACGGGGGACTTGTCGGTCAGCAGCACCATGCGGGTGTCGGCGCTGAGGCGCGGCGGGGTGTGGCCAAAGAGCTGGTAGCTGTACGACACCTCGTCGAACGACTTCCAGTCGGTGGCCGCGGGATCCGTCAGGTTGACCGGCGCCGCGGGATTTCCCGGGCAGGCGAGGTCGGAGATCATCACGTAGCCGTTGCGGACCAGCACGTAGAGGTTTGCCGAGTGAGAGGGCGCCTGGCCAACGTTCCACCAGGGGAGGGCGGAAGAACGGGTGTCGGCAGTCCGGCGGGCGTGGGGCAGGCGGTCGTCGTTGTCGGCACCAAAGAGCGAGAACCCGACGCCGGCCCGAGCCAGATTGGCGGAGCAGATCTGTTCGCGGGCGCTTTCGCGTGAGCCGGTGACAATCGGAGAGAGCACGCCGAAAGCAACGAGGATCATCGCGGCAATGGCGCCGATGTCGGCCAAGCGAATACGCGGACGGGAGATCCCCTCCGCGGGCTCGAGGCCCAAACGCAGGCGTCCGCGCTGGGTGTCGATCGTCTGTTGCACGCGAGCGAGCGTCGCGTCGATGAGCGCCGATCGCTGCTGCGGTGTTGGCGTTTCGTTCGCTTCGAGAAGTGAAAGCAGACCGGCGACGCCCGAGGCCTCACGGGGCGCTTTCCAGCCAGAGGCGATCAGTTGATCGAGGGCTCCGGCATCCGCTTCTGAGAGGCCGTCTTCGACGTACCCATCGGGAGCGATGCGCCCGACCAGCGACGAGTCGCGTGAGCGGAGCACGCGGGCCATCGTCACATCCATGAGCAGACGCGCCCGATGGCGGTCGATCGCGGATTCAGCGGTGAGTTCGGGTGCGCCATCGGCGACGGGGGCATCGAGACCGGCCATCAAGGCGTACGCCCGCGCGGTTCGGGGCTCGCTGGCGGCGAGGCTGGGGTCGAACCCGCTTTCAACGAGGGCGTCCAGCGCGGCGGTGTCCGCCGGGGAGAGGCTCGGGATCGGATTGGGATCAAGCGGTTCGGTCATAGGGGACGAGGGTGGTACGCCGTCGGGTTCGCGCAGGTTCGGCCTATTTCTCGCCTCCCGCGGCGGCCAACCCGCCGGCGGAACTACCGGGCTGTTTTCCGGACTTCTTGTCTTCGATCTGGCTCTGCCACGCTTTGGCGAATGATGCCACGGCAGCGTGGAGACGGCTCTTCACCGTGCCCACGGGCACCTCCAGCGCATCGGCCAACTGGGTGTAGCTGAGCTTCTGGAAGTAGGCGAGCAGGAGAATCTCGCGAAGGCGGGGGGACAGGGTCGCGATGGCACGCTGCACCATGGCGCTCTGTTCTTCGGACTCCATGCGGGACGACGCTGCGGGCAGATCGATCGACATGAGGTCGACGAATGTCGTGCCGTCGTCGCTTCCGCCGACGGGCGCGGAGAGCGAAACGGTGCTGCGGCGGTTGGATTTCCGCAGGGCATCGCGGGCCTTATTGGCCGCGATGGTGAAGAGCCACGGCTTGAAGCGTTTGGTCGAGTCGAATGTCTCGATGGACTGGTGAACCTGGAGGAAGGTTTCCTGAAAGACATCCTCCGCCGCCTGCCGGTCGCCCATGAACCGGTTGAGGAAACGGATCATGGCATCGTGGTGACGTTCGATCAGCGCGCGGAATGAGCCGGAGTCGCCATCGAGGTAGTCGGCGACCAGTTCCTCATCTGTTCTGGGGCGGCTGTGCGGCACCAAGGGCACTCCTCATCTCAAAGGATAGGACGACCGGCGACCTGCATTTGTTCGGTCGGTGGCGGGGAAGGTCCGTTTGGGCACATCTATCGGCCCTGTCGCCGGGCGGGCGAGGGGGGCCGGGGTGGTTCCGCTACTATCTGCCCCCAATCCGAGGAGACCCGATGGGCGTACCGATCAGTCAGATGTGGACCGTGGCAACCTACGTGCTGGGTCAGAAGCTGCGTGGCAACAAGCACTACCCGCTGGTGATGCAGCTCGAGCCGCTGTTCCGCTGCAACCTGGCCTGCGCCGGTTGCGGCAAGATCCAGTACCCCGCCCACATCCTCAAGCGCGAACTCACCCCCGAGCAGTGCTGGGCCGCTGCCGAGGAGTGCGGCACACCGGTGGTCGCCATCCCCGGCGGCGAGCCGCTGCTGCACCCCAACATCAAGCAGATCATCGAGGGGCTGGTCGCGCGCAAGAAGTATGTGTATTGCTGCACCAACGCGCTGCTCCTCAAGGAGAAGCTCGAGGCCGGGCTGCTCAAGCCCAGCAAGTACCTCTCCTTCAGCGTCCACATGGACGGCCAGGAAGAGAATCACGACTTTGCCGTCTGCCGTGAGGGCACGTACGCCAAGGCGATCGAGGGCATCAAGCTCGCGGTGAAGATGGGCTTCCGCGTGACGACGAACACAACCGTGTTCGAGGGCGCCGACCCGAACTCGCTGCGTGCGTTCTTCGACGAGATGATGGCGCTGGGCGTCGAGGGCATGATGGTGAGCCCCGGCTATGCGTACCCGAAGGCGCCCGACCAGAAGAGCTTCATGCAGGAGCGGAAGAAGACCACCGATTTCTTCGAGATGGTCCTGTCGAACCGCAAGAAGAACTGGAAGTTCAACGCCTCACCGCTGTTCATGGAGTTCCTCATGGGCAAGCGGCAGTACGAATGCACGCCCTGGGGATTGCCCACGTACAACATCTTCGGCTGGCAGAAGCCCTGCTACCTGCTGCAGGACGGCTATGTCGACACGTTCAAAGAACTGATCGACACCACGAAGTGGGACGAGTACGGCCGTGAGAGCGGCAACCCCAAGTGCCAGCAGTGCATGGTCCACTGCGGGTATGAGCCGAGTGCTGTGGACCACACATTCAGCTCCTTCGGCGGCATCTGGGGCAACATCAAGGCGATCGTGTTCAACACCTATGCGAATCCTGGCGCGGCGAAGCGATTGAAGGAAGAAGCCAAGAAGCCGCACGGACCGCTGGCGCATCTTGGGTTGACGGTGGAGGGGAAGCCGGTGGAGAAGATTGAGGCAGCGTGACGGCCGGATGGAGTGAGAGGCTCCAAGTCAGCATGCTGGGAGCTGTTTGAGGCCGACGGGATTCGTGTTCAGAACGCTCTGCGCGTGATTTCTTTCTTGCAGGGTGGGATATCGGGGTTAGCATGACGTCGCAGTTCACCCAAACTGGTGCACTGCGGAGCGAGAGGAATCTGCCGGCCGTGGAGTGGGCGTGCGGATGTGTGCGGCGGTGCTGGATTGGTGCCGCGTGATCCTAATTTGTGGGGTACCAATCTTGTTGAACTGGAATTCGGTGGCCGCGGTTGTGGCGTTGGCGCCTGTGATCGCGCAGGCGGGGGTCGCCTTTGATTCGCCTGTTGCGCTCTCGGCAGACGACGGACCTCGAAGCGTGATCGCCGCCGACATCGACGGTGACCTGGATCTGGACCTGCTCGTGACCTGTCCGGCGGGAGGCAGTTGGAGCATCTATCGAAATCAGGGAGCCGGCAGCTTTGCAGCTCCCACGGAGTTCAGCCCCGGAGACTCAAATCTCTGGACTCTGGCTGTGGGCGATGCGGACTGCGACGGCGATCTGGACGTTTTCGTATTGAGCGCGTCGGGTTCTTTCCGGCGGTACATCAATGACGGTTCAGGCAACATGCTGAGTTCGTTGCTCGTCACCACCGCCGCCATCGGGCGAGAACTTGACATTGCGGATGTCGACAACGACGGTGACCTTGACGTCGTGGTGACATCACAAACAGCGACGGTCGCGGTTCACCTGAACAACGGGCTGGGCGGCTACACAACACGGGTCGACACATCGCTGCCTGAATTTCCGAACACCCTTGCGCTCGGCGATCTCACCGGCGATGGCGTTCTTGATCTTGTCGTCGCCCGTCCACTGGCGGCGGTGGACAACCTCGTCTACATGCACGCCGGGATCGGTAACGGCACATTTTCCGCCACGCCCACCGCGCTGACTTCGTTTGAAGCCAGTTCGGTCGAACTCATGGACATGGACGCGGATGGTGATCTTGATCTGGTGCATCTGTGGCAGATCGGCGGTCCCGCGTTTTTGCGCGTGTGTCTCAATAATGGCTTGGCGAGCTTCTCCTGCGGGCCGGTCATCACGCTCGGCAACAATGGACAGCACCCATTTCTAGCGGACTTCAATGGGGACGGCGCGATTGATGTCATGACGCACACGATCACCACGTTTCGACTGTTTCTCAACAACGGATCCGGCGTGCTGGCCGAAGGCGGAACGTTTTCAACCGGCGTGGGATCTCAGACAGAGCAGGCCGTCGCGGCCGACATTGATCGAGACGGCGACGTGGACGTGGTTGTGGCAAATCGTTCGGCCGATACGGTGGGGATTCACTTCCAAACCGGCAACGCCGGCGGACCAGATGACAGCGTGGATGTACCTCCGATTGTGATCTCCGGCTTCAGCCATGATTTTGATGATTCGCGCGGCGGTTCAAACGATCGCATGAGCGATTCGGTTGATTTCACGGCATCGGGATCAAGCCTGTATACGAACAACAGTTTCATCGCCTCGATCCAAGAGGGAAACGAGATCGTCGTGCGTGCCGAGGCGGCGGCGGGGTTTCGCTTCGTCGTGATTCCTCCGAGCGATCCGGCGTGGGGGGCCAGCACCGGCTTTGGGCTCGCGGCCTACTGGCTTGAAACCGGGCTCACAAACATTGGAACCCCGGTTCCGGCGTCCGCGCAGGGGACGCACACCTTTGTGAACCTCCTCGGGACTGCCCCGGCTGCTGTGGATCGTCGCGATCGAGTGACCTGCGACGGTCGCCGCGTGCAGGTGTCTCGGTATTTTGCGCCGACCGAGCCGTTTTCCTTCACGGCACTGGAACTTCGCTTCCCTGTGACGAATGCGCCACCGGATCAATTGAAGGTGTACACCGCGGTTGAAGGCGGCCAGTTCGGTACCGAGACCGAGGGCGAGGAGATGCCCGATCTCACCGTGATGTCACTTCAGCCGCTGTCCTCTCCGACAACGGTCGCGCTCCCGCCGATTGTGATCCAGAGTCTCGCGCACTCGTACTCACCGAACGGCTCTCCGCCCGGCACAAGTGTCGTGTTCGACTCCGTACATTTCCCCGACGGGCCGGGGCAAGGCGATGCTCCGGGATTCACAGTGGAGTATGGCCCGGATGATGAGCTCTTGGTCCGCATCGAGCCGCAGCCGGGCATGGTATTCAGGCTCAACGCTCTTCCGGGTGCGACAACCACCCAGATCGTCACATCGCTCAACTGGTACGTGAACACTTCATTTATGCCGGTTGCGTTCTACCCCGCTGAAATTACGTGGGTCGGCCTGAAGGGGGCGACGCCGGTCGAAGTGACCAACACGGCGCGTGTTGCCGTTGATGGTTCCGCGTTACAAGTTGGGTTCCGCATGAACGTTGCGGGCACCATCGAGTTCGATGCGATCGAGCTGCGGTTCCCTACCAATGGGAATCCTTTCTTTGAACTCCCGCTCACGTACTACCCTCTGGGACGGAGCAGCACGGTTGACAATCCGTTCGGGATCTCGCGCGTTGAAGCCACCGCGAGCGGTATCGGTCTTGCGGACGCAACATTGCTGGAGATGATCCCGATCCCACCTGACTGTCCCGCCGACGCGAATGGCGACAACGCCGTCAACGGCGCGGATCTCAGTGTGCTGCTGAGTCAGTTCGGTCAGAATGTTGTGCCTGGCACCGGCGGGGACACCAACGGCGATGGGATCGTCAACGGCGCGGATCTCAGCGTTCTGCTGTCGAACTTTGGGGCCGCCTGCTGACCGTGTTTAGCGAGGTCAGAAGGCCCTTTCGCAACTCTAAACTTGCGTATTCGCATCAACCGGGCAGACTGCGGATATGACCAAGCCTCTTCTCAGCCTGTTGGCGATCGGAGTGATCGCCTCCTCCGCCCTCGCTCAGCCCGACCTCATCACCGGCGATATCACGACGCCCACGCTCTACGGCACCTCGGGCGGAGTCTCGGCGTACTCCTTCGGAGACATCATCTGCAACATCGGCACGGTTGGCGCGGTCATCAATGCCGTCAACAACCAGCACCCGGTCACCACCGAGAACATGTACCGCTACCGCATTGTCAACGGCGCGGGGCGTTTCGAGCAGATCGGGCAGGGATGGTGCTTCCACCATTTCTGTGCGCTCCAGCAATCACTCTGCGCAAGCTGCTCGCCGTTCTGCGGGGCCGGATGCTGTGCGGGGCTCGGGAATGGCTGTAGTTCAACGACGTCGACCTCCCAGATGGGCGCATCGTCCAACCTCGGTCCACGTTGGCAGGTGAACCCGTCAACCGGGGTCTTCACGTTCCCGCCGGCGTCTCCCGGCGCTGGCACGCTCGCCGGACGGCTGCAGGTCGCGCAGGCAGACCTCGATCCCGCGTTGAACACTGCCGGGCAGTATTTCGTCGAACACATCAACGTCGCGCCCGATGAAGCCGGCATCGCCGACTCGAACAACGCCTCTTATCGCAGGGTGCTCGTGGGAGCGCTCGGCGGCAGCGGCTACGCCCTGACACCTTCGGGCTCCACCGCACAGCAGGCCACCGCGCTCGCGGCGTGGCAGTCGATTGACCCGGGCCTGGTCACGGTTTGCACCACCGCGGGCGGCGGCCGAATCTGTGTCGCGTCCGCGGTGACCGACATCGGCAGCGGCTGGTGGCACTACGAGTATGCCGTCTACAACTTGAACGCCGACCGCTCGGTCGGTTCGTTTGCCGTGCCAATGGGACCGACGATCGCCCTCAGCCAGATCGGCTTCACCGACGTGGACTACCACAGCGCCGGCAACCCCTACACCAATGAGTTCTGGCTCGGCGTCCGTGCCGGCGGCCAGCTCACGTGGTCGTGCACGCCGCACGCCACGAATCCCAATGCTAACGCGATCCGCTGGGGCACGATGTACTCTTTCCGCTTTGACGCGAACGCGCCACCCGTGACCGCGAACGGCACGCTCACGTTCTTCAAGCCCGGAACTCCCACAACCGTGAGTATTCCCGGCATCCGGGTGCCGCAGGTCCCGCCGCCTCCGTGCCCCGGTGATGCCAACGGCGATGGCAACGTCGATTCCGCCGACCTCAGCGTGCTGCTCGGGCAGTTCGGAACGAGCGTCACGCCCGGCACGGGCGCGGACTACAACTCTGACGGCGTGGTGAACAGCGCTGATTTGAGCGTGCTGCTGTCGAACTTCGGAACGACCTGCATTTGATCCTCGATACACGCCACCGACTGCTGCGGGTGCTGGGCGCTGCGATCTTCGTGGCGATGCATGGCGTGGCGGATGCTGCCGACTGCCCTGATGACACGACATTGATCGAAGTCGAGCCGAACTGCGGCCTCCCCGTCGACACGGTCAACGGCGGCTGCGCCACCACGCCCGCCCTCTTCAGCGAGACGGCCTCCGGCGACGTCATCTGCGGCACGCTCGGCAAGGTTGGGATCGTCGGCGACTCCGACTGGTACCGATTCAGTGTGGAGACGGCTTCAGTCGTTTCCTGCGAGCTGGAATGTCAGGCGCCGTGTTTCCTGGCGATCATGAGCAACGGGGGGTCACCTCGCTGCAACCCCGCTCCAACGCCGATCATCTTTGCCTATGGCGATGCGACCAAGCCCATCCAACTGGCCTTCGACTCGCTGCGGCCCGGCTCGCACTTCCTGGTGGTGAGCACGTCGCTCGAAGAGGTCGCGTGCGGTACGCCGTACGTGCTGCGGTGGAACGCGAAGCCGATCCCTCCCGCCCCGAACGATGCGTGCGAGGACGCCTTGCGGATCGAATCGCTGCCTGCGGTGATGCCCGGTCATACGTTTGGGGCGAACGAGGAACCGGGCTTGCCGGACTGCCCGGATGGCCCGATGGCGCCGGGCGTCTGGTATGTGGTGCGCGGCAATGGCAGCAACTATGTCGTGAACACCTGCGGAGCGCAGGAGATCAACTACAACCACCGGATCAGTTTGTACAAGGGGTCCTGCGACGCGCTCGAGTGCGTGGCGCTCGATACCCATGCCGCGGTGTGCGCGGCATACGTCTATACGCCAGAGGTCCGCTGGTGCACCGAGCCGGGGGTGGATTACTACATCCTCTGGAACGGCGAAGGGGGGCGCACTGGTCGCTTTGAAGTGAACATCTGGGACGACGGTCCGGCGGCGTGCGAGCCGCTGGGCGCGTGCTGTGTGGGCGAATGGTGCGGGTTGATGACGAGCGAGGCGTGCGTTCTCGCGTCCGGCGAGTATCAAGGCGATGGCTCTATTTGCGGCACCCAGAATGATCCGAGCGGTGAAAGGGTGTACGCCAGCCATGTCCCGGCGCCTGCGATTGACGGCGTATGCCCGGCAGGCGCGGTGGCGCCGATCCTGGTGCCGGATGTGTTCACGATCGCGCATGCACGCGTGCGCGTGCAACTCTCCAAGCAGGCCGATCTGTCGGCGGTCAACCTGAGGCTGGTGCGGGGCGACACCGTGATCTTGCTGCACCGCTACGCCTGCCCCGATACGTACGGCATGGATGTCGAGTTCTCTGACGACGCCCCGCTTCTCGACTGCAAGGGCTCCGCGGGAGGTGTGTGGCGGCCACAGTCGCCGTTGCGAGTTCTGAACGGACGAGAAGCGCAGGGCGAATGGTCGTTGCAGTTGTGCGATGCGGATGCCTTCGGTCAGTCGACGATCGAATCGTGGCAGTTGCTGCTGACGCCCGGCCAGTCCCGGTGCAACGGGTGCGCGGGCGATGCAAACACCGACGGCCTTGTCACCGGTGCAGACCTGAGCATGCTTCTGGAGAACTTCGGAAGCGAGGATGCGGGGGCGTCCGGCTGTGATTTCAATGGCGACGGCGCGGTCAACGCCGCTGATCTGAGCGTGCTGCTTTCGAACTTCGGGACGGCGTGTTGATCAGAACGCCGCGGCGCCTGCCTCGGCGACGCTGTGATCCTGCTCACCCGAACCGCCGCTGACGCCGATCGCGCCGACGACCTTGCCGTTGCGCTTCAGCGGGATGCCGCCGGCGAAGATCATGATGCGGCCGCCGTTGGACGCGTGAATGCCGAAGAACTGGTCGCCGGACTGGCTGTGGGTCGCGAGGTCTTTGGTGGCGATGTCGAAGGCGCGCGAGGTGTAGGCCTTCTTGATGGAGATGTCGATCGAGCCGATCCACGCATCGTCCATGCGGACGTGAGCAACGAGGTTGCCGCCGGCGTCTGCGACGGCGATGTTCATGGGCTGCTTGATTTCAGCGGCCTTCTTCTCGGCGGCGATGATGATGCGGCGGGCGTCGGCGAGGGTGATCATGGTTGAGCTTCCCGGTTGTGTGTGCGTGAGCGAGCAGGGCGGGGAGTGTAGGGGTGCGGCGGGGTGGATGCGCTGCGAGGCCGCACTTCGTTGACTACGATGCTCCTCACACCAAGGAGTTTGACCCATGCCCAGCATCTACACCACAAAGGCCATTGCCATCGGCGGCCGCGGCGGCACCGTCAAGACGGCCGACGGCACGCTGTCATTCAACCTCAGCGTTCCCAAGGAAATGGGCGGCCCCGGCAAGGACGGCGCGGCGAACCCCGAGCAACTCTTCGCGTGCGGCTATGCCGCGTGCTTCGGAGGGGCGGTGGACTTTGTCGCCAAGCAGAAGAAGGTCAGCGTCACCGGTGTCGAGGTGACGTGCGAGGTTGGCATTGGCCCGCGCGACGCCGGCGGCTTCGGGCTCGATGTGGCGCTGACGGCGGTGGTGGTGGGCGTCACCCAGCAGCAGGCAGAAGAACTGGTCAACGAGGCGCACGAGAAAATCTGTCCCTACTCGCACGCCACGCGGAACAACGTGCCTGTGAAGGTGACCGCGAAGGCGGGATAAGGCGCTGCGGGTTCAGGCGTGTTTCGACTTGGCGCTGGACGAGCGCGTTTGCGCGGAGTCGCCGTCTTTCATGACTCCCTTGACGGTCTCGCGCCAGCTCTCCCAGCTTGGGTCCCAGGCGGCCACATCCAGCACCTGCTTGCGCATCTCCAGATTCTCGGCCAGCTCGATCAGCCGGGCGGCTTCCTCGGGGGTCATCGCCTTCTCGGCGACGTAGGCCATGAGGTCGCGCCGGGTGCGTTCGCGTGCGATGATGGTGGTGATTCGCGTCGCCGTGGAGGTGATCAGCCAGAGGGCGGCCAGCGATGCGACAACGATCAGGATGGTCTGTTGCACGAGTTTGCTCCGTTGGGGCCGAGCCTCTGGAGTGTTTGGGAGATCACGGGGCGGCTTTTCAGGCGGTCGTTCGGGGTCGCCCCTTGATCTTATAGGCGGCTGCCTGACAATCGGGACATGAGAACCTGCAGAATCCTGAGCGTGGTGGTCGGCGTGATGGCTCTTTCCTCGGCCTCGGGCGTTCCCACCGCCGTCTACACATCCATCCCCGGCGACCCAACGTCACACATCCCCGGCCTCGGCCCCACCCGTGAGTTCCGCGGGTTCTACAAGCTCTACCGCAGCGCTTACGGCCGCAAGATCATTTTTCGTTCCCGTTCCGAGCAGTTCCAGATCGAGAACGGCCCGGTGATTTACAACGAGATCACCCCCGCCGGCGTCGTCACCGGCACGGCCCTGTTTGATGTCGGCGACCCAACGCCCTGGTCGCCCGGCAACACGCTGAACACCGTCGGCGAGATGATGGGCGTGACTGACGATGGCCGCTGCGCCATCGACACGATCGACAGCGTCGGCGATCGTTACATCATCCTCGGCAACACCGGCAACTGGAACGTCGCGGCGAAGGAAGGCGAGCCGATCCCCGGCGTGCCCGGCGCGACGTACGGCATCATCCTGCACGAGACCCACATCACCAACGACGGCAAGGTGGGCATGCAGTCGCTCAACAGTGGGGGGTTGCCGACCAACTCGAATGTGATCGAACTATTTGACGGCCAGGTGGTGGCCCGCGAGGGCGTCACGATTCCCGTCGGGCAGGCGATGGGGCAGGCCAATCCCATGGAGTTCTTCGACTTCCAGAGCTACTACCACGACGCCACCGGCGACAACTTCATGTACGCCGGCGACACCAACGGCGATCCCAACTCCGACTTCGTGGTCGTCGTCAACGGCACCGTGCGCCTGCAAGAGAACCAGCTCATCTCCTTCGTGCCATTGTTCGGGCCAATCGCCACCGGCACGCTCAACGGCATCCGAGAGATGCACATGGAAAGCAACGGCGACTGGTTCGTCCGCGGCGGCAACCAGAATGGACAGGATTGGGTCATCAAAAAAGGAACTGTGATCGCCAAGACCGGCGATCCGATCCACACCGGCGCGACCGAGACGTGGTCGGACCTCCGCGATACCGCGACCTACATGCTCCACGTGGGCAACAACCGCGGCGATGTGGTGATCGGCGGTCGCACCAGCAATCCCGTCAATACCGACGGAGTCCTGGTGCTGAACAATCAGGCCGTGCTCGCGCGTTTGAGCGACGGTGTGGATGTGAATGGCGATGGCCTTGCCAACGATGACGCCTTCCTCGCCGCGTTCCGCACCGATCGCGCAGTGCTGAACGATGACGGCTGGCTCTTCTTCGTCGCGCTCCTGCGTCGCGGCAGCGGCGCCGACCTCGGCGAGGCGCTTATCAAGGTACGAGCGTTCGTGCCGCCCCCCGCGTGCGCGGCCGACGCCAACTTCGACGGCGTCACGGATGCCGCCGATCTGAGCGTCCTTCTCGGCAACTTCGGCGGGCCCAGTTCCGGTCCGCTGGGAGGCGACTTCAACGCCGACGGCATCTGCAACGCCGCCGATTTGAGCGTGCTGCTGGGCGATTTCGGCTGCGTGCCTTGATTCACGACGCAATCGTGTTGTAACTGCAACGCATGCACGGCTGAGTCTTGTGGCGAATTCCCTCGCGTCAGCGGCGAAGGGCGCGTTACGCTTGATACATCGAGCCGAGTTTGCGCCAAGACGCTCTCGCTTTGCCCGGGTTTGTGTGTCACGAAGTGCACCTACCTGTCGGAGGAAACAATGAAGACCCGATTCACTCTCGCGCGGTGCGCGTGCGTGGTGGCATTGATCGCGTGTGCAACGTCGCAAGCGTTCGCTCTCACGCGGCCGCAGGCCAATGCCATCGTCATCAATCAAGTGATCACCGGAAACCAGTACGAGGCCCAGCTCGCGGCCTATTCGTACGACCCGCCAGGGCCCGCCGAGATGCTCGTTGCGGGTGAGACGGTCAGCGTCTTTGACGATTCCACCAGCATCACCGTGAATGCCGACACGTGGTTCTTCTTCATCGACTACTTCCCGGCTTCATGGTTCGTGCACCCGTGCGCGCTGGTGCTGGTCGACGATGCGACCAGTGCCGTGACCGTCGTTGATGTCGAGTGGTTCCCGAAGATCAACGGCGTCGGGGTCTACGGCGGCCTCGATGAGCGCATCGGCTCGCCCGATCTGTTCTTTGGGAATCCCATCCCGCCACCGGCTCCTCCGAGCATCGGCGGGGGCACCGGTGTGTTCGAGCTGGCCAACGGCATGTGGGCGGTCCTGGTCTCCGGGCCAGCGAATCATCCCGCTTCGAACGCAGACCTCGACGCGATGATGAACGCCCTCATGGCGGGCGCGCCGGGACCGGGGGTGCCGATGGGCAATATCCAGAAGAGCAAGGGCTCCAAGGCCGACATGATGACCAAGCTGATGGACCTTGCGAACCAGAACCCGCCGTGCAAGAAGATCTTTTTCCACTTCACAGGGCACGGCAACAAGGACTGCATCTACTGGGGCGACCCCGCCGACGCGACCCAGAAAATGACATACGCGGAGCTGCGTGACAAACTGCAGAGCACCAACGGCACGGAGTTCTGCACCAGCATCGAGGCGTGCAAGAGCGGCGGCGGCACGGACGAACTTGACGACCTGGCTGGTGACGGCGTCACTTCCACCGACGACAGCACGAACGCCGGCTTCACGAACACCGGCAGCCGTTTCACACAGGCCTTTGCCGGCTGTCTCACATCCAACGGCGCCGACTCCGATGGCAACGGGAAAGTCAGCTACGCCGAGGCCAAGGCGTGGGCGATCAAGCAGTCCGAGCAGGCAAAGAAACAGAATCCCCAAGGATGGGACGCCGACGCGATGATCGACGGCGTTCTCGACGCACGCTACGGCCCGCCTGTCGCGATTCAGAACACCAACACAAGCTTCGGCGACAGCAATCTTGGACTGTCAGACTTCGCCAACGGCTCTGAACTTGATGCGGCCTACGCACTCATCGCCAACGGGCGACTGCACCTCATGCTCACCGGCAATCTGGAGTCCAACTTCAACAAGCTGGAAATCTTCATCGATTCGATCCCAGGAGTGGGGCAGAACAGGCTCCTCGACAACAACGCGCCGGTGGACTTCAACGGCTTGAACCGGATGGGCGGTCCCTTCCTGAGTACCCAGGGACTCACCTTTGATGTCGGCGTCGAGCCCGACTTCTGGCTCGGGCTCACCGGTGGTGACGACGGCGGCACCTACCGAATGTTCGCCAACTTTGCCGTGCTGCTGAACGGCGGCAACGGTCCCGGCGAGTACCTCGGCGGCGCCGACGATGCGAACACGGGGGTCCTGTCGGGCGGCAACAACCCGTTCGGCTTCTTCGTCACCATCGACAACAGCAACACCGTCGGCGTGCAGGGCGGGGTGGGGCCCCCGAGCGGCGACCCGCTCGCGGCGCACACCGGCATCGAGATTGAAATTCCGCTCGCGGCCATCGGCAACCCGCCAGGACCCTTCATCGTGAGCACGTTCGTCAACGGCCAGCAGCACGA
This sequence comes from Phycisphaerales bacterium, assembly GCA_041750235.1. Taxonomy (GTDB): domain Bacteria; phylum Planctomycetota; class Phycisphaerae; order Phycisphaerales; family UBA1924; genus JBGSZV01. The sequence goes on from JBGSZV010000126.1 coordinate 14,386, forward strand.
CTTCGTCGCCAATCAGGCGCTCGGCGGGCTCAACGGGATGCCAAACCTCGGCGAGCCGCGGAACGTCCGGTTCGATGTGATTCCCGGTGAACAGTTCTTCCTCGCCACCCCGCCGCCGGCGGACTGCCCGGGCGATGCCAACGGCGACAACCAGGTCAATGGCGCGGATCTGTCGGTGATGCTCGGCCAGTTCGGACAGGTCGTTCCGCCCAACTCTGGCGCTGACTTCAATGGCGACGGCCTTGTCGACGGTGCCGATCTGAGTGTCCTGCTCGGTCAGTTCGGACAGAGCTGCGGCTTCTAACCCGTACCCTCCGGCGCATCCTCACTCCGATACGCCCGAAGCCCCGGCGAGCATCCGACTCGCCGGGGTTTGTCGTTTGCGCTCGACCAACCGTGTGAAGCACAAGCGACTGCATCTCAGTCGCGACAAAGCGCCCGTGATGTTCGTTCGGAGCACTGGTTGGGCACAACCAAAGCAGCTCTGGGTTGATGCGGCGAGCCACGCAAATGGTTGCATTGAAGCGATGAAGCGAAGGAAACAACGAAATTGTCGGGAACGCTTCGGTTGAAGCGAGGCACCAAGTTTGCAGCGAATGGTGTACGGCCATTACGAGTGATGGCGCACCCAACGGCGCGGAGGTCGAGCCAATGAACCCGAACCCGAATCAGAGCGTGGTATTGAGACTGATGCGCATCGGTGGAATCGTCGGTATTGCGGCTGTGACCCTCGGGACCATCGGTGAGATCATCGGCCAATCTGCTACGGAATCCCCGGAGGCGGTCGTTTCGACGCCGTATGTCGTTTTTGCGACCAACGATCTCGGCATGCACTGCATGGGGCAGGACTTCTCCGAGTTGATGGTTCTGCCGCCCTACAACACGCTGCACGCGCAGGTGATCCGACGCGGGCACAGTCCAGAGATCATCGAAGGCGACGTGAGCGTGTCGTACGTGCTGCCGTCCAACACCCACGGCGCCGACAAGACCAACTTCTGGGAGTTTGTTCAATCGCTGATGGGCGTATCGCTCCCGCCGGACGTGGGCCTGACGGGCCACGGCCTCAAGGGCACCATGAGCGTGACACCCAATAAGGATTGGGAGGTCACCGGCATTCCCGTCGTTCCCATCGACGACGACGGGCGTGAGAACCCGTATCCACTCGCCACCGTCACGGTGAAGCTGGGATCGAACATCGTTGCACAAACGCAGGCCGTCGTTCCCGTCTCATGGGAGATGTCGTGCTTCCTCTGCCACGACAGCCCCGGAGAGACATTCGGCATGGACATCCTCCGCGACCATGACCGCCTCCACGCAACGACGCTCGCTTCGCAGACCCCGGTGTTCTGCGGCAGCTGCCACGCCGACAACGCCCTGGGAACTCCCGGCACTCCGGGTGTTCCCAACTTGTCTTCCGCCATGCACCTGGCACACGCCGACCGCATGGGCGGGCTGGGGGTCGACGTTGATTGCTACGCCTGCCACCCCGGCGAGCGCACGCAGTGCCAGCGGGATGTCCACTTCGCAAAGGGCATGACGTGCCATGATTGCCACGGCGACATGGCGGCTGTCGGCAACCCGGCGCGCAACCCGTGGGTCGATGAGCCCACCTGCGCAAGTTGTCACCAACGTCAAGGCTTCGACTTCGAGGAACCGGGCAAGCTGTTCCGTACCTCTCGCGGCCACATGGGGGTGACGTGCCTGGCTTGTCACGGCAGCCCGCACGCCATCACGCCCACCACCACCGAAGTCGACAACATTCAGGCCACAACCATTCAAGGACACGCCGGCGTCATCAATAACTGCACCGTGTGCCACGTCACCAATCCAAGCGATCCCTTCCCACACCGTCGTGATGATGACTAACGCACGCCAAGGAGCCGCTCCATGAAACTCTCTACGCTCTTCGTTGCCGTCGCCGGCTTCTCAGTGACTTCCGGCGCGCATGCGCAATACATCATCACCGACCTCGGCACGCTCGGTCAGCCGTTCGCATATGCCTTCGCCGTCGACGACAACGGCCGGGTCGCCGGCACATCCGCACGCGTTGATTCGCAGTTCCACGCGTTCCGATGGCAGAACGGCCTTGTCGATCTTGGAGCGCTTCCTGGTCGGCAGCTCAGCCATGCCACCGGCATGGACAGCGCCGGTAACGTGATCGGCGTGTCTTTCAATCTCGGCGAACGTGTGCCGCACGCCTTCATGTCCGGCGGCCCGCTCACCGACCTCGGCGCCTTCAGCGGCCGGGCGATCAACACTTCGGGCGACATTGTCGGCTGGCATCTGGTCACACTGCCCACAGGCTGGACCGCCGAGCAGGCGTGTCGCTACAGCGGCGGCATGGTCTCCGGCCTTGGCACCCTTGGCGGCTCATCCAGCCAGGCCATGGGCATGAACGATGCCGGCTGGGTCGTCGGCAGTTCGATGCTTGCCAATGACATGACCAACCGCGCGTGTTTGTGGCTTGGCACATCGCGCATCGACCTCGGCACGCTCGGCGGCGAGGACAGCCAGGCCTACGACATCAACAGCGCCCGTCAGGTGGTCGGCGTCGCCGATACGGCCGCCGGTGTGCCGCACGCGTTCCTGTACCAACTCGATGCAGCCGGCGCCGTGCAATCGCGCGCCGACCTCGGCGCGTTCGGAGCGGCTGCGTTCGGCCACAGCATCGCGTATGCGATCAATGACGCAGGAACGATTGTTGGTGCGTCGGGGTCGCGTGCCGTCCGCTGGCAGGGCGGACAGATGGCTGATCTCAACACGTTGATCACCCCCGGTGCCGGGTGGAAGCTCGCGTCCGCAACCGCGATCAGCGCTGGCGGACGCATCGTCGGGTTCGGCCTGCATGACGGGGGCCTGCACGCATTCCTGCTGACGCCGCCGTGCACCGGCGACATCAACTCCGATGGCCACGTGAACGGCGCCGACCTCAGCGTTCTGCTCTCGCAGTTCGGCAGCGGAGTTACTCCAGGAACCGGCGCAGACCTCAACGGTGATGGAGTCGTCAACGGCGCCGATCTGAGCGTTTTCCTCTCGTCGTTTGGTCTCTCGTGCGTGGGTTGAAATTGCTGAGAAGCTTCCCTGCATCCCGATGAGAACTTGAGGCGTGGGTGCCCGCAGATTCAGAGGAGGCTGATGATGAACCGAGTTGCCGTAACCAGTGTCATGATGCTTGCGATGTCAGGTCTGGCTCAAATCAGCCATGCGGCGCCGATTGCGAGTATCGAAGTAACCGGTCTCAACGACGCCGATCAGCCCGATGCGTCGCCTGAGATCGGGTTCCTTGGCGAGATTCCTGTCGGGGGAACCGGGTACCGGCTCATCCGCGTGACGAACACCGGAGACGGCGAACTGGAACTCGGTACGCCAACGACCTCCGGCGACTTCGGGGTTGAGTCGCTCAAGGGTGAAGACTCCGAACTTGATGAGGGCGAATCCGCCCTTTACTTCGTGACATTCACGCCCTCCGAGGCCGGGCTTGTCGTCGGCTCATGTTTCTTCCCGCACAACGGCGGCCCGGGAAGTGATATCTCCGTGACGCTGACCGCGTCGGGCGTCGCCAAGGACATCCCGGCCATCCACGTCAGCAGCGAGGTGAGCGATATCTTCAGCGGCGACACGTCGTCGTTCGGTCTGGAAGAGGTTGGAGACCCGGAGGATTACACGATCACGATCTTCAACATCGGGACCGAGCCGCTGGAGATCGGCGAAGTGACCTCCAGCGATCCGACGCTGACGGTCGACAAGCAGCCGTCTGCCTCGATCGACCCTGGCAACTCGAGCACGTTCAAGCTCCTGAACCTCGCCGAGACTCCGGGCGAACGCACGTCCACCATCTCGTTCACCACGAATGTTCCGACGCTCGCTGAGTACTCGTTCATGGCTTCATTTGGCGTGCATCCCGAAGAGCCGGTGATCGAAGTGAAGTCCGACGACGAAGTGCTGACGTCCGGCTCCACCTTTATCGCCACGGTGACGAATGAGGACGACGAAGATGACGGCGAGATCGAGATCGAACTGGAGAATATCGGCACGACGACGCTGAACATCGATTCGGTCGTGCTCACCGGTCCGTTCACAACCGCCTTCTCAACAGACGCCCTCGAGGCCGACGAGTCCGACACGATCGACATCACCTTTGACGCCAGCACGCCGGGGCTCCAGACCGGCACGCTGACCATCACGACGGATTCGGTCGTCAACCCGGTGTTCACGCTGAACCTGGAGGCGAATGTCATTCCGGAGAACACCGCTTACCTGCTCGCGACGGTTGACGGCGACGACGACGAACTTGAATCCGGCGACGACATCGAGTTCCCCAAGCGTCCTGTTGGAGTGAATCCGCAACGGACGTTGACAATCGCCAACCTGGGATCAGTTCCAATCGAGTTCACTTCGATTACGACTACGGCCGGCTTCTCCACCTCCTTATCGAGCGCGACAATCGACGCAGGCTCCAGTGCCAGCGCCATCATTTCCAGCGTTCCCACCCGTCCGGGCAAGCAGCGGGGGCAGCTTGTGCTGAATGGTCCGACGTCTCGCGTGGTGTTCCGGCTCGAATCAGAGGCGACGGCTGCGGGATTGGTGATCCAGGTGTTCCAGAGCTCCAAGCAGCTCTCGCTGCGCGATGAAGGCGAGTTCCCGCCAGTGTATGCCGGCAGCATCGCCGCGGCCCAGCTGCTTCTGACCAATGTCGGCGAGGGAGCGGTTCAACTCGGCGGCGTTTCGTCAACGACTCCCGGCGTGTCAGGTATCAACTTCGATGCCCTTATCGGCGGTGGCGAAACGATCATGGCGACGCTTTTGTTTGCCCCCGAGACCGAGCTCGTCCCGAAGAGCATCGTGGTCAGTATCGCGACCGACAACAAGCTCGTGCCGAGCGTCGGCTTCAAGATGGAGACCGAGTTCCGCGACACGCCGTGCGAGATCACGGTGTTCGATGAGGAAGACGACGATGTCTCGGACGATTCGGATGAGAGCTTCGGTTCAACCGACGTCGGCAATCCCGTGCAGCGCACCTTCGACATTGTGAACTCGGGAATCGGCGATCTGACGATCCGCAAGCTTAAGGCCCCCAAGGGCTTCCGCGTTGTCACGCCGCCGGCTAATCTGCTTGAACCCGGCGAGTCCACCAGCTTCGTTGTCGAGTTGACTGCTCTTCGGCCCGGCAACCCCCGCGGCAAGGTCTCCTGCTCGACCAACGACCGCGACGAGAAGAAGTTCAGCTTCAATGTCGAAGGCATGGTTGCGGAGTCCCTCTTCGCTCCGCTGTCTTCGTGGCAGGACTCGGTCGATGCCCAGATGGTCGCTCGAGTTCTTTCCCGATACGGAGCGTCCGAAGCGGATCTTGACGAGGACCTCAACGACGATGGCGTCGTGGATGTCGCGGATCTGCTGGAGTTGCTTTCAGCGGAGTGAATCGGCACCGCCCATGGCGGTGATGAACGGAGCGAGGTGATTCTCGTAGTGCTTCCACCGCCCGATGGAGGTGTCGTACATCGGCCTGCTCACCTGGTCGTACGACAGCGTCATCACGGTGCGGCCCGACTTCCAGAACTGCGAGCAGCGATCGTCCCAGGGCAGCCCGACAAACTCGAGCATGCGTCGCGTCCACGCGTCCTGATCGCGCACGAGGTCCTCGTAGCCGACATCCAGGAAGCCCAGGTCCAGCACGCTTTTCCAGTGCGACATCAGGCGTTCCCACTGGCGGTAGGCGAGCGCGATGTGCTCAAGCGTCGAGAGGTAGGGGTATTTCTCAGGCTTGAAGTTGCTCATGACGCACGACACCGCGACATCCCTGGGTTCGCGGCGGGGCACGATCACCTTCGCGTCGGGAAACAGCAGCGCGATCAGGCCGAGGTGGATGTAGTTCTCGAGGTTCTTGTTGATGTACGACTCTGCCGGACCAAAGCCGTGGCGGACCTGGGCCGTCTCGTACTCTGAACGAAAGGCGTTGACTTTCACGTCCGTCAGGCCCGCGACGCACGCCGGATAGGGCGACGACGCTGCGAGCATCACCTGCATCCGGGAGGCGAGGATGTCGATCTCCTTGGCCTCGCCGACGCCCGCGGCATCGGGGTGGGCATCCAGAATCTGCTCGATGAGCGTGGTGCCCGAGCGCGGCATGCCCGCAATGAACACGTGGCGCGTGCCCGTTGGTGTCGCGCGGGGAAGGGAGGCCAGCTTCTCCCGGCTGAAAGTCTCAATGATCGAGTCGATCTTTGCGATGAACGTCCTGGGCTCAAAGGGAGCCGCCGCGGACGCCTTGGCCTGCAGCGCCGTCTTGAAAGCCCCGTCATAGTCCTTGAGTTTGTCGAGCGCTTTGGCCTTGATGAACAGCATCCGCGCCTTCACCGGCTTGGGAGCCGGGGCGAAGATCGTGAACTGGGAGAGTCCCGAGTCGATGCTCTTGGCCGCCGCCTGCGCATCTCCCTTGCGCAGCAGCACCTGTGCCCATACCTGCGACACCCCGGGTGGCGGGTTGGCGCCGGAGATCATCGGGGTCAGCAGCACCTCGGCCTGCTCCCACTCACCCGAGCGCTCCAGCGTTGAGGCCTTGGTGAGAACCGCGCCGGAGTCACCCGGTTTCAGAGCGAGCGCACGGTCGCACCAGTTGATCGCTGCCGCCGAATCCCCGCGGGCCTGCGCCACGCGCGAGCACAGCAGCAGGAGGTCCACGTCGCTCGGCCGTTCAGCGACCGCCCGGTCGGAATAGTCCTTGGCGTCGTCCCAGAGCCCTTGAAGAAGGGTGATCTCGCCCAGCACCCGGAGGGCGTCCACCTGCCGTGGGTCCACGCCGACGATCTGCTCCGCCACCATCTTCGCCCGCGCAAAGTCCCGGGCGGCCATCGTCTGATTCATGAACTGGAGGGCTTGCGGCAGCGGAAGTGAGGTCATTCGTTCACTCTGGTTGTGTCCGGCGAGTATAGGAGTTCGGCAATTCACCGCCCATCTTCACGGAACGCCGGGTGGCCTCGTGCATCTGATGGTCAATCCGGATGCGCCCGGCGGTCAGCGTGATCGACGACCGAAGCCCGCCGGTTCGGGTTTGTCCGCCGCCGTCCGGTCGCATAACGTGTGGAAGTTGCTCACAGTCAGAGTATTTCGCAGGGAGAAAGAGCATGGGGTTTCTTCGTCAGACGCTCGCGGCCGTCGTCTTCGGACTGATGCCGCTGAGCATGGCCACCGCAGCGCCCGAGATCGCCATTTCGTTGAATGGAGTGACCATCAACGACAACTCGGGGTCCGCCTCGTTCGGCTCAACGCCGCAGGGGGCTCCGATCACCAGGACCTTTGTTGTCAGCAACTCCGGAACCACGACGCTCAACCTGGGCAGCGTCATCGTGGGACCTGGGTTTACTGTGACCGATCAGCCGTCCACTTCGGTCGCGGCCGGCGGCACGACCACATTTGATGTCCGCCTCAACGCCACCAGCACGGGCACCGTCAACGCCGGGCTCACCCTGGCGACCAACGACCTCGATGAAGCGCCGTACAACTTCGCGCTCATCGGACAGGTCGGACTTCCCGCCCCCGAGATCGCTGTGTCGGTCGAGGGTGTGGACGTCATCAATTCAGGGGATGTCAGCTTCGGCTCAACCTTCCAGGGCGTTACGGTCTCCAAGGTCTTCACCGTGGAGAACGTCGGCAGCCAGCAGCTCATCATCAGCGATGTCGCTGTGCCCGCTGGGTACACGGTGACCGATCAGCCCGCGAACTCAATCCCCGTCGGTGCAGAGACGACCTTTACGGTGCGCCTCAACGCGGCGACGCAGTCGGTTTTCAGCGGCACGGTCACCTTCGCCACCAACGACGCCAACGAAGACCCCTTCACCATCGATATCTCCGGCAACGTGCTTGCCCCAGCGCCCGAGATCCAGGTGTTCCAGAACGTCACTGAGATCAGCGACGCCGGCAGCTTCGGCTTCGGTTCCACCGGCGAAGGCTTCCCCGTCGAGCGTGAGTTCACGATCCGCAATATCGGCGTGGAGAACCTCACGATCGGCGATGTGGAGGTTCCCGCCGGCTACCTGCTCACGGTGGCGCCCACCAGCCCGGTGACCCCCAACTCCGAAACGACCTTCACGGTCCAACTCGTCGCGAGCAACGTCGGGTCTTTCAATGGCCAGATCCGGTTCGACAACAACGACTCCAACGAGGATCCCTTCAACTTCACGGTCAGCGGGCAGGTCAACACCCCCGCGCCCAACATTGCGGTCACCCAGAACAACGGCGGCGTGCTGGACGGCGGCACCTTCGGCTTCGGCACCACGCCTCAGAACGCAGCCCTTACTCGCACGTTCACGATCGAGAACACCGGCTTTGCCGCGCTCACGGTCGGTAACGTCAGCGTTCCCGCGGGTTACACGGTCCTCGCTCAGCCCACCTCTCCAGTCGCCCCCGGTGACACCACGGACTTCGAGGTCCAACTCGACGCCACCGACCGCGGCAACTTCAACGGCACGATCCAGTTCTCAACCAACGTGACCGGCCGCAATCCCTTCAACTTCACCGTTGCCGGACGCGTGAACGAACCGGCGCCCGAAGTCGCGGTGGATCAGGACGGCACGAACATCGTCGACAATGGGACCTTCAACTTCGGCCCCACCACGCAGGGCTTCCCGATTTCCAAGGTCTTCACGGTTGAGAACACCGGCTCGGAAGACTTGACCGTCACCAACCTCAAGGTCCCCAGCGGGTTCAGCATCCTTTCGACGCCCGCTTCGCCAGTGACCCCCGGCAACAGCACCACCTTCGAGGTGCAGTTCGACGCCGACCGCGTCGGCCCCAAGTCCGGCACGCTCAAGTTCAAGACCAACGACAGCGACGAAAAGGATTTCAACTTCCTCATCGGTGCCAACGCGAATCCGCAGGAGCCCGAGATCGTCGTAGAGAACGATGGCCTGAACGTCTCCGATGGCGGGGCGTTCTCCTTTGCTGCCACCACCGTCGGCTCTCCCATCGATGAGGTCTTCGACATCGAGAACACCGGCACCGCCGACCTTGAAGTGAAGACCGTCAAGGTTCCCAAGGGCTACCTCGTCATCGCCCAGCCTTCGTTCGCGCCCATCGCCCCGAGCGGGACGACTTCGTTCACGATCCAGACCCGGGCCAACAAGCGCGGCACCTTCCGGGGTCAGTTGAAGTTCAAGAACAACGACACGACCGAGAAGGACTTCAACCTCTTCCTCACCAGCGTAGTCAACGCTGCACCGGCGACCTTCGACGGTCCGCAGGCCGAGGACCCGATCTTCTTTGGTCTCGATGTCGGAACGCCCGCCAACCTCGCCGGCCTCCAAACGCTCGCCGACCGCTTTGATGCCGGCGTTCGCAGCGGCATGTGGCTCACCCGCTCCGATGATCGCTCCATCCTGGGCGAATCCCTCGACAGCGGGGCGCTCTCGCCCGTCGTTCTCGACGCGGATCGCGCCGCCCAGCGCGCCGCCGGTTTCTCGTATGTCTCCGACACTTGGAGTGTGGGCCTCAGTCACGACTTTGCTCTGATGCTCGACTACAACGTCGGCGCCTCGCCGCGTGGGATCACCGAGTTGAGCCTCGGCGTGATCACGCGTCACGGGGGAACGCTGGGAGACATCGAAGAAGGAACGCAGATCACGCTGACCTCCGAAAACGCGGAAGCCGAACTCGGCGTCCTCGCCATCTCGGGCGGCAGCGAGAAGTACCGCGGCGTCTCAGTGGCCGATGATGCTGGACCGCTCGCGGTCTGGTACGTCGCCGACGAGGACCGCCTCTACGTCAGCGCCATCGGGTTCGATGATCCGGCCCCGCTGGTCGTGCGTGACTTCCGCCTCCGCGCCGGCAACGTCGCCCGCGCGACCTTCACCATCGGCGTCCGGACCGAGCGGCTCCGTGACGGCTTCACCGCCGCTCCCTCCATTGACAACGTTGTCGTCACCGGCTCGATCCGCGAGCCTGTTGCCGGCGACGTGAACCGCGACGGCTGGGCGGACGCCGAAGACATCCGTGTGGTCCTCCGCCAGACGGGTCGGCGCGGCGAACACCTCGCCGGCGATGTGAACACCGACGGCAAGGTGGACGCGACCGACCTCCAGTCGGTCCTCGAGGCGGTTGGTTCGGGCGACTGAACCGCGACGTTCCAAGACCTTCACACGCTCCGCGGGCCTCCCCGCGGGGCGTTTTCATTTCTCGCCACAAGAGTGTTGGGCCTCCACCCGTGGCGGTGTAGGCTGGACGGGTCGAAGGGGGCAACCAGAGGAGGCTGAATTATGTCAATCGGTGTGTCAACTACCCGACTCGTGCTGGCATCGCTTCTCTCGACGTGCGGCATCGCCGCCGCTCAATCGACGGGCCCCGCGCTCTTCGTTTCCAACAACGGCAATCTCGAAGGCTCTGTCACCGCCTTTGCCATCAACCCAGACGGCACTCTCACATTCGTCAACCGCGTGATCACCGGCGCTCGCGCGTCAACCTCTGACCCCTGCCCTTCCTGCAACGCCTACGAGATCTCCCTCTCCCCCGACGGCGCCTTCGTCGCGCTCGCCCACGTCGCGGGTGATTTCGACTCCATCACGATGCACCGCGTCAACGCCAACGGCTCGTTGACGCAGGTCGGCACCTTCAACATGCCGACGCCCTTTGATGTCGCATGGATCAACAACGAACTGCTCGCGGTCATCAACGCCGATGCGTCGCCCGACGCCTTGGTGATCTACCGCTACAACCGCATTGCGAACACGCTCACGCAGACCGACGCGATCAACGCCGGCACCGGCAGTTCGTACCTCGCGGTCGATCCACGCGGACCCTATGTGCATATCAACGACTCCGGCGCTGCCCGCCAGATCCTCACATTCTCCGTCAGTCCCGCAGGCATCGTCGCGCCGGTGGGTTCGGTGTCAACCGGTTCGCCCTTTGCGCTCGAACTGGCCATCACACCCGACCTCGGGCATCTCTACGGCGCGTGCGGAATCAGCGTCGATGGTCGCCGCGTTTTGGGCTACGACGTGGGAGCGGGGGGGGTGCTCACCCAGCTCGCTGGCTCACCGTTCATGTCCCCCGGCCAGTCCCCCTCCAACGTCTACTCCAGCCGTGACGACCGCCACCTCTTCGTCGGCCACGGCACCGATGCGACGGTCCGTGTGCTTGCCATCGACCAGGGAACCGGCGCGCTCAGCGACACCGGTTTCAACTTCGACGTGGGTCTCCAAGGCACGCTCGGCGATGTTTCGGCTGCCCCAGGGCTCATGTTTGTCACGGACAACTCCACCGCGACCGACGGCCTGACCGGTATCTACTCCTTCGCGGTCGGCGTTGGGGGTTCGATCACGCAGATCGGGGCGATCAATCCCACCCAGGGAATTGCTCCCCGCTCGATCGCGGTCTGGACGCCGCCACCCCTCTGCCCGGCCGACGCCAATGGCGACGGAGCGACCGACGCCGCCGACCTCTCGGTGCTGCTTGGTAACTTCGGTAACCCTGCCGCGGGCCCACTCTTTGGCGATTTCAACGGCGACGGGCTGTGCAACAACGCCGACTTGTCGGTCCTGCTGGCCAACTTTGGGTGCGGTGCATCCTAAGAAAACCGGTTCTCACCCTTACTGCAGCCCGGAAATCGGCAGGGATCCCTGTCGAAAGCCGTCGCGAATCGCTCATCCTACTTGTGTTCACAGAAGGTTCGGGCACAATCTATTGCCTGCTTCTCGCCGGGGATTGTTTCCGGACGCGCCGAGCGTTCGGGAATGCCGTGGGGTGAATCGGGGCCGTGCGAGCTGAGCCACGGCGACCGGGATCGAGGAAGGGAGTGCACAGAGATGGATGTTCGCGCCGGCGGGTACGCAAGCCGTTTGATCATGCGCGCGGGGTTGCTGGTTCTTGCCACAACCTTGTGGGCATCGCCGCTCGCGGTCGCCGCTCCAACGGATACGTCGTTCACCTACCAAGGGAAGCTGAATCAGTTCGGCGCTGCGGTGAATGGAACCGCGGACTTCAAGTTCTCCTTGTGGGATGCCGCCGGCGGCGGAACGCAGATCGGCTCGACCCTCACCCTCACGAACGCAACTGTCTCCGGCGGACTCATCACCGTCGATCTCAACTTCGGCCCCAGCGCATTCAACGGCGAAGGGCGCTGGCTCCAGATTGAAGTGCGCAGCCCCTCCGCCGGCGTGTCTCCCACGCCGCCGCACTCCGTGCTCACACCGCGCCAGCCCATCACCGTGGCGCCGTACGCACTCTTCGCGCTCAACGG
>JBGSZV010000127.1:0-23909 GCA_041750235.1 Phycisphaerales bacterium
AGCCCGCGCCGATGCCGCCCCCGCACGATGAAGCGGCGGTCGTCACACCTCCGCCGGCGCCCGTGCCGGAACCCGAGGTGGTGCGACCCGAGCCGGTGCGGGAGCCCGAAGTGCTTCCAGTGCCTGAACCGCGCCCCGAACCCCTGCCTTTGGCCGAGGAAACGAGCTTTGTCCCGCCGCCGGATGCGGCGCTCTCGGCCGACAAGGTGCTCGGGCTGATCACGCCCGGCCGGTCGATTCGTATCCCGATCGGCTACGTGTTCTTGGGATTGGCGCTGCTCATCGGGCTGGCTGCGATCATCTGGTCGGCCGCGTCGAGCCAGGCGGAACGCCGGACGAAAGAGGAAATCGGGCGTGACCTCGTGGGCGGTGAAGCGGCGATTTCTGAGCCGCTCCATCAGACAACGCCGCTGAACAAGGATCTCTTGAAGGGCTCCACTCCCAAGGCAAACCAGCGGGTGGCGATCGATGACCCTGTGGGCGGCACCGCGCCGGCGCAGAACACCTCGCGCAACACAACACCTCCGCGCGGGACGACCGCGACGGGATTGGCGGATGTGGTGTTTGTGGACGATCCCGCGACCGACGAGCCCCGCGAACCGGGGATGAACTATTACATCGTGGCGACGCTGCCCAAGGCGGAGGCCGAGCGTGCGGCGGCTTTCCTTGCAGACCGGGGCGTTCCAGCGGCTCGTTTGGCTCCGGGATCCCGGGAACTGTGCCAAGTCATCGCCTTGCGAGCCTTTGCCCCCAAGACGCTCGGTGGCGCCGACGCCCTGCAGTTCAAGGCCCAGCTCCAGAAGATCGGGCGGGAGTACAAGCGGGACCACAAGGGGCCGACGGACTTCGCGGACATGTACCCGGATAAGTACAAGGGCAAGGGCCGGACGCGCTGAGGCTGGAAACCGAGTTCGGCGGGGGGGCTGGCTTTCGGTGCGGCGATCGGCTATCTTTTCCCCTCCCATCTGGTTACCCGATCAACACCCGAATCGAGCACCGACATGAGCCTTGACCGTTCCCTTCGCACCAGCGGCAATCTCTCCCAGCACCGCAACGTCCTCAAGCGGGACGAGCGCATCGCGCGCCTGAAGGAAACGACGGGCTACAGCCCCGACAAGAAGGCCGTGTTCGGTCTTCAGAAGACCGCCAACCGCAAGACGAAGGTCGGCGCGTAAGTCGGCGACTGGGTCCGGTTCGGCATCACCACAGTTTGATCCTTGATGTTCACCGGGCTGTCACCGCGCAGGGGCGGTTGCGATCGCTACGCTGTCGCCATGGACGTGGAACGCCTCATCTCGCAGCGCTCGCGCTCGATCGACGCCTCGGGCATCCGCAAGGTCTTTGACCTTGGCGCCAAGCTCAAGGACCCGATCAATCTGTCGATCGGACAACCGGATTTTCCGGTCCCCGAGAGCGTGAAGCGCGCGGCGATCGAGGCGATCAACTCGAATCAGAACGGCTACACCGTGACGCAGGGCATCGCGCCATTGCGCAAGCGGATTGCCGAGCACCTGCACCATGATCTTGGCTGGCTGGCAAACACCGGCGAGCCGGGCAGCGGCATCGGCACGCTCGTGACGGCGGGCACCTCCGGCGGGCTGTACCTGATGATGATGTCGCTCCTGGATCCGGGCAGCGAGATCATCATCCCCGACCCGTATTTTGTGGCGTATCCGCACATGGCGACGGTCACGGGTGCGAAGGCGGTTCGGTGCGATACTTACCCGGACTTCAAGATGACCGCCGAGCGGATCGAGCCGCTGATTACGCCCAAGACGCGGGCGGTTCTGCTCAACTCGCCGGGCAACCCGACGGGGGTGGTGCTGACGACCCGCGAGTGCCGTGATGTGCTGGAGTTGTGCCGCAAGCGGGGCGTGCTTCTGGTGTCGGACGAGATCTACGACGAGTTCTGCTTTCCCGATGCGCGGGAGTCGTCGAGCGCGGGGATGCGGTGCCCCAGCCCGGCGCGGAACGCGGGCGCGCACGAAGATGTTCTGCTGATCCGAGGCTTCGGCAAGACGTACGCGTGCACAGGGTGGCGGATGGGGTATGTCGCGGGTCCCGAAGCGCTGGTGCGGGAGATGATGAAGCTGCAGCAGTACACCTACGTGTGCGCGCCTTCGCCGCTGCAGTGGGGGTGCATGGCGACCTTTGATGTGGACATGACCGAGTCGATCGCGCTGTACCAGCGCCGGCGCGACCGGGTCGTGGAGCGGTTGTCGAAGGTCACCGAGGTGTTCACCCCGGGCGGGGCGTTCTACTGCTTCGTGAAGGTGCCCCCGAAGCTGGGCATGACGGGGCAGCAGTTCTGCGAGAAGGCGATCGAGAGGAGTCTGCTGGTCATCCCCGGCGGGGTTTTCAGCGACCGCGACACGCATTTCCGCCTCAGCTTTGCCACCAAGGAGGAGAACCTCGAACGCGGCCTTGATGTGCTGGTCGCGCTCATGAGTTGAAGGCTCGATTTATCATGTTGGAACTTCCGGTTTAAACCCGCCCCCCGGCCTGACGGCTTTCGGGGCACGCACCCTCTGTGATAGGACTTCGCCATGGCTATTCGCATTGGCATCAACGGCTTCGGACGCATCGGTCGCCTCGTCACGCGCATCGGCTTTGACCAGGGCATCGAGGTGGTGGCGGTGAACGATCTGGTTCCCGCGGACAACCTCGGGTACCTCCTCAAGTACGACACCATGCACGGGCGCTTCATGGCGGGAGGCAAGCCCGCCGACGTTTCGGCCACTGAGAACTCGTTCACCGTCAATGGTCGCACGACCAAGACGATGGCCGAGAAGGACCCCGCCAAGCTCCCATGGAAGGATCTCGGTGTGCAGTACGTCATCGAGTCGACGGGGCTGTTCACCGACTTTGAGAAGGCGAGCCTGCACGTCACCGGCGGCGGCGCCAAGCGGGTGCTGATCTCGGCCCCGACCAAGAGCGAACCGGCGCAGGTCCCGACGGTTTGTTTCAAGGTCAACCACGAAACGTACGACGCCTCGAAGCACACCGTTGTTTCGAATGCTTCGTGCACGACGAACTGCCTGGCGCCGATCGCCAAGGTGATCCATGACAACTTCGGGCTCGAAGAGGGCCTGATGACCACGATCCACGCCGCGACGGCGACGCAGCCCACGCAGGACGGCCCGTCGAAGAAGGACTGGCGCGGCGGGCGCAACGCCTACATGAACATCATCCCCTCGAGCACCGGCGCCGCGAAGGCGGTCGCGCTGTGCATTCCCGAGCTCAAGGGCAAGCTCACCGGCATGTCGTTCCGGGTTCCGACGGCGGATGTGTCGTGCGTCGACTTGACCTTCAAGACCGCCAAGGCGACCAGCATGGCCGAGATCAGCGCCGCCATGAAGAAGGCGAGCGAGGGGTCGATGCTGGGCGTGCTGGGGTACACGGAAGAAGAGGTCGTTTCGAGCGATTTCGTCGGCGACCGCCGGTCGTCGATCTATGACGCCAAGGCGGGCATCGAGCTGAATAAGAACTTCTTCAAAATCGTCTCCTGGTACGACAACGAGGCCGGCTACGCGGCCCGGTGCATCGACATGCTCAAGTACATGGCCGCCAAGGACGGCGTCGGCTGACCCTTCTGTTGGCCGCCCGTGAACGCAGATTCACTCCTCGGTCACCGCCGGGGGGTTTTTCTTGCGCCATCGTGATTCGACCGGGGCCGAGGCGTCGGCGGAACTCGCCGGGCGGCCGCTGCGAATAGAGGGTGGCCGTTCTCTCGGGGAGGCCCCTGGGGGCAAACGTGGAGGGCGAGCCCTGAATCTCACCCAATCGACCATGGAAAACGTCCGATACATCCCGACCAATGGGCGTGCAGCGTTGACAGGGGACACACCCCCGCCTAGTTTGGCGCTCGCTGGCTTGAGGCGGGAAAGCGTGTCGAACAGTGCAGCTCCGAACACGAATGACCCAAACGAAGGCTCGCGCCTGCCGATGCCCGGGGATGGTTCCCCCGAGCGCGCCAGCGGAGACAGTGGCTCCTCGCGCCCCAAGCAACGCACCGATTTCGCCGCCGACACGCTCCAGATCCTGACTGGCGGCAGCAGCGCCGCTCCTTCCATGGAAGACTCCAGTCTCGGAACTCGCGCTGGCGGCGGCACCAACATCGACACCATTCTGGGTCAGTTGGTTGTCGATCAGGGTCTGGCGACCCCCGAAGAGGTCAGTTCCTGCCTGGATGTGAAGCGCAAGGCGGCGGAAGACCCCAACGCCAAATCACTCGCCCAGTTGCTCGTCGAGAACAGCTACGTCACCAATCGGCAGCTTGAGCGGCTCCGCAGTCAAGCCGAGGCCGAGCGGTCGGGGCAGCAGATCCCCGGGTACAAGGTCCTTGGAAAGCTCGGGGCCGGGGCGATGGCGGCGGTCTTCAAGGCCAAGCAGCTCAGCCTCGACCGGGTCGTGGCGATCAAGGTGCTCCCGCGGAAGCTGGCGATCAACAAGCAGTTCATCGAGCGGTTCTACGCCGAGGGGCGTGCGGCCGCCCAGCTCAACCATCCGAACATCGTTCAGGCGTTCGACGTTGGCCAGGCGGGCGAGTTCCACTACTTCGTGATGGAGTACGTGGAAGGCAAGACCGTCCATGACCTGATCACCGAGAACAAACGCTTCACGGAACAGGAAGCCCTCGACATCGTGATCATGGTCGCTGATGCCCTGCGTCACGCCCACGAGAAGGGGTTGATCCACCGCGACGTCAAGCCCAAGAACATCCTGCTGATGCCCAGCGGCATCGCCAAGCTGGCCGACCTCGGTCTGGCCCGGGCGGTGGACGACAAGGAAGCCGCGCTCGCCGAGAAGGGCCGGGCGTACGGCACGCCGTACTACATCAGCCCCGAGCAGATCCGCGGCGAGATCAACATCGGGCCGCAGGCCGACATCTATTCGCTGGGCGCAACCCTTTACCACATGGTCACGGGCAACGTGCCCTTCAACGGCAAGAACCCGACCGAGGTGATGCAGAAGCACCTGAAGGAGCCGCTCGTCGCTCCGGACCACGTGAATCCCAAGCTGTCGGCCGGCATCTCGGAAGTCATCGAGATGATGATGGCCAAGAGCCGCAAGCAGCGCTACAAGAACTGCGGCGACCTGCTCGTGGACCTGCAGGCGGTCCGCAAGAGCGAACTGCCTCCGATCGCCCACCAGGAGACCTCGGCGGCGACGCTGGCCGAGGTGGTTCAGGCCGAGAGCACCGCTCCCATCCAGATCGCGGAAGACAAGCTCTCCCGCCCCTCGCCCTTCAGCGATTCCCGCGTGAAGGTGATGATCAGCGTGCTGATCGTGTGCGTGATTTACGCCATGGTCATGACGGTCGTCGCCCTGCTGAAGTAAGGGGCGCCGCGATAGAGCGGTGACCGGTATCATCCCCCGTGAATCGAAGGATCGACCCCGACGGGACGCCCAAGTGTCCGCGCCGGGAGCACACCCACCCCGGGCTCCAAGCCCGCGCCACGGAGGCACCGATGGAGCTGTACATCGACACCGCGAATCTCGACGAGATCAAGCAGGCCGCCGAACTCGGCGTGCTCGACGGCGTGACGACCAACCCGTCACTGATCGCGAAGGAAAAAGTCGACTACACCAAGCGGCTCGCGCAGATCTGCGAGGTTGTCGAGGGCCCCGTTTCCGCCGAGGTGATCGCCGTCGACTACGCCGGCATGATGAAGGAAGGGCGCGAGCGGGCGAAGATTGCCGACAACATCGTGGTGAAGCTCCCCAGCACGGTGGACGGCCTCAAGGCGTGCAAGGCGTTCGCGGATGAGGGCATCCGCACCAATCTGACGCTGTGTTTCCAGCCGCTGCAGGCGCTGATGGTCGCCAAGGCGGGGGCATTCCTCGTCAGCCCCTTCATCGGGCGCATCGACGACATCGCCGAGGACGGCATGGACCTGATCCGCAAGATCCGGGCGATCTACGACAACTACGGCTACGAAACCAAGCTGCTCGCGGCGTCGATCCGCCATCCCAAGCACATGGTCGATTGTGCACTGGCCGGCGCGGATGTGGCGACCGTGCCCTTCAGCGTCATCCAGACCATGATGAAGCACCCGTTGACCGACAGCGGGCTCGAGAAGTTCGTCGCGGATTACAAGAAGGCCTTCGGCTGAGTCGCACTCCCCCACGGAGCGCTTTCAGTCGGCAAGGACTGTCAGGGCCACTTCGACGGTCGCGTTGAGCGGGAGCGCCGGGCAGCCGACGGCGGCCCGGGCGTGCTTGCCCGCGTCGCCGAAGATCTGGACCAAGAGTTCGCTCGCGCCGTTGGCGACCTTGGGCTGGTCGCCCCACTGGGGGTCGCTGTTGACGAAGACGTCGAGTTTCACGATCTGGCGGATCTTGTTGAGATCGCCGAGTTCGGCCTGCAGGACGGCCAGGGCGTTGATGACGCACCGGCGGGCGGCTTTGGCGGCAAACTCGGGCGGCACGACCGGGCAGGGGCCGGTGGACTCCAGCAGGCCGGGCTTGATGGTCGGAATCTGACCGCTGACGAAGACCATTCGGCCGTTCCCGATCGGAACACTAACGGCGGGGATGTAGCTGGCGATGGGCTTGGGAGGGTCGGGCAGGGTGATTCCGAGCTCGGCGAGGCGGGAGGCGACGTCGGCCATGGCGATTTTCCTTGCGCAATCTTCGCGGAAAGTGGGGGGGGTGGAGGAACCGGCGTTCCTTGACACGCGAATCGTCAACAGTATCGTACCGCTCGACACATGCCGCTCTCGGACTCTCTCGCGTTGGCGACCCATACACCGTACTTATCGTGAGTCATTCAGCGGCCCGATCGCCCCGTCTGGGCGTTCGGGAGGGGCCCCTGTGTCGAACATCCTGGCCGTCGGCTTGCGTCAGCCTCGGGGCATTGGGCCCTTGTGTTGGTGATGCGTGAGCGGGCGGTCGTCTCATAGGGCCCGCTCTGGAGTGAAAGGCATGAACTACGTGACGAACCCCCTGAAGAGGACGCGCGGCTTTACGCTCGTCGAACTGCTTGTCGTGATCGCGATCATCGCGCTCCTGATCGGCATCCTGCTGCCCGCCCTGAGCCGCGCGCGTAAGAACGCCCAGCAGCTCAAGGACGGCACGCAGGTCCGCGGCATTGTCCAGGCCTTTACGAACTGGGCCGCCGAGAACAACGGCAAGTACCCCCTGCCGACCGCGGTCGACAAGAACAACACCACCGAGAACTTCTCCAACGCTCAGTGGGAAAAGGACCGCACCGGCAACGTCCTGAGCCTCGTGATCTTCCAGCAGACGATCACCCCCGAGCTGTGCGTCAGCCCGTCTGAAGTCGGCGGCGTCAAGGTTCGCGAGAACTACCAGTACAACCGCCCGGACGGCGTGACAATCAACAACGGCACCAACGCGGTCTACGACCCCAAGTTCAAGGGCACGCCCGTTGACGCCAACGTCCAGAACTACACCAGCACGACCGCCCCGGTGGATGTCGGCGTGAGCAACAACAGCTACGCCCACATGGTCTTCGTTGGCGCCCGTGCTTCGCTGTGGACCAACACCTTCAGCGCTTCGCAGCCCGTGCTCGCCAACCGCGGCGCGGTCTACGAGGGTGAAGCGGCTGCTCAGGCCCCGGCGGCCGGCTGGAAGCTCAAGACCGGCGCTGTCGGCGAGAGCTCCGAAGCGGTTCTGATCCACGGCCGCGTCGGCAAGTGGGCCGGCAACGTCGCCTTCTCCGACAACCACGTCACCTTCGAGCAGGAGCCTGATCCCGAGGCCGTGACTTTCAACCGCCGCCAGGGCACTAACAACGTCGCCGAGAAGGACAACCTCTTCGTCGACGAGGTCTACGAGGGCTCGAACCTCCAGCCCCCGTCCCGCAAGAACGCGTACATCCGCCAGATCAAGAAGGGCATCCCGACCAACGTCACGCTGACGAATGACCTCCTCAAGGCCGAGGGTGGTCAGCACTGCTACGTCGACAACGGCTGATCGGGAATCCCTGTTCCTCCATCGATCTTGGCTGTTGCGCCGCCACGCGGCGGCGCAGCAGCCCAACTCGGAGCACTCCGATGAGAACTGTCAGTAAGAAAGCATTCACTCTTGTCGAGCTGTTGGTGGTGATCTCGATCATCGCGCTCCTCATCGGTCTGCTCCTTCCGGCTCTGGGCAAGGCCCGCCGGACGGCCCAGCAGGTGCGGTGCGCAACCAACGTTCGTGCACTTCACCAGGGCCTCACCACGTGGGCTCAGAACGATCAGGAGCAATACCCGCTCCCGAGCCGCGCTGACCCCAACAACACCACCGAGGCTGCGTCGAACCCCAATGCGAACTTTAAGAATAGAACCGGCGCGGTGTGGTCGATGCTCCTGTTCGGCAAGGTCGCTACGCCCGAGATCTTCGTGAGCCCGGCCGAGGTCGGGAACATTCAAGCGATCCAGGAAAACGAGTACGACTACGTTCGTCCGCGCCGTGCCGTGGACCGCGATCTGGCGGTCTACGACCCCGGCTTCAAGGGCAGCCCGCAGGACATCCTTCCCGCTGCCCCGAACTCGAACTCGGCCGAGTACCAGTCGCAGCCCCCCGATCGAGGTAACAACAGCTACGCGCACACCATGTTGAACGTGTCGCGTCAGACAGCAGTTTGGTCTACGATTTCGCAGATTTCAACGGTCGCTGTTCTCGGCAATCGCGGACCGAGCTACACTCCGAATGCCGCACCCTCAGCTCCTACAGACTGTGAGCATCAGCTCACGACAGGAGCGACTGGTACGGACTCTGACACATTGCGCATTCACGGCGGAAAGAGTTCCTGGGAAGGCAACATCGGGTACAACGATAATCACGTCAGTTTCGAGACGTCACCTCAGCCCAAGGAGCTTCCAGGTATTGCGTACGGCAATACCGTGTGCAAGGACAATGTTTTTGTGATCGAGAGTCCCGATACCGGAACTCGCGACACGAATGTCTACTTCAGAATCTGGAAGCAAGGATACAACGCCACGTCACCCGCCTTCTTGCCGACGCAGGCTACCGGATCGCAATGGACTTGGATTGATGGACAGAATTGACTGTTTCGACACATGATCCGCATAACAGTTCCGAATAGCCGAGGTATGATTACCTCGGCTATTTTTATGACCAAGTTCTTGCATGGAGGTAAGTATGGTTAGGGCGATATTCTGCGTCGGTCTGTTGACTACATCTTCACTTGTGATCGCCAGACCTGAGGCGGTAAGTGTGTGTTACAAGCAGGTGGCGACTGTCGGATCTCCCGTCAATGATCGTACTGGCAATGTACTTGGTGTGATCACCGGCGTAGCATTTGATGATCTGGTTGGTGTCGGATCTCAGATCAATGGCCTTGGGGCTGTCGGATTTGTTGCTACGGTGGATGACGGTAAAGTCGAAGCCGAGTGTCGTATTCGATGGGATCCTGGTACTTCAGCATTATCGGCGCGTCATGTTCAACAGGAACTTGATGGCGGACCATCCCCTGTAGTTGAAGTTTGTGCAGCGAATTACGATGCTCGCGATGTATTTGGTGACAATGGCGAGTTCACGCTGCGCAACGGAGGCCAATTCGATATTACTGGCGGAAGTAACTGCCTCGGTGCAGACTTCGGATACTGGTTAAGTCAAAGCACTGTGCCTTTGCGTCTCTTTCCGCCAGCATCTTTTTCTCCGCCGCAGCCGTGTGTGACGGGACCATCGACAAAGAACTGTTGGGAGATGACCTCGCAGAGTGGCGCTCATCCACCTCAAAGTGTCCAGAACGTGAACAGCGAAGTAGCTTTCGTCGCCGTCTCTGCCGTTTGCGATTCTAAGTTTGAAGGATGTTACCGTTCTGGTGTTGTATTATTGTACTCACCTTCCAATGGCGGGTCGGTCAGTTTGGTAGCGCGTGAGAATGACGTGGGGTCCGCGTACGTCTTTGAGCGTCCTGTGGTTGCGACTAATGCGTTCTCAGATTTGTGTATCAATGATGCAAGCGGTAAGAGCTTGGCTGTGGCCTTTAGGAGTAGCCTTTCCGATCCTAGTGGTTTGCTTCAGATCATCGCGAAGGTTTCGGGCGGAACAACATCTACAATCGCCCTCGCGGGTGATGTAAACAAAGGTACGAGTCTGCATGGTCCTTTTGGAATTACTAATGATGGTGTCGTTCTTTATGCAGTGAGTTCGACTGAAGTCAGTGTTCCCGCGTCTGCTACCGGATTCTTCATGTCGGATGGAACGACAACTACTCCGGTGTTGATTGGCGGACAAGTGGTGGGTGGTGCGACCATCGGCAAATTTAGTACGGCCACCGACGTGCCTTGGGCGGCTATGACTACGAACGGACGAATAGTCATGCGTGCCAAGGTTGCGGGCGCAACTTCAACGACTGACGATGTGCTCGTGACATATGTAAGTGGTTCGTCCGTTGTACTCGCTCGTGAGGGCGCATCGCTCGCTCATCGGCGGTCGCCTGTTTCGGAATCGGATCGCCATGTGCTGTTAACAGATCTCTCGGCAACGCCGGTTTCTCAGCCAAGCATTGCATCTAGCGGACAAGTGGTGTTTAGCGCATACACGATCAATCAGAGCGAAGCTGGAGCCACGGAACAGCGGTCAATTATCGCTTCAAGTCCGGGGTCGACGTCCTTCAACAGTGCATGTGATCTCTCGGTGGTGGCTCAAACCGGAGCAGTCTTGCCGTACACGCCTGTGGGGGGTACGCAGGGCAACCGGACTGTCGAATCGTTTGCGGTGTTCAACGGGCACCCGTCGGGTGGTCCTCGTAGTGTCAATGCGGACAGCTTCGTTACGTTCATTGCGGAACTGTCCGATGTGGAAGGAGAGCCAGCGAATCCCATTGTGATTTATCAAGCTCGCGTGGCTCCATGTTATGGAGACACAAATGGTGATTGTATCACGAACTACGCCGACTATACGCTTTTGACACAGCCATGGAACGTAGCCCTGCCCACATGCCTTGATGGCGACCTGAACGGCTCAGGATTTAAGGAAGCTGGTGATTGGCAGGTATGGCTGACGAACTTCGGAAACAGTTGCAATTGACCTGCACGCCAGTTCTTCACCGGCCCGCCTCGGCGGGCCGGTTTTCTTTTTGCTCCCGTCGGGCGGGGATGGCTTCTACACTGATCGACCCTGAACCATGGCCTCGCACAGCGTCTATCTCGAAACCTTCGGTTGCCAGATGAACGAGTTGGACTCGGAACTGGTGGCGGGTTCGCTGCGCGCGCTGGGGTACCGCTTCACGGATCGCCCGGAAGAGGCGAGCGTGGTGCTCTACAACACCTGCTCGGTCCGCGACCACGCGGAGCAGAAGGTGCGGTCGCGGCTTGGTGAGATGCGGGTACGGAAGGAAACCGACCCGTCGCTGGTGGTCGGCGTGCTGGGGTGCATGGCGGAGCGTGACGGCACGGAGATGCTCCGGCGGTTCCCGGCGGTGGATGTGCTGTGCGGTCCGGCGGAACTCGACAAGCTGCCGGGGCTGCTCGACAACGCGCTGCGGACCAAGGAGAGCCTGGCGGCGGAGGACCTCTCGGGTCCGAAGTCGCCGAAGATGGTGCAGATCGCTTTGCAGGGATCGGCGAGTCGGCGCTCGGCGACGTTGGCCGCCGCGCAGGACACGCTGGAGATGCTGGACCTGTCGCGCGCGGTATCGCCGGATGACCACAACGGCTCGGCGTACGTCCGCATCACACGCGGTTGCAACAAGTTCTGCACGTACTGCGTGGTGCCGCACACCCGCGGCGCGGAGGTGCACCGGCCGCCGGACCACATCGTCGAGGAGTGCAGGAAACTCGCGGACGCCGGGGTGATCGAGATCACGCTGCTCGGCCAGACGGTGAACCACTACCGCTTCGAGCACGGGTCGATGGTCACGGTCAACGGCGTGGCGCAGCCGCAGAAGGGACGTTCCTACGCCGGCGGCCACAAACGCGACCCCTTTGCAGGTCAGCACACGACGACCTTTGCCGACCTGCTCAAACGGATCCACGATGAAGTGCCGTCGATCCAGCGGCTGCGGTTCGTGACCAGTTACCCGCGGGACTTTGGGGACGATGTGCTGGAGGTGATCCGCGATTCGCCGCGGATCTGCCGGTATCTGCACATCCCCGGGCAGAGCGGCTCGGATGCGATCCTGACACGGATGAATCGCGGTTACAGCGTCGCGGAGTACCTGGCGTTCATCGACCGGGCGCGGGCGATCCTGGATCAGCCGGAGATCGGACGTCCGCTGACGATCGCGGGCGACATTATCGTCGGGTTCTGCGGCGAGACGGACGAGGACTACCGCGCGACCGAGGAACTGCTGCGCAAGGCCCGCTACAAGAACTGCTTCATCTTCAAGTACTCGCCGCGGCCCGGGACGACCGCGTTCGATCGCCTCGCGGACGATGTTCCCGAAGAGGTGAAGCGCAAGCGCTGCAATGACCTGCTCGCGCTGCAGCAGCGCATCTCCGACGAGATCGCGCAGGAGCAGATCGGGCGGACACTGGACGTTTTCGTGCAAGGGGTCAGCGCCCGCGAGCGGAAGAAGAAGCGTCCCGCCCCGGCGGCGGAATCGCACGCACACGGCTATGTCGGGCTGACCATTAACGCGAGTGATGAGCAGCGGGTGGCGTCTTGCGAGCTGTCGCCGCCGGCGACAGAGTCGGAAGAGCCCGAGTCGCGCGTGCAGATGACGGGCCGGACCGAGGGCGATCTGATCGTCGTCTTTGACTGCCCCGATGGGCGGACACCCGAGGACTACACAGGGCGCATCGTGCCGGTGCGGATCGGCAGCGCGAGCATGCTGACCATGACGGGCGATGTCCTGGCGTGAGGATCAGCGGCCGCCGAGCTGGCGTTCGGGCTCGGCGTGCTGGGTGAGCCACTGGTCGGCGAGAAGAACAACCCGTTCCTCGAACTCGCGGACTGAACTGGTTGCGACCGAGTTGGGCTTGTCGTTGGTGATGATCGAGAAGACCACACGGCGGCCGCTCGAAGGGTGCGTCACAAAGCCGGAGAGGGCGGAGACACCGGTCAGGTAGCCGCTCTTGGCGCGGACCTCGTTCTTTGGAACGCGGGCCTTGAAGCGGTCGTCGAGGGTGCCCTCGCGCCCGCCGATGGGCAGGCTCTCGTGCATCAGCGGGCCGAGTCGCTCGTCGTGGTGGAACGAGGTGAGCCATTCGGCGAGCAGCATGGGGGAGACTTTGTTCTCGCGTGACATGCCGCTGCCGTCGGCGATCAGGAGGTCGCGGGCGGCGCCCTCGCCGAGTCGCTGATTGACCGCCATGCGGATGACGCTGGCGCCGTTGCGCCAGCTCCCGGGAGCGCCCGAGATCTCGTGGCCCATGCGCTTGATGAAGCACTCGGCGTAGAGGTTGTGCGAATCCTCGTTGCAGCGGGCGAGGGCGGTGTCGAGCGCGGTGGCGATGGTGTGGATAACGGTGCCGCCCTGAAGGTCTTCGTTTTCGGAGGCGACGCGGACGTCGCGCGGCGGCAGGCCGGCCCGGGTCAGGCGATCGGCGAGGAGGCGCGAGAAGAAGTTGGCATTGTCATGGATGGTGACGCGGATGGGATCGTTGCCGTAGCGCACGTCGCCGTTGAGGGTGATGCTGTTGCTCTCGGGCGAGCGGGCGGCCCAGGCGGTCTGCTGGCCGGTCTTGATGGAGCGGGCGCGGTTCTGGACTTCGATCCAGGGCGCGCGGGGCTCGATGGTGACGCTGGGCGGCTGGCCGGGGGAGCGCGGCTTGGCGAAGATCGCCAGGACGTTGGTGTGGAAGCTGAGGCCGGAGACTTCGGCGCAGTACCAGCGATTGAGCTGGCCGACGGGCCATGTGGGGTGGACGTACTCGCGGTCAAAGGCGCGGTCGTCGATGACGAGCTCCCCGATGCCGTCGGGGCAGGCTTTCTTGACGGCCTGAACCCATGCTTCGAGCAGGTTGTCGACGGTGAGCTTCATGGTTTCCAGAAGCTCGGGATCGCCGAAGGCGGGGTCGCCGGCGCCCTTGACGATGATGCGGTTGCCGGCCTCGGGCTGGTGGATGAGCTGGGTCTTGAAGGTGAAGTCCGCGCCGAGAATGGTGAGGGCGGAGCCGCTGGTGAGCAGCTTCATGTTGGAAGCGGGAATGAAGGAGTCGTCGCCCCGGTAGGCGGCGAGGACGGTGTCGGACTCGGGGTCCATGATGACCACGCCGACCTTGGCGCTGCCGAGCTTGGCGCCGCCGATGAGGCCCTGGAGCTTGCCCTGCAGCGCCTGCGCTGAGGCGAGGGAGGCGGTGGCGAGCAGGCCGAGGACGACAAATGAACGTCGGATGACAGCGGGGTTCAAGGCGATCGGTCTCCTGCAAAGAAGGCGTCTAAGGGTATCGGCCTTCGCGCACTTTCTGCTTCGATTTCGGACCCGCTAGACTAGGGGTGTTCGGATCGAAACCCCAGCCAGGAGCCCCCAGTGGCCGAGCCCAAGCCGACCATCACGTTCGATGATTTCGCCAAGGTGGACCTCCGGGTTGCCAAGGTGGTCCACGCCGAGAACCACCCCAACGCCGACAAGCTCTTCAAGCTTCAGCTCGACGACGGCAGCGGGACCCCGCGCCAGATCTGTGCGGGCATCCGGGGGTACTACACCGCCGAGCAACTGGTCGGAAAGCTGATCGTGATCGTGGCCAACCTGGCGCCGCGGGTGATCCGGGGCGAGGAGTCGCGGGGCATGCTGCTGGCGGCGAGCGACGCCCCGAAGGATGCGGCGGCGGCGGATCCCAACATCCAGCGGAACGTGATCGTGCTGACCCCGGCGGCGGAGATCGCGCCGGGGGCGATCGTCAGCTGAGGTCACCGGCGTGCGAACGACCGGGCGTGCTGCAGTTAAGCAGTGTGGACCGGCTCGTCGGGCAGGGGTGTGGCGCGGACCTCAAGTTCGCGTTGAACGAGTGGCGCCGGCACCCAGAGCGGTGGCACGTCCAGGATATCGATGCGTGCGATGCGCTTCTCGGCGTTGATCGACGTGACGGCCTCCCAGGGGATCGACACACCGCAGCGTTTGGCAGGCCCCGGGAGCGCCAGCCGGATGTGCAGGTGGTCGTCGTCCGCGACGGCTTCGATGCAGTTGTTGATGCCGATCCAGCGCTGGCGGGCGGCCATGGAGATCACCTTGGTGTTCGGTGTGAACACCGCGGGGTCGCGCAACGGGAAGCGGCTCTGCACCCGGCTCAATCCCATCATGGACCAGATCGCCGGGCCCGCGGCCGCCAGTACCACCCACGGCAGGACCATCACCGTGATCCCAATCGGAATGCCCATCGCCGGATGACCCGTGGCGCTGATCGCGGCGCCGATGATCAGGCCATCGACGACTGAGATGATCAGAATGAAAAGTGCCAGATGTCGGCGCGTCATGCGCCCAGAGCCTAGGCGTTGGGACGCCGCTTGAGCAACGGCACGAGGTATCGGCCGGTGTGGCTGGCTTTAACCTTGGCGACCTCTTCGGGCGTGCCGCTGGCGACGATGGTGCCGCCGCCGTCGCCGCCTTCGGGGCCGAGGTCCACAATCCAGTCGGCGCACTTGATGACGTCGAGGTTGTGCTCGATGACGACCAGCGTGTGGCCGGCTTCGGCGAGTCGCTGCAGGACCTCCATGAGCTTGCGGACATCCTCGAAATGGAGCCCGGTGGTGGGTTCGTCGAGGATGTAGAGGGTGTGGCCGGAGGCGGCCTGGCCGAGTTCGGTGGCGAGCTTGATGCGCTGGGCCTCGCCGCCGGAGAGTTCGGTGGAGGGCTGGCCGAGCTTCACGTAGTCGAGGCCGACATCGTGGAGGCACTGGACGAAGCGCTGGATTTTGGGGTGGTTCTCGAAGAACGAGCAGGCTTCCTCGACGGTGAGGTTCAGGACGTCCGCGACGCTCTTGCCGCGATAGGTGACTTCGAGCGTTTCGCGGTTGTAGCGCGTGCCCTTGCAGACTTCGCACTCGACGAAGACATCGGAGAGGAAGTGCATCTCGATTTTCTTGGTGCCCTGTCCCTGGCACGATTCGCAGCGTCCGCCCTTCACGTTGAAGCTGAAGCGTCCGGGCTCGTAGCCACGGATCTTGGCTTCCTTGGTCTGGGCGAAAACCTTGCGGACGTCGTCGAAGAAGCCGGTGTAGGTGGCGGGGTTCGAGCGGGGCGTGCGGCCGATCGGGGTTTGATCGACCTCGATCACGCGATCGACGTGCTGCAGGCCGGTGATCTTGGTGTGTGCGCCGGGTTTGACGCGCGAGCCGGTGACCTGTTTCTTAGCGGCGAGCAACAGGATATCGTTGACGAGCGTGCTCTTGCCGGAACCGGAGACGCCGGTGACACAGACGATCCCACCGAGGGGGAAGGTTGCATCCACGCCCTTCAAGTTGTTCTGCTTGGCCCCCTTGATGACGATCGCCTTCTTCTCGCTGAGCGTTCGCCGCTTGGCGGGCAGCTCGACATCCCGCTTGCCGCAGAGGTACAGGCCGGTGAGCGAGTCGGGGTGCACGCAGACTTCGGCCACGGTGCCGTGGGCGACGATGTTGCCGCCGTGAACGCCCGCGCCGGGGCCGAGGTCCAGGAGGTAATCGGCGGACTCGATCATCTCGCGGTCGTGCTCGACGACGATGACGGTGTTGCCGATGTCGGCGAGGTGGCGGAGGGTGGAGATCAGGCGGGTGTTGTCGCGCTGGTGGAGGCCGATGGTGGGTTCGTCCAGGACGTAGCACGCGCCGACGAGGCCGCTGCCGACCTGCGTCGCGAGACGGATGCGCTGGGCCTCGCCGCCGGAGAGGGTGGCGGTCTTGCGGTCGAGCGAGAGGTACTCAAGGCCGACGCTTTGA
Organism: Phycisphaerales bacterium; assembly: GCA_041750235.1. GTDB lineage: Bacteria > Planctomycetota > Phycisphaerae > Phycisphaerales > UBA1924 > JBGSZV01. The sequence goes on from JBGSZV010000127.1 coordinate 16,780, forward strand.
AGGAACCCGAGCCGCGAGCGGACTTCCTTGATGATCGGCTGCGCGATGGTGCGGTGCTCTTTGGAGAGCTTGAGCGAGTCGATCGTGCGCACGGCCTCGCCGATGTTGAGCTTGGTGAAGTCGCCGATGTTGAGGCGGTGGGGGTCGGCGGAGAGGGCGTGGCGCTTGCGCTCTTCGATCACTTCATCGGGCAGCTTCTCGTCGCACCCGATCATGACGCTGAGCGACTCGATGCGGAGGCGGTCGCCGTGGCACGCTTTGCACGGCGTCTGGCTCATGAAGCCGCTGAGCCATTCCTTGACGCCCTCGTTCTCGGTGGTTCCCCACCATTCGGTGACGTTGGGGATGACTCCTTCGAACTTCTTGCCCCACTTGCGGGCGTCTTCGGCGGTGGTGCCGTGGAGGAGGATGCGTCGGCGCTCTTCGTCGTACGTCTTGACGGGTCGGTGGTAGGACTCGTTGAAGTCCTTGCAGAAGCGCTTGAGCTTGCGGTTGAACCAGGCGCGGACGGGGCCGTTCTTGTTCCATGCGGCGACGGCGCCGTCGGCGAGGCTCAGCGTGTCATTGGGGATGACGAGGGCCTCATCAAACTCCATGAGAGTGCCGATGCCGTCGCACTCGGGGCAGGCGCCGAAAGGGGAGTTGAAGGAGAAGATGCGCGGCTCAAGTTCGGCGAGGGCGCACTCGGGGTGGATGGCGCAGGCGTATTTCTCGGAGTAGATGGTGTCGGCCCACTTCTCGGCCGACTCTTCGACGCTGATAATGACGTTGCCCTCAGCCAGCTTGAGCGCGGTCTCCACGCTTTCGGCGAGACGCTGCCGAGCGTCGGGCTTGACGACGATGCGGTCAACGATGGCGGCGACGGAGTGCTTTTCGTAGCGCCCCAAGCCCAGCGGATTGTCGGCCTTCTCGGAGCCTCCGGTCTGCGCGATGCGGAGGGTCTCGCGCAGGTCCACAATGGCGTCGTTGACGCGGGCGCGGATGAATCCCTTCTTGAGCAGGTCTTCGAGGACCTCGGTGTGAAAACCCTTCTTCTCGCGGATGACCGGCGCGAGGATCATGAGCTTGGTGCCGTCGGGCATGCGCGCGACGGCATCGGCGATCTGGCTGGGGTTGCTGGCCGCGATCGGCTGGCCGCAGCGTTCGGTGACGCTGCCGTCCTTTTTCGTTTTGGTTGGCGCCCAGCAGGTGGGGTGGCCGCAACGAGCAAAGAGGAGGCGGAGGTAGTCGTAGATCTCGGTGCTGGTGGCGACGGTGGAGCGGGGATTGTGGCCGCTGGTGCGCTGCTCGATGGCGATGGTGGGGGGGAGGCCCTCTACGCCCTCGACATCCGGCTTCTTGAGCTGATCGAGGAACTGGCGGGCGTACGCGGAGAGAGACTCCATGTACTTGCGCTGGCCCTCGGCGAAGATCGTGTCGAAGGCGAGCGATGACTTGCCTGAGCCCGAGAGGCCCGTCACGACCACGAGCTGGTCGCGAGGGATGTCGACATCCACGCCCTTCAAGTTGTGCTCGCGGGCGCCGCGGACGCGGATGAAGCGGTCGGGGGCCTCGCGTCGGCGCGACACCGCAGGGGCGGCCTGCTGTGAGACGCCATTGACCTCCACAATCACCGGATGAACCGGGGCGGGGGACGCGGATTTCGGCTTCTTCGACGGCTTCACGGCGGGCGACTTCACAGGCACGCAACTTCTCCCTCTCACACAGGCTGGGATCATAGCCTGTTGGGGATTCGGTTGGGTATCGCTTTTAGATGCCGGAAGTCAGTTTTTGGCGAGGGCGACCAGCCGGTCCAGATGCCGGGTGTACCAGTCGTCCGCGCCCCACTCGGCCGCCACGAAGGCCCGGCCTGCCTCGCTCATCCGCTGGCGGAGCGCTGGATCGCCGAGCAGCCTCTCCACGGCAGCGATAAACGCGGCGTCGTCGGTCACGTCGCAAAGGATTCCCGTCTCGCCGTCTTTGACCACGTCGGTCGCGATGCCGGCGAGCTTGCTGATGACGACCGGAACGCCGACGCCCTGCGCCTCGACGGCGGCGAGAACCAGCGTGTCCTCGCGTGTGGGCAGAACGAAGATGTCCATGGTGGGCAGGAGCTTGCCGAGCAGCTCATCTCGCGGCGTGGAGCCGTGCCAGACGACGTTCTTTGCTGAGTCGTCGCGGGCGGCGCCGGCGCCGAAGATGTGAAGCTCCGCGCGGTCCTTCCAGCGCTCCTGGTGCCACTTGAGGAGCCGGTGACCACCCTTGCGCTCCCACGCGTTGCCGACGAAGGCGATGCGGGGCTGGCGGTCGGTGCGGTCCTTCTCGGCGAGGGCAGTTCGGCTGGTGCGGGGGATGCTGACGCCGACGCGGGTGACGCAGGTGCGTTCGTCGGCAACGTTGTAGTCGGCGACGACCGACCGGCGGGCCCATTCGCTCCAGCAGGCGACGAGGTCGGCGCGGGCGAAGATCTTGCGTTCGGCGCGGATGATGGGCCGCCGGTCGAACATGCCGTAGTTGAACTCGCGGGCTTCCTGGAGTGCCGTGGCGTCGATGTCGATCACGACCTTGGCCTTGCAGTCCCTCGGAAGGCGGAGGATGCCGAGTGCGTTGTTCTGGGTGGTAATGTGGATGACGTCAAAGTGCTGATGGTGCAGCGGCCCGCGGAGCCAGCGGCCGACGCGGCTGCCCCACATGCGGAGATAGCGGTAGGAGTGGAAGTCGTACCCGCGCAGGCCGGGGATCGACTTGCCGAGGATCTTCATTGATCGCGGGGCGACGAGGCGGACGTGGACGGCGTCGATGTCGTCGCGCAGGTTGGTCCGGTTCTCAAGCTCGCTGGTGAAGACCTTGAGGCCGAGGATCTGCGTGGAGAGGAAGAGCACGCGCGTGGCGCCGAGCCGCGCCTTGGGGGGCAGGGTGTCGGGGTCGACGCGGGCGAGATTCGTTGTGACGAGGCGATTCATGGCCCTGATGTATCGGAAGAGTGCACCGCAGAGACACAGACTTCACAGAGAGTGATTTTGGCTTCCGTGGCGCGATTCCTGACGAGGCGTTTGAGTTATCCGCGGGGCTCGCCGCGTCGGCTGGACTTCTTGCTCTTCTTGCGGGCGCGGGTGCCGGGCATGCCGGGGCGCTTCTCGGCGGGACGGCCGTCCTCGCCGCCATCGACCTCGGAGCGTTTGATCTTGCGGGAAAGGGCTTCGGCGTCCTTGCCGTGCTTGAGTTTCTGGACTTGGTCGCGAAGGGCGGCGGCCTTCTCGAACTCGAGGCTCTGGGCGGCTTCGAGCATCTCGACTTCGAGCATGCGGACCAGTTCTGCGACTTCCATCTCCGGCTCGCTGCCGCGGAACGCCTGGCGGGCGGTCTTGCGGGCCTTGAGCTCCATTTCCATGCCGCGACGGATCTCTTTCTTGATGGTCTCGGGGGTGATGTTGTTGGCCTTGTTGAAGGCGAGCTGCTTGACGCGGCGGCGTTCGGTCTCTTCGATGGCGTCCTTCATCGCGGGCGTCATCGTGTCGGCGTACATGATGACCCGGCCCTCGGCGTTGCGGGCGGCACGGCCGATGGTCTGGATGAGGCTGGTGGGGCTGCGGAGGAAGCCGGTCTTGTCGGCGTCGAGGATGCAGACGAGCGACACTTCGGGGAGGTCCAGGCCCTCGCGGAGCAGGTTGACGCCCACCAGCACATCGAACGCGCCCTCGCGCAGCTCGCGGAGGATCTGGATGCGTTCGAGCGTTTCGATCTCCGAGTGCAGGTAGCGGACGTTGAGCCCTTGGTCGTGGAGGTAGTTGGTGAGGTCCTCGCAGAGGCGCTTGGTGAGGGCGGTGATGAGCACCCGTTCGCCGCGCTCGGCCCGCAGCTTGCATTCGACGAGGAGATCGGCGACCTGGCCGCGCGCCGGGCGGACGTCGAGGACCGGATCGACGAGGCCGGTCGGGCGGATGATCTGCTCGGTGACCACGCCGCCGGTCTGGGCGAGTTCGTAGGGGCCGGGGGTGGCGCTGACGTACACGACCTGCGGCACGAAGGCCTCGAACTCCTCGAACTTGAGCGGGCGGTTGTCGAGGGCGCTGGGGAGGCGGAAGCCGTGCTCAACGAGGACGGTCTTGCGCGCCTGATCGCCGTTGTACATCGCGCGGACCTGCGGCATGGTGACGTGGCTCTCGTCGATGATCATGAGCCAGTTGTTCTTGCCCGACGGGCCGAAGTTGTAGTAGTCCATCAACGTGTAGGGCTTCTCGCCGGGTTTGCGGCCGTCGAGGTGGCGCGAGTAGTTCTCGATGCCCTGACAGTAGCCGACCTCCTGGATCATCTCGAGGTCGTACTTGGTGCGGGCGAGCAGGCGCTGGGCTTCGAGAAGTTTGCCCTCGGAGCGGAGCTGGAGAACGCGGTGGTCGAGCTCGGCGCGGATGTTGGCGATCGCGCCGTCGAGGGTGCCCTCCTCGGTGACGTAGTGGACCGCGGGGAAGACGAAGAAGGCGGTTTCTTCGGCGAGGACTTCGCCGCTGATGGGGTTGATGAGGGCGATGGAGGTGACTTCATCACCGAACATCTCGACGCGCACGGCGAACTGCTCGTACGCGGGGTAGAGCTCGATGACATCGCCGCGGACGCGGTACTGGCCGCGCTTGAACTCGATGTCGGAGCGCTGGTACTGCATCTCGGTCAGGCCGAGGAGGAACTTGCGGCGGTCGAGGTGCTCGCCGCTGCGGATCGGCATGACGCGCTGCTGGTAGGCCTGCGGCGAGCCGAGGCCGAAGATGCAGGAGACGGAGGCGACGACAATGGTGTCGGGGCGGGAGAGGAGCGCGCTGGTGGCGGCGAGGCGGAGGCGGTCGAGGTCGTCGTTGCGTGAGGAGTCTTTCTCGATGTAGATGTCGCGCTGGGGGATGTACGCCTCGGGCTGGTAATAGTCGTAGTAGGAGACGAAGTAGTTGACGCTGTTGTGTGGGAACAGCTCACGCATCTCTTCAAAGAGCTGCGCGGCCAGGGTCTTGTTGTGGCTGAGGATCAGCGTCGGCTTCTGGACGGCCTCGATGAGGTGGGCGACGGTGAAGGTCTTGCCGGTGCCGGTGGCGCCGAGGAGGACGTTGTGCTTCTCGCCCTTGTCCATACGGGCGCGGAGCTCGGCGATCGCCGCGGGCTGGTCGCCCATCGGCTTGTAGGGGGAGACGACTTGGAAGCGGCGGTCGGTCTGGAGCATCGGGTCGATTCTAGGCAGGGGTAGAATCGTGGCGTGCTCGAGGACGAACGCACATTCATCGAGAATTTCATCGCTCCCAATCGACGCGAGCGGACGCTATCGAAGGGTATTGCGCACTTGCAGTATGCATACGACATTGAACGGCATGTCGACGCTTCGAAGTGTTTTCCGCTGGCGCGTGCGAAATGGGCGGTGATTGCAAACTGGCTCACTGGACAGACATCATTCGGCATTGGACGGGTCGCCTTTGGCCTGAACACAACAATTGCCGAAGTGGATCTCTCAGACTTTGAGCGTCTGTGGGAGCTCTGCGCTTTCGAGGGCTTAGTCTTGTTTCGCGGCGGGCGAGTCGCGCTGCTATGCAGCGAGCCCGGCGTCGATCGACTTCTGTTTGCGGACCGACCGGAAGAACTCCGCCGACTGTACGACAGTTACGAGAGGTTCCGTCAGCAGCACCGACGATAACGCCTCGATTCAGCCTCGTGTCGCCCCCAGCAGTTCCCGCGGTCTCCGCCATGCCACGCGGAGGATGATCGGCACGACGAACACCAGCGTCAGCGTGAAGAGCATTGCCCACCCGAGCGCGATCGGTTCGGGCGGCGGACGGAGATTCAGTTCGAGGCCGGCGAGCATGCGGTGCAGGCGGATGCCGGCCCAGCTTCCCTGGATGCCCATCAATGTTCCGAGGACGCCGGCGGTCGTGGTGATAATGAGCACCTCACCGATGAGCAGCCGCGCGAGGAGGCCGCGACCCGCGCCCACGGCACGCAGGACGCCGAACTCGTGACGGCGCGCATCGATTCCCGCCACGACGATGTTCACGACGCCGAGACAGCCGATCACCATCGCCGCCACCGCGACGGCACTGGCGATCTTCATGCTCGAGCGGCCCATCATCAGGATGCCCTCGCGCATCTCGCGGCCGGAGCCGACCAGGAGCGGCTTGCCGCCCAGCGCGCCGTGGATCATCGCCTGAATGGCCCGGTCGTTGAGCTTGCTCTCGGGCTTGACACCGACCTGGATCAAGTGAATCGCTTCGTTGCGAAAGACGCGTTTGAGATCGCCGCGGCTGCCGAAAATGCAGTGGATCGAGAGGTCCGCCTGTTCCTTGCCGATGTCGGTGCTCTTGCCGACGATGTCGAGCCCGGGCGAAGAGACGATGCCGACGATCTCGAAGTCGTGCTTCTTGCGGTTGTGGGTGACGGTAACGGTTTTGCCGACGCCCATGCCGGGGCGGGCGATGGCGAACTCGCGGGCGATCAGCACCGCGCCGCCCTCGTTGAGGCGCTTCTGGGCGTAGGCCGGATCGCCGTCCACCCAGTGCAGCTTGGTCATGCGGAAGAAGGGATCGGGCTCAAAGGCGATGAATGTGGTTTTGACCGGGCGCAGGCTCTGGACACCGAAGGGGGCGTCCTCGGTCTTGAACATGGTGAGGGCGCAGGTCTCGGTGACGAAGTTCAGGCGCTCGATGGCGCGCTGGGATTCCGGGGTGAGGCCGAGCCAGCCGTGGACGAAGGCGTCGGGGAACTCGATGTTCGAGAGCCAGTCACGGAGGAGCGCGTTGCCGTTGGTCCAGATGGAGACCATCATCGCGAGGCCGACCATGAGCGCACCGGCGGTGAAGCCGTTGCGGAAGGGGGTGCGGGCGAGGCTGCGGCGCAGCAGGCGGCGCGGCAACCCGAGTAGGAGCGAGAAGACCGGCCCGAGCACCCAGGCCATGAGGAGGCACAGGGGCACACCCACGAGGAAGTACCCGATGAACATCGCGGGCAGGCCGAGCGTGGCGTAGCCCCAGAACATGAACTGGCCGTCGGTGCTGAGCCCGATGATGGCGAGTTGGATCGCGATTCCGACGAGGCCCGCCACTCCGAGAAGGATCACGCCGCGTCGATTCGCGGGGGTGGCCCGCGGGACCATGGCTGCCAGGGGCGTGGCGCGGGCGGCGTTG
>JBGSZV010000128.1:0-6464 GCA_041750235.1 Phycisphaerales bacterium
GGACGCCTCGCCGGCGGCACCGCCCTCTCCACACGCTTCAAGGAACTTAACGCCGGCCGGCCGAGCATGAAGCACGTGCTGGACTTCACCACCCAGCTCGCCGTCATGATCCGCGCCGGCATCGGCCTGCGCACCGCGCTCGACGGCATCGCCGAGCAGACCGAGCACGCCAAGTTCAAGCAGATCATCCTGGGCCTCAAGAGCGACGTGGAGAGCGGCAAGCAGTTCTCCGAAGCACTCGGACGCCATCCCAAGCTCTTCAACCCGCTCTACATCAACATGGTCCGCGCCTCGGAAATGTCCGGTTCGTTCGGCAAGATGCTCGACCGCATTGCGGCGTTCCTCGGGCAGCAGATCGAAACCAAGAAGATGGTCATCGGCGCCATGATCTACCCCAGCGTCATCGCGACGATGGCAGTGGGCGTCACGATCTTCCTGCTGACCTTCGTGTTGCCCAAGTTCGCGGGCGTGTTCAAGGGCAAGGAAGACGCCCTCCCCTGGGCGACGACCTTCCTCATGGATTTCTCCGCGGCGTTCCGCGCCAACTGGGTGATCATCGCCATCGGCTTCTTCATGCTTCTGGGCGGGTTCATCGCCTTCGTCCGCACCGAGTTTGGCGGCATCTGGTTCGACAAGGCCAAGCTGTCCACGCCGATCTTCAAGAAGCTCTTCCGCGCCCTCTACATCTCACGCTCGCTGCAGACCATGGGCGAGCTGGTGAACGCCGGCGTCCCGATGCTCGACACGATCGCCATCACCGGTGACATCTCCGGCAACACGCTGTACCGCCGCATGTGGCGAGGCGTGTTCGCGGCGGTGAAGCAGGGCAAGAAGATCACGCAGCCCCTCTCGCAGACCAAGCTGCTGCCCCATGCCGTCGTGCAGATGATCGGCGCGGGCGAGGAGTCCGGTAAGCTCGGCGAGGTGCTCGACGAGGTGGCGCGCTATTACGCCAAGCAGTTACGGGACGCGGTGAAGCAGGTTACCAGCATGATCGAGCCCCTCATGATCATCATCATGGGCTCAATCGTTGGATTCATCGCGATGGCGATCATCCTGCCCATCTTCAAGATGAGCCAGATCGTGAAGTAACCGATAGTTCTCCTGGAGGCGTGGAGCGTGCGCGCCGGGGTCGAACCCTGGCCACGCGACGCCGAGGGAGACCGCGATGCGAGCCCTTCGTTCCTGTCAGCCGCGCGGCTTCACGCTGCTCGAGACGATGTTGGCGCTGGTGATCATCGGCGTCGGCATCATCGCGATCATCAACGCCCAGCGCAGCTTCCTCGTCACCAATCAATGGTCGACGCAGTCGTCCGCCGCGACCTATCTCGCCGCCGAGCTGCGCGAGATGAGCCGCAACTACCCGCGGCACGACCGCTTCTCCGGCGGCCTCTACTTCTCAACGCCCGGCAACGAGGCGTCGCTCACCGGCTGGGGCGCGGAGGCCGGCGAGACCACCATCGCCGACATCGACGACCTTGACGATCTCGACGGCTGCGTCTTCGGCGCCGCTACCGACTTCCCCGAAGGCTTCACGATGACCCGCCGCTTCCCGGGGCCGATCAACGCCTTTGGCGAGATCATCCCGCAGATGAACTGGGACGGCAGCGCCGAGACCGTCGAGGTCGATGGCGAAGTGAGCCCGGTCTCGATGCGCGGCTGGACACAGTGCGTCAGCGTCGAGAAGGTCAACCCCTACGACTTCTCGGACGACGTCGATCTCGCGGAGGAGACCCTCGTGGACGGCGTGGTCGTTCGCCGTCTCGATCAGTTCCCGCTGCGGGTCACCGTCACGATTCTCTACCAGGGTCAGTGGGACGCCGAAAACTCGCCCGCAGTCTCAGTTGTCTCGTGGATCGTTCCTCCGTGAGCCCTCGCGACTCGCCTCGTGGGGATCGGCATGGTCCAGATCAGCGGTCGGCAGGTGTTGATGGAGCAAGGAACATGTCGCAGTTGAAGTTGAATCGCAAGGGGTGCGGTCGTCGGCGCGTGGTCGTGACGCGGCGAGGAGTCGTCGGCATCTTGGCGATGATGTTCCTCGTGATGTTCGGATCACTCGCGGTCGCGATGGCCGTCGTGACACAGGGCAACCTGCGGACCGCGTCGTCGCACCTGCACGTGACCCGCACGCTCGGCAGCGTGGACACCGGCATGGGCATCGCCGCCGCGCGCCTGCGCGAAGCCGCGGCGCGATTCGTCGTCTCCAAGGGCCGCATCACTCCTGAGTACGCATCTGAACTCTGGCTGGGCACGTATTCGGGCAACCCTGCCGTCAGCGTGCTGGCGCCCACCGACGGACGCGACGAGGCAACCCCCCCGACCAGCATCATGGCGGCCCTCCAGTACCACCACGATGCCGACGCATCGGAGAACGTCGTCGCCCAGGACGGCAGCAACGCCGCCGCGCCGATCGTCCTCCCCACCGCTCCCGACGGCTGGGTCGTCACGAGCCCCATCGGCGTGCAGAAGGACGCCGAGGGCGTGATCGTCACCGCGGTCCAGATCAGCTACGTCCCGCCGGACAACCTCGGCCGCGTGCTGGTCGTCACCACCGGCTACGACTGGGACTACTCGCGCCGCCGCTGGGTCACCCGCACCGCGCAGCAGTACTTCAATATCACCAAGACCGTGAAGCACGCCATCCTCGGGCCGACGCGCATGATGATCGGCCGCGACGTGCAGGTGAACGGGCCGCTCGGCGTGCTCTACAACAGTGCCGCCCTCGACAGCCTCGACGGGCCGCCCCTGGTCATCCGCAGCGACTTCTACGGCCTGGACAACGTGCTGAATGACAAGCTCGACGACTTCTACGCCCAGGTCCTCGCGCACGATGTCAACGGCGACAACCGTCTCCGCGTCAACCACGCGGTCGAGTCCCAGGGCCTCTCCGCGATCAACGGCACCGACTACGACAACAACGGTCAGGCCGACAACGCCTTCGACGACTCCACCCGCGACAACACCGTGGATGACTTTGACATCTTCCTGAATCACTACGACTCCAACAACGACGGCAAGGTCGCCCTGGCTGAGAGCCTGACCGACGGCACGTCGAACGAAGGCATCAGCAGCGAGTTCTCCGTCGACAACGCGCTTTCGATGCTCATCGACTCCGGCAAGCCTGACCGCAACCGCAACGGTCGCTCCAACGGCGACTTCGTGAACGGTGCGTGGGATTTCACCACCTTCCGTGACAACAACAACGACGGCCTCACCGATAACGAGGACGTCGACGCCGATGACGTCACCCTCGGCTACCGCGACGGCGTTCTCGACTACAAGGACCAGTACGCCAAGGTCCGCGGCAGCGTCTACTTCCGCGCTTCCCGCAGCGACTGGGAATCGGCGCACGACGACTTCAACGTGGCCTTCGGTGACTACCAGCAGTTCGTCCGCGGCGCCATCCGCACCGGCACCAACGAGGTGCCCGTCACCTTCGACGCCACCAGCGCCGAGGCCCCGCTCATCACCGCCGCCAGCTTCGAGGCCGCCACCGAGGCGCTGATCGATATCGCCGAGGATCCCGGCAGCTTCCAGGAACAGGTTGAGGAGCAGATGGGCGACGACTGGGAGCCCGACACCCGCATCGAATCGACGCCCTATGGCTCGCCGTCGCCCGCCGACTGGTATGCGCGACCCGTGTACGAAAACCTGCACTTCAAGAACGTCACCATCCCGATGGGCAACAACGGGCTGTTCATCAACTGCTCATTCGCAGGCGTCACACGCGTCGAGTGCTACCAGAACAACTCGCACCCCTCCTGGACGTTCTACGGCGAGGAGGAACGCAACCCCGCCACCGGCCAGTTGACGTTGAAGTTCCCGCCGCCCCCCGCCGAGAGCGAGTCGGCCCTCGACACCAGCTACAGCCAGGAAGGCGCCCCGGGGTACGACCAGCTCCCCGACCCGCTCATCGTCAACGTCGACCTCAACGGCGACGGCAACGCGAGCGATCAGTGCACCAACACCAAGCGCATCGCCAACAACATCCGCTTCCACAACTGCACCTTCGTGGGTTCGATCGTCGCCGACCAGCCCCAGATCTTCACCCAGGTCCGCAACAAGCTGCAGTTCACCGGCGCCACCCGATTCACCGATGAGCACCCGCAGTACCCCGATGATCCGCGGTACAACCCCGACAGCGACGACCTCGACACCATCGCGACCAGCTCGATGATGCTGCCGAACTACTCGGTCGACATCGGCACCAACAACTCGCCCCAGGAGCAGGACGTCCGGCTCCGCGGCGCCATCATCGCGGGCGTGCTCGACATCCGCGGCAACACCCGCATCGACGGGGTCATCCTCCTGACCTTCGAGCCGGTGTATGGCGAAGCGCCCATGGATCTCTACGGCAACGCCGCGGGTGACCCCGCCGACTTCAATATCACTCTCGGCTACTTCGGGCCGCAGGACGGCGACCAGGAAGGCGTTGACATCTCCGGCATGACCGACCTTGACGGCAACGGGACCCCCGATGTCGGCTGGGACTCGGCGCGTGACGAAAGCGGCAACCTCGTTCCTCTTGCCGGCTGGAACGGCAGTCACACCGAAGCCTGGTACGACGGCGTCGCCGACGATGACGCCGACATCGCCCCCAACACCTACGTCCGACGCGCCGTTCCATTCAACGGCTTCGGCAAGGTCCAGCTCAACTGGGACCCGGACCTCACGCTTCCCGACGGCCTCGCATCGCCCCTCTCGATCGCACCGATCGCGAGCACGTACGAGGAAGGCCGCTTCGTGATCGAGAACTAACACCATGGCAACCACCATCATGACTCGCACATCCCGTCGCGGCTTCAGCGTGATCGAAATGCTGGTCGCCATCACGATCAGCTCGGTGCTGCTCACCGCCACCCTCGGCGCGCTCAACGCCATGTTCAAGGGCTACGAGCAGACGACCGACTCGGCATCCGCGCACGTGGTCGCGCGCATCGCCGTCAACCGCATCCTCGGCATGGTGCGGACCGGAAGCGACTTCGGGCCGTTCCCCACCGACGTTCTGAACTCCGCGCAGAACCCCCTCAACGCCGACTACTTCGAGTACGTCAGCGCCCGCGACGCCAACGGCATCGCGACGCAGATCACTCGCATCGAACTGGCCTTCCCGGGACATGAAGCGCCCCACCGCACCTGGGCGCCCGGGGAAGACCCGCCCGATCTCGAGTTCGAGCCCACCGGCCCCGGCGACCTCAACGTCGTGCTCATCGATCCGGTCAGTGGCGATGAGAACAGCTACCTCCTCATCGCGGGCGTGAGCAACGTTGTCTTTACCCTCGAGTATGAGGTCGGCCCGCGTCTCATCCGCTCGACGATCGATGTGACCGTCAACTCGGCGCCGCAGGAGGATCTGGACGTCAGCACCGGCGCGGTGCCGCAGAACGTCCGCTTGGTGGCGAGCGCCATGCCGCGGCGCAGCATCCTTGATGAGTAGGAACGGTCAGGCGGTGATCTGCGGACGCTTGGGCTCCGGCCAGTCGAGGTGGTAGAACTTGCCCCGCGGCTGATCCACGCGCTCGTAGGTGTGCGCCCCGAAGTAGTCGCGCTGCGCCTGCAGCAGATTCGCCGGCAGGCTGGCGCTGCGGTAGCTGTCGTAGTACGACAACGCGCTGGAGAACGCCGGCACAGGAACCCCCTGCACCGCCGCCCGCGCCACCACGCTCCGCCAGTTGTTCTGCAGCCGGTCGATCGTCTGCGCGAAGTAGGAATCCAGCAGGAGATTCGGCAGGTCGGCGCGGCGTTGGTACGCCTCGGTGATCTTCTGCAGGAACCGTGCGCGGATGATGCAGCCGCCGCGGAAGATGCCCGCGATCTCGCCAAGCTTGAGCCCCCAGTTGTTCGACCGATCGGCCGCGCTCATCAGCGCAAAGCCCTGTGCGTACGAACAGATCTTGGAGCAATAGAGGGCGTCACGGACGCAGTCGATCCAGTTGTGCTCCCCGCTGCCGTGGGAGTGCGCGTTCGCCGCCATGTGCGGCCCCTTGAGCACCTTCGCCGCCGCAACCCGCTCATCCTTGATCGCGCTCATGTTGCGGGCGAAGACCGCCTCGCTCATCGTCGCCGCTGGCACGCCAAGATCCAGCGCTGACGCGATGGTCCACTTGCCGGTGCCCTTCTGACCTGCGGCATCGAGCACGATGTCCACGAAGTCCTTCCCGGTCACCGGGTCCTTTTGCTTCATGATGTCGGCGGTGATCTCGATGAGGAACGAATCAAGATCGCCCTCATTCCACTGCGAAAAGGTGCTTGCCATGTCGGCGTTGCTCATCGCCAGCACATCGCGCATGAAGTGGTACGACTCGCAGATGAGCTGCATGTCGCCGTATTCAATGCCGTTGTGCACCATCTTGACGTAGTGCCCCGAGCCGCCGGGGCCGATGTACGTCGTACAAGGCACACCGCCGGAGACCGGCTTGCCGCGCGCCGCGCCGGGGATCGGCTTGCCCGTCTTGGCGTCCACC
>JBGSZV010000129.1:0-9513 GCA_041750235.1 Phycisphaerales bacterium
GCGGCGATCGCGGCCGCATGGCTGATCCGCGGGGCCCTCCCGGCGACGAAGCGCCGGCGTCGCCAGCGCGGTCAGCGCACCACGCTCACGCTCCACGGCAAGGTCGTGCGGTGAACGCAGGCTCCGGTTCAACTCCCTCGCGCCAAAGTCATCCGTTCAGGCGAAAGCTGCTGCGTCTGGCGATGTTGCCGCTCGTCGTGTACGTCGTGATGCTGACAATCGCGTTCTTCTTTCAGGGGGCGCTCATCTTCCCGCGATATGCCGTCGGTGAACCCGATCCGTATGTGCTCCAGGGCCTGCCGTCCACGCAGCAGTTCACTCTTCCGGCAGTCGATGGCACGCCGATCATTGCTTGGTTCACGCCCGGCGATTCCCGCGACGCGGCGACCCCCGGCGCCTGCATCATCTTTGCCCACGGCAATGGCGAACTGATCGATCACAACGCACGAGTCGTGAACATGTATCGCCGGCTCGGCGTCTCCACACTGCTGGTGGAGTATCGCGGCTACGGACGTTCCCGGGGCTCGCCCTCGCAGCAGACCATCGTCAGCGACTTTGCGGCCGCCCGCGAATGGCTCGACACGCGCCCGGAGGTGGATCAGTCGCGCATCATCTACCACGGGCGTTCGCTGGGAGGTGGTGTGCTGCTCGCGCTGGCCGAATCGCACCCTCCGGCGGCGGTCATCGTCGAGTCCACCTTCACCAGCATGCGCGACATGTTCCGGCGGCACTTCGTCCCCGGGTTCCTGTGCCGTCACCCGTTTGAGAACGCGCGCGTGCTGCCCAGGCTCGGCGTGCCGACGCTCATCATGCACGGCACGAAGGACACGCTGATCCCGCCCGCGCATGGAAAACGGCTCGCCGACCTGACGCCGGGAGCCGTTTACAGGACCTTTGAATGCGGGCACAACGATCTGCCGCCCGACTTTGCGGCCTACGAGCGTTTCATCACGGACTTTCTGACGGCACTCACAGCTTCAGGTCCGCCCGTACATCCTCGGTGATGTCGGCGTTCTTGGGCGCCATGATGACCGGCCGCGCCATCATCTGCCGCAGCGCCAGTTCAACATTGTCGCCGCTGAGCTTCTCGTCGATGCCGACCGACGCCATCACATAGTTGTAGCCAAGCCCCTCGGCGATCGCGTTGGCCGATGAGCGCGCCAGCTCGTAGCACTCGAGCAGTTGCTCAGCGCTCTTGGCCTCGAGCTTCTCGGCGATCTCGCGCTGCTTCTCACCGATCTTGACTCTGAGTTCGTTGAACTTCTGCATGGTCTCGCCCAGCATCGGGTCGTCCTGACTCATCCCGCGGCCCTTCTCGCTCAGCTCGCGGAGTTCCGCCGACAGGGCGTCGTATTCGGCCTTCAGTTCCTCTTCAAGCTTTTCGCGGTCGGGCTGGAAGCGGTCGGAGGCCATCAGTTCGTTCACCAGCATCGGGACCGCGCACACCGCGATCTTCGGGGCGTCCACCTTGTCCGCCTCATCGCTCGACGCCGAAGCCGCCGCGCCGACCAGCGGCGAGAGGTTCACCGCGGCAATCAGGGCCGCGGCGGAAAGCGTTCCAAGGACGAGTGATTGAGCCAGTCGCATGAGAATCTCCAGTGCTCGGAAGCGGACCCGACATGGGCACGCATCCGGAAGCAAAGCGTAGGCTCTTAGTTGTACCGTGATCTTCCACGAAAGACGCGGCAGCGCGCTCGCCCGTTCAGGGCATTACGCCGCCGAGTGGCGGGAATCTTCTTCGTGGATCACCTGTTGCAGACGGCACACGCCCGTCCACGCAGCGACCGCCGGCGACAGCCGCACATCCAGCGCACAACCCGAGCGTCGCGCCATCCGCCGCAGCACCACCAGGCACGCCACGATCTTCGTGTCCGCCCGGATCACATCCGCAAGGTCCACCATCAGCGTCGTCGCGCCCGCCGCAATCGCCTCACGGGCGCGGGCATGGATCACACGGACCGCTTCCTCTTCCGAGAGATCCTCGGGGGCCCGGATGATCACAGCGCCCCTCGCGTCGATCTCGCGCCAGGGGCGATCCGTCGACGAAGCGCTCCCCAGCATCGACGCCGCGTCCCGCCGCTTCCACGCGGGCAGCCGCAGCATCGCCAGCAGCCTGGCAATCCAGCCGCCTTTGACGGCCGCCAAGTTATGGGGGACTGCGGTCATCTCTTCATCTCCCGGTCCCCGCAAACCTAAACGACTTCGCGCGCGCGTCAACGTGAAATCCTTTGGAAATCACGCATCGATCACGCCATCACCCGCACAGAAGCGCGCACTCCGCGCCGATCGCTTCGCGGGCGAAATTCGTTGTGTTCTCGGGCCTCACTTCACGCGCCGGTCCGAATCCCGCGCACGTTTACGGACGCTGCCGCTCAGGGCAGCCAGAGGTAGTAGAAACCGGCGCCCGGCATCGGTGTGTCTCCAAGATTGAGCTGCACCAGATTCACCTCGCCGCGATCACCGCCGCCCATTCCCAGCCCCGCGCGGGGCGACGCGTTCGCCAATGCATAAGGCGACCGCGGCGGATCGTCACCCTCGGTGTGGTACTTCACCAGCCGCGCCGACTCGACGCCCGCCAGCTTCTTCGCCGCCGTAAATGCCTCCCGTACGCCGCCGAGTTCATCCACGAGCCCCAGTTCCAGCGCCTGATCGCCCGTCACCACACGTCCGTCCGTGGCCGTCGAGCGCATCGTTTCCGCCGCATTCGCCAGCCCCGGCCGCCGCTCCATCACGAGCCTGACGAAACCCGCGTAGAACTCGTCCACCATCCCCTGCAGCACCGCGTACTGCGACTCCACCGGCGGCTCGAACGGGTTCGCCAGATCCTTGTTCGGACGGCTCACCACCGCCCGCCCCTCGACGCCGATCATCGACATCCCCTTGGAGAAGTTGAACGTTTGAATGATCACGCCAATGGATGCCGTCACGCTCGTTGACTGCGCCACGATCCGGTCCGCCGCGAGCGCCGTGTAGTAGCCGCCGCTCGCCGCCACTTCCGCGAACGACGCCACCACCGGCTTGCCGCTGCGTTCCCGGAACCCGCGGACCTCCCGGTACATCATCTCGCTCGCCGCCACCGATCCACCCGGAGAGTTGATCCGGAGGATGACCGCCCGCACCGACGGGTCCTTCTCCGCCTTGTCCAGACGCGTCGCGAGGTTGTCCACCGCGTTCCCACTCGAACCGAGCAGCCCCGGCGTGGACGCCTGTGTGATCAAGCCGGTGATGTCGATCATCGCCACCTTGGCCGCCGAGCGGCCGCCGGCGTCCGAGAGCACCGCGCTCTCGGTCAGACGGCCATCCCCCGGCGCGAGGTCGATCACGACCTTCTTGGGGAGGCAGCCGCCCAGTGCGAAAGCCATCGCCGCCAGCACCAACCCGTTCCACCAGCGCTTGTGCATGCTCGCCCGCCGTCGTGTTTGCGTGTAGCGTCACCCACAGTGAACGCAGACCCCGACACCATCGGCGCTTCCTCCCCCGGCCCGACAGACTCCGGCCATATCCCGGTACTGCCCGCCGAAGTGGTGGAGCTGCTCGACCTGCAACCGGGTCAGGTCGCCGTCGATTGCACCGCCGGTCGTGGGGGCCACGCCATGCTCCTCGCCGAGCAAGTGGGGGCCTCGGGGACCGTTGTCATCAACGATGTCGATCCCGCCAACCTCGCCGCTTCCGCCGCGCGGCTCGCCTCCTTGCCCTCGCCCCCGAAGGTCATCGAGATCCGCGGCAACTTTGTCGACCTCCCGCGCCGCCTCGCCGACCTCGGTCTCGCCGCCGATGCCATCCTCGCCGACCTTGGCTTCGCCTCGTCCCAGATGGCAGATCCTGCGCGGGGCCTCTCCTTCATGCGTGATGGCCCGCTCGACATGCGACTCGACCCCACCGGCCCCCTCACCGCCGCAAACCTCGTCAATACCCTTTCAGAAGACGAACTGGCCGAGATCATCCGGGACTACGGCGAGGACCGCATGTCCCGCCGCATTGCGCAAAAACTTGTTGCAGCGCGCGCGACGAGACCGATAGAAACCACGCTTCGGCTGGCGAGCGTCGTGCGTTCGGCGTTCGGCATCCATGACCCCCGAGAAGATGGCCAAATCGGTGAGCAGCCACCGGGCGGATCACGACCAGTCTTTCGAAAGCGCCCCGGCGAGCGCATCGACCCCGCTACGCGCACATTCCAAGCCCTCCGAATCGCCGTCAACGACGAACTCGGAGCCCTCCGATCCCTCCTTGAATCCATCACCCGTGCCGCAGCCGCGCTCGTTCTGCCCTCCAAACCGCCGACCTGGCTGGCGCCGGGCGCCCGTGTCGCCATCATCTCCTTCCACTCCTTGGAAGACCGGCTCGTCAAGCAGCGCTTCGCGGAACTCTGCGATCGAGGCGTGGCGACACCGCTCACGAAAAAGCCCGTCGAAGCGACAGACAACGAGGCCGCCAGAAACCCGCGGTCACGATCCGCAAAGCTCAGAGTGATCCAGCTCGGCGCAAGGAACCCGCGCCGCAGCTCCATTTGATTCGTCAACCCGACAACAGACGCAGGACGCGAACGAATGACTCGTGAACACAAGTTGGCAATGATCGTGGGCTTTGCCCTGGTGCTGGTCGTCGGCGTGCTCGTCTCCGACCACCTCTCGGGTGCTCGAAAAGCCCGAATGGCCAACGTGGACATGGCGGGCCAGGAGATGGGCGCCCGCGAGGTCGACGTCGCCTTCGGCCGCAAGCCAGAGCCCGCGCCGACCGTCACCATCGCCAAGGCGCCCGTCACGTTCGACGGCGAACGCCGCGGTGCCGATCCCGCCGAAGCGGAGGTCCCACTCGACACCATCGCCGCCAACACGACGCTCAATGAGGAGCCCGGCCACGTCATCGATATCGGCGCCCTCAGCTTCCGCCAGTCCAATCCGCCCGCCGCGATCCAGACCGAGACTACCGGCGAACGCCTCGTGATGGGCGCCCCAACCGACATCCCCCCCGGCTTCACCTCTGAGCCCCGCGACTCCATTAAGCCCCTCGGCGGCGAACGCGACATCATCAACCTCACTAACGACACGTTCGAAACCGTCGCGGACCCCGCGCCCCCCAAGACCGAAAAGGCCAAGACCCGCACCGTCAAGGAAGGCGACACCCTTTGGTCGATCGCCGACGATGTCTACAGCGATGGCAAACTCCACAAGAAGCTCGCCGAGTACAACAAGTCCCGCCTCGGCTCCGGCGGCCAGCTCCGTGTCGGCGCTTCCATCCTGATCCCCGACAAGAACGTCCTCCTCGGCAAGGCTCCTGAGACCAAGGTCACCGAAGCGCCCAAGGCCGAAAAGCAGCCCAACTCGATCGCCACCAAGACCGAAGTCGCGAAGAAGTCAGGTAAGAACTCCTACGTCGTGAAGGCCGGCGACACCCTCGGCGCGATCGCGAAGCGCGAACTCGGCAGCGCCGGGCGCTGGGAAGAGATCCTCGAGGCCAATCCCGATCTCGACGACGAGAACTCCATCCGCGCCGGCATGACTCTCAAGCTTCCCCGCTGATTCTTCCCCAACTGGTTTTCTGGCCACTGGCCATCTGCCCCCAAACCAATGGTCGCCAAACTCGCCATGCTGATTCTCGTGATGGCGCTCACCGCCGCGTCGCTGCTGGTGGTGCGCCAACAGAGGCTTCAGGCGGTACGTGAGATGGCCGACGCCGCCGAGCGTGCCGCAACCTTCGATCGAACGCTCTGGCGTGTGCGTATCGATATCGCCAGCCGTGTCACTCCCGCCGAGATCGCACAGATGGCTCAGGCTTTGGGCCCGATGCACCCGATCCCCGTGCCGTGGGGTCTGCCGTCACTGGCGTCGGCGCGTCCCGCCGGTGATCGACTCGCCAATGCGAACAACGCCGCCCGCTCCGGGGCCGCGGAGCCCACCGCGCAATGAGCACCGACCTGTTCACCTCCACGCCGTCCAGCGGCGTGGCCGACACCGCGCCGCTCTTTGCCCACTTGGAAACCGGTCATCAGCCGCTTCCCCAGCATCCGCTGGCTCCCGCTCCCGGCCTTCGCGCCCAGCAGCGCCGCCGCATCGACCGCGTTGCCCTTCTCGTCCTGACGTCGATCACGTGCGCCTTCGTCGCGGTGCTCGTTCGCGTGGGCCAGCTCCAACTCGCCCCGGGCGAGGGCCTCAGTCCATTTATCTCCGACCGCATCAGCCGGCGCGTCGAACCCGCGCCGCGCGGCGACATCCTCGACCGCCGTGGCCGCGTGATCAACGCGACCCGCAACGGCTATCGCCTCTTCGTTGATCCCTCCGAACTCGAACCGCCCTTCACGCCCACCTTCGAGAAGCTCGCGTCGATCCTGGGCACCGAAGTCGATTCAGTCGCCGAGCGCATCTTGGAAGCCCGCGAGGTCAGCGACCGCCGCGTCGCCGATGGCCAGTCGCCGCTCCGCTACACCAACTTCCCCGCCGTTCTCACCGACGCCCAGGTTGAAGCGGTCAAGGAAGCCAAGCTCGAGGGCGTGCACCTCGAGCGCAAGAGCGTCCGCGAGAACCCTGGCGGCGATGCTACCGCCTCCATCGTCGGCAAGGTCAGCCTCGACGATGTCGGCCTCAACGGCGCCGAGCACCTCTTCGACAAGGCCATGCATGCCTCCAGCGGCTACATGGACTACGTCCGCGACGCCCGCGGCCGCCCGATGTGGGTCGAGGCCAACGGCTTTGCCACCCCCAAGCGCGGCGAGAGCGTCCGCCTCTCGATCGATCTGCACCTTCAAGAGATCGCGCACGAGGAACTCGTCCGCGGCGTCGCCGAGTGCGATGCCGCCGGCGGCCGCCTCATCATGGCCGACCCCAACACGGGCGAGATCCTCGCCATGGTCGACCATATCCGCGACTTGAAGGGTCTAGCCCCCATCGATGAGAAGGGCAAGTACAGCACCGACCCCGACATCCGCTACCAGACCATCAAGCCCGATCCCCGTCGCAAGGACCACCCCGCCCTCGGCCGCAACCGCTGCGTTGAAGACATCTACGAGCCCGGCTCCACCTTTAAGGCCTTCATGTGGTCCGCCGTGACCGAGCGTCAAAAGGCCCGGCCCGACGAATGGATCGATGTGCACGCCGGAACCTGGCGCACCGAGTACGGGCGTCCCATCGAAGATGTCACCCCAAGAGACTCGTTGAAGTGGTCCGATGTGCTCGTCTATTCGTCGAACATCGGCATGGTGCAGGTGACCAACCGGCTCACCCATCAACAGATGCGCGACGATGTGCTCCGCTTCGGCTTCGGCAAGCGCACCGGCATCGGCCTCCCGGGTGAGTCCCCCGGACGCGTGACCTCACAGAAGAGTTGGAGCAAGTACACGCAGACCTCCGTCGCCATGGGCTACGAGGTCGGCGTGACCCCGCTGCAGATGGTCCGCGCGTTCTCCTGCTTCGCCCGCCAGGGCGAACTTGCCGGAACGCTCCCCACGCTCACCCTCACCTCCGTCGATCGCCCGCAGCAATCACCCGAGATGGAGTTCCGCGTGCTGCCCAGCGGCATCGCCGAACTCACGCGTCGCACCATGACCACCGTCGCCGAAAACATGGCGCGCACCGCGTCCCGCCGTCACGCCGAGGACTCGTTCGTCGCGGGCGGCATGTTCGGTAAGTCAGGCACCGCCAAGATCGTGCGTCCCGGCGGCAAGGGCTACTTCGAGCGTCAGTACAACTCCAGCTTCATCGCCGGAGCGCCCACCGACGACCCCCGGCTCGTCGTCCTCGTGGTCATGGACGATCCGGGCCCCGCCTTCACCACCACCCGTCGCTACTTCGGCAGCCAGGTCGCCGGCCCCGTGGTCCTGCGCGTCATGAAGCGCAGCCTCTCCTACCTCGGCGTCGCGATGCCGGAAGAAGAAGCCGAGGAATCAGAGACGGTCGCGAAGGTGGATTGAGACGCCGGCGCCGAACTACCCCGCCATGCGGTCCAGGCCGTGCACCTTCATCTTCTTGTACAGCGTAGTCCGGTTGATCGAGAGTTGATCCGCCGTCGCCTGGCGGTTCCAGTTGTTCGCCCGCAGCGCCTTGAGCAGGATCCGCTTCTCCGGTTCCTCGAGCGCCTTCTCCAGCGGCATCGGGTTCCACGCCGAGTCCGGCCCATCCGCGCCCGACCCGTCCCGTGCGTGCGCCGCCATCAGTGATCCGGTCGAGTTGTCGATCACGAAGGGAGGCAGGTCTTCCAGCGTGATCATCGGCTTGCGCGTCAGCACCACCGCCCGCTCGATGATGTTCTCAAGCTCGCGCACGTTGCCCGGGAACCGGTACCGCTGCAGCGCATCCATCACGTCCGGCGCGATCCCCGCGATCGTCCGCCCGTGGTTCGCCGCGTGCTTCTCAAGGAAATGCTCCGCCAGCAGCGGCACATCGCTCGTCCGTTCCCGCAGGGGCGGCAAGTCGATCCGCACCACGTTGATACGGTAGTAGAGGTCCTGCCGGAACTCGCCCCGCGCCACGAGATCCTCCAGCGGCTGATTGCTCGCCAGGATCACCCGCACATCCACTTCGATCGTGTCCGTCGATCCCACCGGCTCGAACTTCCGCTCCTGCAGCACGCGCAGCAGCTTGAGCTGCATCCCCGGGCTCGCGGAGTTGATCTCATCGATGAAAATCGACCCGCCGTCCGCCGCCAGGAACTTGCCGGCCTTGTCCGCGTGCGCGCCGGTGAAGGCGCCCTTCACGTGTCCGAACAGCTCACTCTCCAGCAGCGTCTCGGGGATGCTCCCGCAGTGAATCTCAACAAAGGCCCCCTTCCCACGGCTTGACCTCTGGTGGATCGCCCGCGCAATCACGCTCTTGCCCGTGCCCGACTCGCCCGTCATCAGGACCGTCGCCTTGCTCGGCGCAACCGCCTCGATCATCTCGTAGGCCTTCTGCATCCGGTAGTCGCCGCCGACGATGTTCCCGAGTCCGAACTTCTCGTCCAGCCGCGCCCGCAGCGTCGAGTTCTCCGCCAGGAGCGCCTGCTGCCGCAGCGACTTCTCGATCGCAAGCCGCAGCTCCGCATCCACCACCGGCTTGCTGAGGTAGTCCGCAGCGCCGTGCCGGATCGCAATGACCGCCGACTCGATCGTGCCGTAGCCAGTCAGCATGATGAAGACCACGCTGCGGTGGTGTTCCGCCGCATGCTTGAGGAGGTCAAGCCCGCCGATCTCCGGCATTGAGACATCGCAGATCACCAGGTTGAACACCGCCGGTTTTCGCGTCGCATCCTTCGGATGCTCCGCGTCCGCGAGCGCCTCCATCGCTTCCCGCGCATTGAAGCACGTCGCGGTGTCGTAGCCGTCGCGTTCCAGGAACTGCGCCAGCGACTCGGCCACGATCGGATCGTCGTCCACGATGAGGATCCGCCCCTTGCGCGGAGACTCCGGCTTCTTGTCCTTTTCACTGCTCACGAAGCGCCCCCGATGATGACCGGCCCACTCCGCTGTCCGCGGTACCGCACGCTCAGCCGCGCCCCGCGTCGTGCCGTCCGCTCAGGCCACCGCGCCGCCAGTTCGATGGTCCC
>JBGSZV010000130.1:0-16063 GCA_041750235.1 Phycisphaerales bacterium
GGGGTCCGCGCTGCGGGTCGCCTTCAGCACGCGGCTCGCCAGCACCTTGTCGACCCCCAGCGTTACGGCCAACGCCTGCGGGCCGGAAGTCGGGCTCAGGACCGCCCCAAGGACCCCTCGAAGGCTCGTCTGAAGGGCCCCGCCGACGTCGGCAACCATCGCCTCCAAGGCATGGAGGTCGGCCGCAGCCTCGATTTCTGGCCGCAGGGTGGGTTTGAGAGATGAGGCCATCCGGGTGGGCTCCACGCGTTGAGACCAGCATACACCCACGCGACAAGAGTTGAGCAGAAGTTTCCGGGAAACTTCCTTGAACTTTCGCCAGCTTTGGGTAACTTCATCCCATCGAGGCCTGCGGCGTGGCCCGCTCGCCCCGATCATCAGGAGGAAGACACATGGAACACGCTCGGTTTCGCTTCATCCGGTCGGCCGCACTCGCCGCCGCACTCGCCCTTCCCGCGACACTTTCCGCGGGCATCATCATGTCCGAAGACTTCGAGGATGCCGACCACCAGAGCTGGACGGTCAACGGCAAACAGATGACCTTCCCCGGCGGCAACCCCGGCACGTACATGGGCGTCCCCTACCTCGACTTCTTCGGCATCGACCTCCGCAACGAGGACCCCAACAGCGCCGTCAACGGCGACCTCACCCGCCACGGCGCAGACCTCAGCGTCAGCGTCGACGTCCGCATGTTCAACCTCACCAGCAGCACCGGCGACCCCATCAATCCGGGCTTCTTCAACCTTGTCCTCGAACTCCGTGATTACGGCGATCCCGGCACCGGCTTCCCGTACACCAGCGTCTTCACCGTGATCCAGGGTCTCCCGCAGATCCAGGATGGCTGGGTGACGTACAACTACGTTATCCCCATCCAGAACGATCTCCCCGCTGGCTGGGGCGGTACCGGCGACGAAGACCCGGTGACCTTCGAGCCCCGCCTCCCCCAGAACCGCAGCTACCTGAGTGTTCTGCAAAGCGTGGACGAGTTCCGCCTCACCACCTTCGAGCCGGGCTATTTCTACGGCTTCAACTTCTGGGAAATGGGCTTCGACAACGTCAACGTTTCCCGCGTTCCCAGTCCCGCATCCGCCGGCCTTCTGGCAATCGCCGGACTCGCGGCGGCTCGCCGGCGTCGCAACTGATTCAAGGCCCCATGTTCATTCCGACAACTCCACCGAACCCCGGTCGCCCGACCGGGGTTCGTTTTTATGTGCCGCATGAGCGTCGGTGATCGGCGAATCCGGCCGGAATGCGCCGCGAATCCTTGGGATCGAGCGGCCACGTCGGTTGTCGCCTTCCCATCCCGCTCGTACTGTGGACTCACCTGTGGGACACCCGCTCGATCAGCCCGATCACTTCGCCGCTGAGGTTGTCAGTTCCTCATGCCATGGCCTCGCGGCCATCGTGGCACGCCGGTTGGTCGGCGATTCCGCAACTGCGGACCGTTCGGACCCCGCCCGTCCATCCCCGTTTGTTGACTGGAAGGGCAGTACCGCTGCGCGCCTGGAGTACCTCTCTGCGGCGCTCGACGTCGGATCCCCGCGCATCTTCCTCGAGCAGATCGCCTGGTCAAAGGTCGCCTTCGCGTCTCGTGGACTTCCGACGACAGAACTCCGCCTCAACCTCACGACCACGCGCGATGTGCTGGCTCAGGAGCTTCCCGATCGAGCACGCCCTGCCGCGCTCGCGATGATGGACCTTGGCATTGCCGAACTGGATCGCGCGCCCGACGACTCTCCCCCCGAGATCGCCGGCGGCTCACCATTCGCTCGACTTGCCGCGGCATTCCTCCTCGAAGTGCTCGAGGGGGACCGCCGCGCCGCAGCAGATTTGATCCTGCGCGCTGCGAATGAGGGCGTCGCGATCAAGGACTTGTACACCGGCGTCATCGCTCCCGCGCAGGCCGAGATCGGTCGCATGTGGCACCGCGGCGAAGTCAGCGTGGCCGAAGAGCACTTCGCCACCACCACGGCCCACCTCGCGCTCTCTCTGCTCTACCCGCTGCTTCCCCGCAAAGCGCCGAACAATCGAGTCGTGGTCTGCAGCTCCATCGAGGGCAACGCCCACGACATTGGCATTCGCATGGTCGCCGACTTCTTCGAGATGGAAGGGTGGCGATCCATCTACCTCGGTGCAGACACACCCGTCGAAGACCTCGGCCACGCGATCCGCGACTACAATGCCGACGCCCTGGCCATCTCGGTCGGCATCGCCACCCAGCTGCGTCCGCTGCGCGCGAGCATCGAACGCATCCGCATGCGAAAGGAACTCGGCAAGGTCGCCATCGTAGTCGGCGGCGCCGCTTTCGGGACCGATACCCTGCTCTGGCGCACCCTCGGCGCCGACGCCTTCGCAGTCACCGCGGCCGAAGCTCCGACCGCTGTTGCCGAAGTGCTCGATTCCCGGGGGCTCTGAGGTCTCAGCCCCCCGCGCTCCCCTCGCCACCGGGCAGCGTCATCGCGTGTGGGTCGAGCAACTGGTCGAGCTGCTCCTTCGGCAGAAGCATCTTCTCGAGCGCGAGCTGTCGCACCGTCTTCCCCTGCGCGTACGCCTCCTTCGCGAGGGCCGCCGAAGCGTCGTAGCCGATCACCGGCACAAGGCTCGTGCACATCGCGAGTGATCCTTCGATCAACTCCTTGCACCGCTCGACGTCCGGCTCCAGATCGCGCAAGCACTTCTCTGTAAGCACATCCGACGCATTCGCGAGCAGGTGCACCGAGTCCAGCAGCGCATCCACCATCACCGGCATCGCCACGTTCAGATCCAGCAGCGACCCAACGCCGCCCAGCCCGCCCATCGTCACCGTCGCATCGTTCCCCACCACACGGCAGCACACCATCATCACCGCCTCGCAGATCACCGGGTTCACCTTCCCCGGCATGA
The DNA here is from genome assembly GCA_041750235.1 of Phycisphaerales bacterium. Taxonomy (GTDB): domain Bacteria; phylum Planctomycetota; class Phycisphaerae; order Phycisphaerales; family UBA1924; genus JBGSZV01. The sequence continues at coordinate 2,884 of JBGSZV010000130.1, forward strand.
TCGACGACCCGGGCTGCACCGCCGGCAGCTTCAACTCGCTGATGCCGCAGCGCGGGCCCATGCCCATCAGCCGGATGTCGTTGGCAATCTTCGAAAGGCTCACCGCGATCGTCTTCATGAGCCCGGACGCCTCGACCACCGCGTCCTTGGCGTGCTGCGCCTCAAAGTGATTCTCCGCTTCGCGGAAGGGGATGTTCAGTTCCTTGGCCAGTCGCGCCGACACCAGCTTGCCGAACTCCTCGTGAGCGTTGATCCCCGTGCCCACCGCTGTACCACCGATGGGCAGTTCCGCCAGCGCATGCAGCGCCGTACGGCAGCGGGCTACGCCGTGCCGCACCTGGCTCGCAAAGCCGCCGAACTCCTGCCCCAGACGGATCGGGGTCGCGTCCTGAAGATGCGTCCGCCCGATTTTGACGATCGCGTCCCAGTCACTCGCCTTCTGCTCCAGCATCGCCGCCGTACGTTCGAGCGCTGGGATCAGGTGGTCGCGGATCGCGAGCGCCGACGCGATGTGGATCGCGGTCGGGAACGTATCGTTGCTCGACTGCCCCATGTTGACGTGATCGTTGGGGTGGACGCCAGTGCCGGTCTTCGCGTCGCCGATGTAATCCTGGTTCTTGCTCGACCCGATCGGCTGGTTGTTGAATCGGCACACGAGGTTCGCGATCACCTCGTTGGCGTTCATGTTCGTGCTCGTGCCCGACCCGGTCTGGAACACGTCCACCGGGAAATGTGCATCATGCTTTCCAGCCGCGATCTCCGCCGACGCCTTTACGATCGCATCCAGCCGAGCCTTGTTGAGCCGCCCCAGGCCATGGTTCACGTGAGCACACGCCGCCTTCAGGTGGCCGTACGCATGAATCACGTCCGCCGGCACCGCGCGCCCGGAGATCGGGAAGTTCTCCACCGCCCGCTGCGTGCTTGCGCCGTAGAGCGCATCCGCCGGCACCGTCATGGCGCCCATCGTGTCCTTTTCCGTCCTTGATCCGCTGTTCGTCGTGCCCATGTGATCCTCTCATCTTTCCATCTGGTTGGGCCTGACAGACTAGCATGGTCGGCCTGCCCCGCCCGCCGACGGAGTCACCCATGCTCGAAGTCCTCAAGATCATCGCGATGTGCGTGCTGGCCGCAGTCGTCTACGGCATCCTCCACGATCAGGTCACCGTCCGCGTGTGCGTCGAGTATTTCACCATCGGTCACCCGCCCGTTTTCAAGACGTCATCGCCCACGCTGCTCGCCCTGGGCTGGGGGATCATCGCGACATGGTGGGTGGGCCTCCCCCTTGGCACGCTCCTCGCCGCGTTCGCACGCATGGGTGCACTCCCACGCCTGACCGCACGCGACCTCTTTCGCCCCCTCACCATCATGCTCTGCCTGCTCGGCACGGCGGCCCTCATCGCCGGCGTCGTCGGGTACATCCTCGCCCGCAACGATGTGCTGCATCTCATGGGCGAACTCGCCCGGGCCGTCCCGGCGGAGAAGCACGACGCCTTCATCGCCGACCTCTGGGCGCACAACTGTTCCTATCTCGGCGGCGTCGTTGGCGCCATCGCGCTCTCGGTTCACGCGCGACGCCGTCGTCGCCGGATCGCCGCGGCGTCCGTATCATCCCCCGCATGAGCACGCTCGCCGAACTCGAACGATCCATCTACCAGCGTGGCCTCATCCTGACGGGCGAGCCCGCCGGCGCTGGCCACATCACCTGTGCGCTCCTCGCTCGATATGACAACCTGCTCCGTGTCGGCGAGAGCGCGCTGGCGCGGTCGATCGTGCAGGAGTCCCGCGCCTGGCCGCGGGAGCGAGAGCGCGCGAAGGACCTCCCTTCTATCGCATGGAGCCCCCCGCAGGGCGCTCCCGGGCAGTTGTTCCAAGCGGTTCGGGCATTGCCTTACCAGCAGCGTGAGGCGTGGGCACTCATGCGTCTGGAAGAACTTGGCGAGGTCGATGCCGCCCGCGCCATGGACTGCTCCCGCACCGTCATCCGCGAGGTCCATCTCGCCGGTGCCGAGAACAACCTGCGTCCGCTGCTCGGTCCGTCGTACGAATCAGCCCTCGTCGATCTCCGCGCGAGCCTTCGCGCATTGGATCCCGCAAGCCCCCTCGCCGATCTCCGCAAACGGCTTCGCGTCGTCGTGCTGCGGAAGCGCATGCTCCGCCTGCTGATGTTCGTCGCGTTCGCCGTCGGCTGCGGCATTCTCTGGTGGGTCATGACCGACCTGCACAAGGCCAACGATCGCGAGATCGAACAGCGCCGGCTCTACGAGGCCGAGCAGCAGAAGTTCTCCCTCCCAATGTCGCCGGAAGAGAAAGCCCAGTGACCGGACCGCAGGTCGAGCAGGGTCGATTGTTCCGTTTCCGCATCCGCGGCAAGCTGATCGTCCTGCACACCGTCTTCTCGGTAGCGCTCGCGATCGCAATCCTGCTGGTGCTCCGGCGTCCCGTGTGGGATGTCGTGTACGAATCCGAAGCCCGCGAATGCGCCCTCGCCATCGAACTGCTCGCCGCTTCCCCCGACCGGGCGCAGTCCGTCGCGGTCACCGGCATCGATGTGGACACCGGCACTGCCGACCAACTCGGCCTCGCCGCCGAGCTTGCCGAGAGGACCGTGGCCGCTCAGGGCGCCACCGTCATGTCCACCAACGCCAACGGCTGGCCCGTGGCCACCCGTCACGAACCGGACACCGGCCGCTTCCTCCAGGCGACCGTTCACTCCCCCGAAGCGCGAGCCGCCGTGGAGCGACTGTATGTCCTCGTGGCGCTGTGCCTGCTCGTGATCTACGCCATGATCGCGATCATCATGGAGATCCTCGTTCTGCCGCGACTCGTCTACCGCCCGATCGAACGCCTCTACTCCGCCGACGAAGCGGTGCAGGAGGGTCGGCGCGACGATGAGTTGATCCCCGAGGCCTTCATCCCCCGCGATGAACTCGGCAAGATCATGCAGTCCCGCAACCGTTCGATCCTGAAGCTCCGCGAGCAGGAGGCCGCCCTCAATCGCGCGCTCGAATCCGTCGAAGCCGCCGCCGTTGAACTCAAGCGCAAGAACCACCTCCTCGAAACAGCGCGGCGCAACCTCGCCGATCAGGACCGCCTCGCCAGCCTCGGCATGATGTCCGCAGGCATCGCACACGAGATCAACACCCCGCTCGCAGTCCTCAAGGGGTGTGTCGAACAAGTCGCCGAGGGCAGGGGCAGTATCGAACCCGACCGCGTCGCGCTGATGCTCCGCGTCACCCGCCGACTCGAACGTCTCTCCGAGAGCCTGCTCGACTTCGCCCGCGTCCGGCCTCCCTCCACCGACATCGTCGCGCTCCAGCCCGTCATCGAAGAAGCGTGGACGCTCGTCAGCCTCGACCGCGACGCCAAGCGTGTGCGGTTCATCAATCAGGTCGAACCGCCCATCACCGCCATCGGCGACGCCGACCGTCTTACCCAGGTCTTCGTCAATCTCCTCCGCAATGCCGTGGACGCCATGGACGCCGGTGGCACCATTTCTGCCACCGCATCGATCCGGCAGCGCGACGAGCGCGAATGGGTCTCGGTCACCATCGCCGACGACGGCCCGGGCATCAATCCCGGCGTCCTCGCCCGACTCTTTGAGCCCTTCGCCAGCACCCGGCTCGACAGCCACGGCACCGGACTCGGCCTGGCCGTCGCAGAAGGCATCGTTCGGGAGCACGGCGGCGTGCTCTTGGCCAAGAACGCCGCCCCGCCGGCACGCGGCGCGATCTTCGAAGTCATGCTCCCCATCACCGGTCCAACCGAGTTCGATCCGGGAGTAGGCGGCACGAACCGCACCCCGGCAGATACAGTGGACGCCTCCCAGGGCGAAGGCATCTGAAGCCGCGCCCTGAGTCCCCCGACCGGAGACCCGCGATGTCCGCCGATGCCAGCTCCGCCCTTCCCGCAGATGTAACCACGATCCCGCCGCTTTCCATCGTGGCGCTGGACGACGACGCCGATTTTCGCGAGTACCTCAAGGGCTTCCTGACCGGCGATGGCCACGACGTCCGTGCCGTCGCGACCCCTGATGAACTGTTCCTCGCCATCGAATCGCGCATGCCCGACATTGTGCTGCTCGACATGAAGATGGGGCGTCACAGCGGCGAGAACGTGCTGCTCGAGCTTCGCAAGCGCTGGCCGCGCCTGTGCGTCGTCGTCGTCACCGGCTACCCGTCGCTCGAGACGATGCGCACCACCTTCAAGCAGGATGTGTTTGACTACCTCTCCAAGCCCTTCAGCGCCGACGACTTCCGCAACACCCTCCGCCAGGCCGCCATCGCCTTCAACCTGGGCGGCCGGCCACAGGACCGCCTGCGCCAGGAACTCGGTCGCCAGATCAAGCTCGCCCGCACCGAGCGCGCGTGGACCCTCAAGGAACTCAGCGAGTCCTCCGGCGTCAGCGTCAGCCAGCTCTCCAGCATCGAGCGGGGCGCCCATCTCCCCAGCCTCGAAAGCCTCATCGCCATCGGCTCCGCGCTGGAATCCAACGCCAGCGATTGGCTCAAGGCGGGCGGTTTCTAATCTTCTCGACTCTGGTGTGCCCGGCCGTATACTGACGCCATGGCATCAGCGCGGCTCATCGCCAAGCTGGTCACGACCGCCGGGAACATCAGTTCCGGTGCGGTCCAGGCTCTCGGCAGCAACCCAGCCGCCGATCGTGGTCTCCAGATTGTCGCGCCGCTCCTGGGTCTCCTCGCAGAAACCATCTGCGTTCACTCCGCGCCCGACGCCGACTCCCTCGATCAACTCGCCTCTTACCTCGAAACGCTCACCATGCGCTACGGCACCATCCGCCGCGCGATGGATGCCCTTGGCCACGGCCGTCGGCGTCACCCCATGGTGTCGATCGAGAAGGCACAGAACTGGTTCCAGACCATGAGCGTCACCCCCGGCGCGATCGAGCCGACGCTCCGCCGCCACGCCACGCTGATGATCCACGTCAGCAAATGGATGAAGGATCAGGGGCTCGAGATGGAGCAGCGCCTTGATGCCTACCAGGCTTGGCTCGATTCCCCGCTCCCCACCCCGCCCACGCCCGCCGCCATCGAGCCCCACCACGCCGCGACCAGCATCGCACAGGCCGAATCGCAGTCGCCCCCTGTCACGATCGTCTTCGATACCAAGCCGCTGGGCATTTCGGCTCCTGCCGATACCGCCGAGGCCGACATCCGCTGCGCAATCGAAGCGATGGTCGAAGCCAAGTACTTCGGCGACAATCTCGACGAGTGCGATCAACGTGAATCGTTCCAGCGTCTCGCCGCGTCGGACCAACCGGGCGCCAGAGCAATCACCGCGATCGTCCGGCGCGACTTCGCGTCAGCCGACTCCGCCATCGCGGCGCTCGACTCCATGCTCGGCCCCGAACTCGTCGCCACCATCCGCGGCGATCGTGCCTTTTTCGCCCACAAGTTCGACGACGCCGTTCCCCATTTCCGCAGGGCCGATGAACTCGCCCCCGACGCTTGGACCCGCATGAACCTCGCCGTGGCGCTCGGACGCGCGCAGCGCAGCGGCAAGGAAGACAATCTCTCCGCCGCAATCGACATCCTCGAAGACGCCGCCGGCTCGCTCCCCGAAGGTTCCCGCGAATGGGCGCGTGTCCGAACAGCGCTCGGCCTCGGCTGGCTTCACGCCACGGGAGAATCCCGCGAGCGGCGCTCCCGCGAAGCGATCACCTGCTTCGAGTCCGCCGCCGGAGTGCTCAGTCCCGCCACCGACTCCGACTGGTGGGGCGAAACACAGCTCCAGCTCGGCATCGCTTGGACCGACTTTCCCCACGGCAATCGCGCCGAGAACATCGATCGCGCCATGACGCACCTCAAGGCGGCGCTGGGCGTGTGGGAGCGCGACAAGCACCCGCGCCGTTGGTCCATCACTCAGAACCACCTCGGCCACGCGTGGGAGCGACTGCCCCGCGGGAACCGTGAGGACAACCTCTCGCACGCAATCGACTGCTATTCCCTCGCCCTCGGCGCCCGCTCTCGCGAGAGCAACCCCGTCAGTTGGGCGCGGCTTCAAAACAACCTCGGCAATGCCTGGATCCAGTACCGCAGCGGCACCGCCGACCACCGCCAGAACATCGAGAAGGCCATCGCTTGCCACACCTCAGCGCTGGAGGTCTGGTCGCGCGTGAACCGTCGCGCCGACTGGGCCGCCACGCAGAACAACCTCGGCAACGCATGGGCGCTCCTCCCCGCCGATGGCGCCGACAAGGAACGCAACCTCCGCCGTGCCATCGCGTGCTACAAGGCCGCTCTCGAAGTCCGCACCCGCTCCACCAGCCCCGGTGAATGGGCCTCAACGCTCAACAACCTCGGCACCACCCTGCTCCACCTTCCGCCCGCGAAGAAAGACACCAACCTTCACGAAGCGGTGGACTGCTTCCGCAAGGCGCTCGAAGTCCGCACCCGCGATGTCGCGCCCCTCGAATGGGCCAAGACGCAGCAGAACCTCGGCCATGCCTGGTCTCGCATGACCACCGGCGACCGACAGGACAACCTCGGCGAAGCCATCGCCTACTACGAAGCCGCGCTCGAGATCTTCACCCAGCAGGCGCACCCGCACCATCACCAGCTCATCTCGGCACGCCTCGATGAAGCCCGTGAACGCCTCTCGGCGAAGCATTACGACTGAATCGTCTGCTCCCGGTCCGGCCCAATACTGATCACCTTCGCCGGCACACCCACGAACTTCTCGATGAACGCGACATACTGCTCCGCGTTCTTCGGCAGCTCCGCTCGCGACTTGGCGCCGGTGATGTCCTCTTGGAATCCGGGCAGCGTCGTGAACACCGGCCGCACCTTCGCGAGCCCCGTCGCGTCCGGGATGAACCGGTCGGTCGACTTCCCGTCGATCTCGTACGCCGTGCATACCTTGAGTTCGTCGAGCCCCGACAGCACATCCAGCAGCATGATGGCGATCCCGGTCGCGCCATTGAGCATCGCGGAGTATCGCACCGCCACCAGGTCCAGCCAGCCGCACCGCCGCGGGCGACCAGTCGTCGTGCCGTACTCGCGTCCGCGCTCGCGGATCCGGTCGCCGGTCCCGTCGGTCAGCTCCGTCGGGAAAGGTCCGCCGCCCACGCGCGTCGAGTACGCCTTCATCACGCCGATCACGTTCTGAATCCGGCTCCCCGGCACGCCCGTTCCCGGCGGGATGCCCAGCACCGAACAACTCGAACTCGTCACGTAGGGATACGTGCCGTGGTCCACGTCCAGTAGTGTCGCGTTCGCCCCCTCAAAGAGGATCGGCGAACCGGCCTTCAGCAGGTCGTGGAGCAGGTACACCGTGTCCGTGATGTAGGGCTTCAGCCGCTCGCCTGCCTTCAGCGCCGCGTCCGCGATCGCCTTGGGATCAAGCGTCTGAGCAGTGGGGGAAATGCCCGGCAGTGTCGCGTTCTTGAACGCGCACACCTGCGCCACCTTCTCCCGCAAAGCCCCCTCGCGCAGCAGGTCGCCCATCCGAATCGACGTGCTCCGCGCCGCCTTGTCGGCGTACGCCGGGCCGATGCCGCGCTTGGTCGTGCCGATCGAACGCCCCGGGCCGTGCTGAGCCGCCAGACTGCCCGCGCCCGCCTCGGTTTCTCCTTCAAACGAACTCTGCGCCGCCAGCATCTCCTCGCGCAGCGCATCCTCCAGCTTGTGGTACGGCATCACCACGTGCGCCCGGTCGGAGATCGCCAGCCCTGACAGGTCCGCCCCCGCCGCGCCCAGCCGATCCATCTCGACGAGCAGCGCCTCGGGGTCGATCACCACGCCGTTGCCGATCACGCTCTTCACGCCGCTCCGGAAGATTCCCGAGGGAACCAGGTGCAGCGCGTGCCGCTTGCCGTTGAACACCACCGAATGCCCGGCATTCGCCCCGCCGTTGTAGCGCGCGACCGCGGAGAACTCACCGGCAAGCAGGTCGATGACCTTCCCCTTGCCCTCGTCGCCCCATTGCAGGCCAACCACCGCCGTGTTTTCTCGGACGCGCCCCGAACCCTCATTCGCCGCTCTGGTCATCGTTCGCTCCGGTCTGGAAGGGACGGCAGTCTCGCGTTCCGGCGTCCAAGGTCAAGCCGCCCTGCATTGCCGCCGATGAACAGGCGTCGTCCACACGAAACCCCCAAGACCATGGGACGGGGAATGGCCCAGCAAGTCATCCGAATTATGTGCCCCAATCTTCGCTGCCGGTCGATTCTCGGGGTTCCGCCCGAGGCCCGCGGCCGGATGGTTCGCTGCCGCCATTGCGGGACGAACATCAAGATCCCCACCAAGACCGAGGGTGCCGCGGCGCCGCCGCCCGATGCCGATGCCGGCGATCCCAAGAAGTCGCCTAAGGCCGCCTGAAAGACGAACCCCCGGACCCCCGCTCACAACTTGGGATTCTCGTCGTCCTCGAAATCAAAGTCGAAATCGAAAATGCTGCTGTCATCCGGCTTGTTCGCCGCGCGCGGCGCGGCGATGGGTGACGGCTTGTCCACTGTGTCGTCGGCGTCGGTCGATGGCGGGGCTTTCGCGCCCGCTGGCGGCGTTTCCGCGAGCGGATCGCCCTCCGACACAATCCCCGGTCGCTGCACGTTCGCCGGCTTCCCGTCGACCTGCAGCGTCATCACGCAGGTTCCGATGGTGAGCTGGTCGCCCGGCTCAAGCACTGCCTGCGTCACACGCTCCTGGTTTCGGAAGGTCCCGTTGCTCGACCCAAGGTCGCGTACGCTCACGCGCGATCCTTCGATCACCAGCTCGCAGTGCTGACGGGATACACTTGCCAGTGGGATCCGCAGGCTCGCAGTGGACTGACGTCCAACGGTGTACTTCCCCGCTTTGAGGGGAATGTCCTTCCGCGTGCCATCGGGTTTAAACACGATCAGATTCACATTCACGGCGTCGGATTCCTCCGAGCAGGACAGCGCGTTCGGGAGATGTCAGAGACTACCGCCATCACGGTCAAAGGGCAACGAGGCAATTCCCTCGTTCCGCTTTCTGATCCCCACGCACCCGCCCGTTCCCTGTACATCCACGTTCCCTTCTGTTTTCACAAGTGTCACTACTGTGACTTCTACAGCTTCGTGGACACCCAGGACCGCCAGCAGCTCTTCGTCGACCGCCTCGAACTGGAGCTCAGTCGCCTCGCCGCCCACGCCGGTGCCCCCGGCATTCCAGCCCCCGAACGCGACACCCGGATCGTCGGCGGCGGCACCCGCAGCCTCCTGCGCCCCGACCTCTGGCAGCGCCTACTCCGCACCCTCGACGATCTCTTCCGCACCGGACCGCGCGGCAGGTCTCGGGCGATGGAGTTCACCATCGAGTGCAACCCCGAAACGATCACCCCGGAACTGATGGCCATCTACGCCGATGGGGGCGTGAACCGTGTGAGTGTGGGCGCCCAATCGTTTAACGAGCGCCACCTCAAGACCCTCGAGCGCTGGCATGACCCCGCCAACGTCACCCGAGCCCTCGAACTCGCTCAACAAGCGGGCATCGCCCGTCGCAGCATCGACCTGATCTTCGGCATTCCCGGCCAGACCTTGGCCGATTGGCACGCCGATCTCGACCGCGCCCTCGCGCTCGCTGCCAGCTCTGGCCTCGATCATCTGTCCTGCTACGCGCTCACCTATGAGCCCAACACCGCCATGACCGCCCGCCTCCAGCGCGGCGACTTCACCGCCATCGACGACGACATCGAAACCCGTATGTACGAAGAGACCGTCATCCGCCTCGCGGAGGCGGGCTTCTCGCGCTACGAGATCAGCAACTTCGCCCGATCCGATTCCAGCGCCTGCCATCACAATCTGGCCTACTGGCGCCATCACCAATGGCTTGCCGCGGGCCCCTCCGCATCCGCTTTCATCGCCGGACACCGCTGGAAGAACATCCCTCGACTCACCGATTGGATGGAAGGAGTCGAGCGCTCCGGCGGCTACTCGCCCATCACCGACCACGAGCCGCCCGACGACCTTCGCCTCCTCGCAGAGCGCCTGATGACCGGCTTACGCCTCACCGAAGGTCTCAGCGCTCCCGAGATCCTCGCCCATGCCCAACGCCATAACTGCGACGCCGCCATCCTCCGCCGGGCTCGCGTTCATGCCGACACCGGCATGCTCGCCATCACGCCCGACCGCTGGAAGCTGACCGATCGCGGCCTGCTCTTTGCCGACGGCATCGCCTCCGACTTCATGCAGGCGGTCAACGACGCGCACGCCGCCGGAAAAAACAAAGGCCGCGTCTGAGCGACGCGGCCTCGGAAAATCACTGGATGTCGTCCGAGATCAGCTCTTGGCGATCAGGTGCGTCGGACGCGGAGTCGCGGCATCGGCGGGGTTCACGTGAACCTTGTCGCCGCGCCACACCACCGTGCCGGCGCACAGGGCAAAGAGCGTGTCATCCTTGGCGCGACCGACCATGAAGCCGGGCTGCCAGGGAGTGCCGCGCTGACGAGCGATGATTGAGCCGGCCTTCGCCACTTCGCCGCCGTAGAGCTTCACGCCCAGGTACTGCGGATTCGAGTCGCGCCCGTTCTTGGTCGAGCCCTGTCCCTTTTTGTGTGCCATAGCGAAAGCCTCGAATGCGATTGCGAGTGTCAAAGTTGCCCGAATCAGGCTGCGGGGCGCTGACTGGGGCAGGGAGTATAGCAGCCCATCGCGAGATCGGCGAGGCCCAGCCCGTCCGGACCTGTTTGGGTCCCGATCGGATTATCGAAGGATCCAACGCTCGATACCGCGCTTCAAAGGCTCGTCGCTACGGGGGTCGATTTCGCCCGGCACGGCGTGCCGCAGCATGAGCGTCTTCCGGAGCACGACCTTCTCGCCCGTATCGGGACGCTGGATTGACTTGGTCTCGCCGCTGAAGCCGGCGGCATATACGACCACTTCATCGACCTTCAGATTCGTCGCCTGCCAGACCACAAGCCCACGCCGGGCGTTCTCGGGGCCCTGTAGCAGCATTCCCTGGATCTCAGACTCAGTTTCCAGCAGCGAGTCCCCAAGCCGTGCGCGAATCACATCCACCACCTCGCCGGGCACACCCCGGCCGCCGCGGGTGATGATCCCGTCATCGGTGGCGAGTTCCAGCAAGGGGGCGAACGAGATGTCTTCGCCGGAGTTGTTCGTGACCTTGTAGGTCATGTAGTAGTACGACTGAATGTCGCGCCCCTCCGCTTGGACGCTCGTCACCCGAAGGGGGCCCGCGTCCAACTGGAGCTGCCAACGCCGTGGAATCGCCTCCGGCTCGGGTGCCGCGATCGCCGTCACGCCGACCAGGCCCAGCGCCACGACACCGGCGGCCAGGATCATCCACCGAGACCAGAAAGTCGGCAGCGCTCGCATCAGAAAGCGTCTCCACATCGACCAAGTGACCCAATGCGGCAGGCGTCCCACCACCACCGGGGGTGATAGTGTAACACCCAGCCAACCCGCCGCGGTCGATACGCACCGCGGACAGCGGTGGTTGCCCGTCCTCCCGGATTCACCCGGGATTCCCCGGATCCCCTTGTGACCACCACGCCACCCGCCACCAACTCCGCTCAAGCAGTGAAGGTCACCCCGGCCTTCCGCGAGAAGGCCGCCGAGCGACTGGTCGCCAAGGACAGCCCACTGGGTGATGCCACCAGGCGCCACGCCAAGGCCTTCCTCGCTGCCGCCCACGCTCATGCCATCGACCTCAAAGCCTTGTGGGCCAGCGTCGATCCCGCAGATCCGACCCACACCTGCCGGGAGGTGGTCCTGGTGGTCCCCGGCACCGGCAAGACCGGCATGTGCTTCACATCTCACCCCATCGGACCGGCCGCTGAGGGCGAGGTTGCCATGTTGCTCGATCGTGCGTGCGCCGAACTTCCCGGTGTCACCCTTGCACAGGCTCTGTTGGAACTCACCGAGACCGCCGCGCACCGAATCTTCCTCAACGCCGGCTTCACCGAAGTCGGACGCCTCGCCTACCTGCGACGACCGACCCCCAAGCGCGGCGAGTACACGGCCACTACATCTTGGCCCGAAGGCATCACCGTCACCAACTGGAAGCGTGGCGAAGATGCCGACCTCGCGTTGGCGCTCGAGCGCTCCTACATCGACACGCTCGACTGCCCGGGACTCTGCGGACTTCGCGATACGCAGGATGTCATCGCAAGCCATCGCGGCACAGGCGTCTTTGACCCAAGCTATTGGTGGATCATCCGCAAGGACCACACTCCGCAGGGCGCGATGCTCTTCAACGCCTGTCCCGATCAGTCCACCATCGAACTCGTGTACGTCGGACTTTCGCCAATGGTCCGCGGCATCGGCCTCGGGCGCGCACTCATGCACACCGCGCTCGCCGCGCTCGCCGGAAGACGTGAACGCACCATCACTTGCGCTGTGGACACACGCAACACACCCGCCATGCGTCTCTACAGCGCGCTCCAGTTTGAATCATTCGCCGAGCGCATCGCGCTGGTGCGCCCAGTGCGGGCAAATCGTGGATAGGAACGCGATTCCCTGAGAATTGCGACGCTCCACACTCTTTTCCACGATGCATCACGTTCGACAGGACAACGCGTGGATAACATTTTCTTCACATTATTTCTCCCGGTTTTCTCGGCGTTTTCGTGCACTTCGTGCGCACACGTACTTCCACCCCGTTGACGCCTGCGCCGCAGCGCGTACCTTCTGCACCGCGGTCACTGGACGACTGCGACTCACGCGGCACAGACGCCGGCGCTGAGCGGATTCTTCCGCCAGCGCACGCAGCTTCAGCTTCGCGGAACCCGCCGGTGAACTCCGGCCGCACCCGCGCGAGCGGCACGAGCGTTCCCCTCCACCGAGGGAGCAACGCCCGCGCCGCACACGCGGTGGCGATCACTCCGCGCTGCCCGCCGCGCTGAGACCGGACACGGATGTGTGTGCTCTTCATGGCATCCGTCGCACCGGGAGGGGGAGCGTGGACATCCGAAGCAACGCTTTTTCGTCGATCGGCTCTCGCATCGTCGAACGCGTCCAGAAGTCGGTCGGCCAGGACCGCTTCCGACGCTACTTCGAGGATTCGGCCCGCGTCCGCATCGACGGCGACATCGTCGACATCGCCGTCCCCAGCGCCTTCTACGCCGATTGGCTCGAACGCCAGTTCGGCCCCTCGCTGCGGGAAGCCGCCGCGGCCGAAGACGGCTTCGGCCTCTCCTGCGTGCGGTGGAGCGTCGACCCTTCTGCCTTCGCCCCCGTCACGCCCGC
>JBGSZV010000131.1:0-8912 GCA_041750235.1 Phycisphaerales bacterium
ATCCCCGGGGGCGGGGGCGGGGGAGGCGGCGTCGCCGGATCTCGCGCCGCCGCACACACAAGCGTGCCCGAACTCATCAACGCCAGCACTGCCGCGCGTCGCAACCACGAGGTGCACTTGGAAGGTCGTCGTCCGCGAGCGATTCTGAACTTCATTTCGCCGACGCTCCCTTCCCGATACGGCCATTGCTCAGAACCGGATCGTGCCACCGAAGAACGGCCCGTGCAGCATCATGTCGAACCTGAAATCGCCGTCTTCATAGTCATACGAAAGCCAGCGGTATCCAAGTGCCATCGAGCAGCAGTCGCTCAGCCTGAAATCGGCGCCGGTGATGACATTCCACACGAGTTCCGAGGTCGTGCCGGAGTCAATCCCAAAGCCGCCGATGTCACCGCGAGCGAAAATCGAAAGCCAGCTTGTCAACTGAGTCGCGACCCGAGCGCCGATGAAGGGATCGATCCACCCCTTTTCTTCATTGCGTGCGTCGAGATTCTCCGGGTCGAGCTCGACCTCCAACCACGTGAATCGCACGCCGCCGAGAAGATCGAGGCGAACGTTCGGGCGATTCGAATCAGGCTGAACCAGGGTGTAGAACCCGCCGAGTTCGCCGATGAACTGCTGCAACTGCAAGTCGACCTGCGTTCCAATGGCCGTTTCCTGCTCGGCGCCGATGTCCATGTACAGCGCATCCACGAAGAGGCCCCACCGACCCTTCTCAAGCTCCAGATGCACCGACGCGCCGAAGTTGAGATCCTCCTTCAACAGATCGATGACATCGTCGAACGACTGGTCAATTGATACTTCGCGCGCACGCACGCCGATATCGCCGTCCATCGCCGCCAGCCAGAGGTACGGCGTGACGCTGATCTTCCAGCGGTCATCGGCCTGCGTGGCAGGAGCAAGCTCACTGCTCTGCGACGCGCCGTCGGTCTCTGTCGCCGCGGTATCGTCCTGCGCCCATGCCGCATCCACCAGGCCAATCGACATGGCACCTGCCGCTATCACAGTTCGAGCAAGAAGACGAACGCCTTCAATGGATCGGGACATCAAGAGCCTCCGTGGGTCAATGCGAACTGCGGACTCGCGGACATCATCGCACACCGACGGCATCGAAGCCGCGGGCTACTTCGGGAACAGGAACGTCACCACGAACCGAACGCCCCATTCGGGGCCTTCATCGGGCGAATCCGCATAGTACCGACCGCCGAGGCCAAACTGCATCGGCTGGCCACCGATCTTGACAAGTTGGCTCACGATCAGATTGAGCGGGACCGTCCACTCCTCAGCGGTCCAGTCGTACGTCGATTCGGTGTTCAGCGCCACGGTGGTTGCCGTGGAGAAGGTGTAGCTGACAAAGGGCTGGAGGAATGTTGCGTTCACGTCGGGATGTCGATCGTCGCCTTCTGTGGCGCCCCAGAGGTGATTCGCGAGAATGCCGTAAGTCCAGCCCTCATCCTGACGCAGCGCGACGATGGTCGGTCCGATGCCGAGCTGCCCTGAGCGAAGCGTGGGCTCAGTGCCGGTGGGCCAGAGAAAGACCGGCCCCGCTCCAAGGATCCAGCCGCCAACCGGCTGCTCGGGCGAGAAGAACAGACTCTGCACCGTGTCGCCAAGACCGAACTCATCATCCAGCCCATCCACTGGCGCTTCCTGGTAGATCAGCGGAACGATCGTCCGCGTGATTACGTTCCAATCCTCACTGATCGAGAACGGGATGACCGGCTGAATATTCAGCGTCCAGCGCGCGGCGTCGGCGGGACCGAACGCTTCGTCGTAGTTGAGCTGCAACGGCACGCTGATGAGGTTCGCGACCGGATTCGCAAGCTGCTTGGCAAGGTCTTGATCGCCGCCCGCGGACGCCGGAGCGTCTATTGCCGCGGGTTCGGCGGGCGCCTGGAAGCTGAGTTCCGCGTCGAGCGTCCACCACTCCTCAGCCCGGACGCTCGAGGACGTGCTCAAAGCAATCCCCGCCAGGACGATCAGCTTCAGGTTCATCGGCTTGCGCTTTCTGCACGGAGTCATAGGGCACTATTTGCTCGTTTCGCCAGAGAATACCGACTTCCAATCCGACTTCATGTCCACGACGGTCCATCCCGCCGCCGGCGCGGCATTCAAAGCCGCATCGAGTTTGCCGATGTGCGATGCGCGGTCATATGCCCACTCGCGCTCGCCATCGGTATGGTGCACAATGAGCCCAAACCGCGGCCCGCCCCCTGATGTGGTCCACTGGAGCATCTGCAGATCGCCGTCGGAGTTGCCGGCGGCGAAGATCGGACGCCGGCCGATGTGCTTCTGGATCGCGACCGGCTTGCCCTCCTTGTCGTCAATGAAATCGACGTCCGCAAGCTTCACGAGTACCGGAGCGCCGTCGCGCATCTCGAACTTCTGCTTGCCGCTGGAGCCGATGACCTGCTCGGGTGGGATGCCGTAAACCTCCTCTGCGAAGACGCGCATGAACTCGATGCCCCCGCCGGAGACGATGAAGGTCTTGAAGTCATGGGCGCGAAGATATGCAAGCAGTTCGAGCATGGGCAGGTAGACCATCTCGGTGTAGGGGCGACCGGTCTTGGGATGCTTGGCCGTGGTCACCCAGTCCCGCACCGTCGACTCGAACTCCTGGGTGGTCATGCCCGCGTGCGTGGCGGCAAGGATCTGGAGCACGGCCTTCTCACCGCCGGCCAGAGCGGACCCCATGTCGCCGGCGAGGATGGACCGGAAGGGCTCCGTTTCATTCCACTCGGGATGCTGCGGAGCCGTGGCCTTGATGCGGTCGATGGCGAAGAAAAGCTGGAAGTAGGCGGGCTGCTCGGCCCAGAGGGTGCCGTCGTTGTCGAAGACGGCGATGCGCTGCGCGGGCGGGACGTAGTCGGAGCATCCATCGGTCGTCACGCGTGCCACGAAATCCAGCACGCCCATCTTCGCCGAGCCATCGTTCCAGGAGGGAAGCGGATCCACGCGGTTGCGGGAGCCCTGAGCACAGCCTGCGATGATTGAGGCCGCGAACGCCAACACGACCACTCGTCGGATGCGACAAACCATCGATCGTCCCTCTACTGCTCGACCAGACCGTAAAAGTCGCCCCGCCACCTCTCGGCGCCGAGGCAAATCACAAATGCGATTGTTAGTTGCCGCCGTGGCTCGGCTTGGTCAACTCCTCCATCACGTGATCCAGATTGAAAGTGCCGGGCTTCTGGCGTGGCGGGAACTCCTTGAAGCTCTGGAGCCACTGTCCGACGAATCCGGCGGCCGGGGCGATCATGAACATGCGTTCCGCGTACCACTGGTAGTAACCGAACCCAACATCCTGCGCGTGCTCGAATGGGTCCATCCGCAGGTTGGTGATCATCGGCGCACGCATCTTCACGAACGGCTCCTGCCAGACATGGATGCCCTCGGCATCCTGCCGCAGGAAGGTGGCCTTCCAGTTGCCGTATCGCAGAGCGGCGACGCTGCCGTCGTCGGTCCAGTAGATGAACTCCTTGCGCGGCCATTCGCCTTCACCCTTGAACGCAGGGAGGAGGTTGTATCCGTCGAGGTGGACCTTGTAAGTCACCTCGCCGATCTGGCGGCCCTTCAGCAGGTCCTCCTTCGCGGTGGTGTCGCCGGCCGCGGCGAGGAGCGTGGTCATCATGTCCTCGTGGGCGCCGATCTCGTTGACAATGGTCCCGGGCTTGATGGCTCCCGGCCAGCGGATCGCGCACGGCACGCGGTAGCCCCCCTCCCATTGCGTGTTCTTCTCGCCGCGGAACATCGTCGTCCCGCCATCGGGCCAGCTCATGCACTCCGCGCCGTTGTCGGTCGAGTACATGACGATGGTGTTGTCGTCCATGCCGAGCTCGGTGAGCTTGGCGAGGATTTGGCCGACGTGCGCATCGTGCTCCACCATGCCGTCGGCGTAGACGCCCAGGCCGGACTTGCCCGCGGATTCGGGCTTGAGGTGCGTGAAGATGTGCATCCGGGTCGAGTTGTACCAGAGGAAGACGGGCTTGTCCGCCTTCTTGGCGCGATCGAGGAAGTCGAGCGCCTTCTCGGTGACCTCGTCGTCGATGGTCTCCATGCGCTTGCGGGTGAGCGGTCCCGTATCGGTGATGCGGCCGTCCGCGAAGCTGTGGATGACGCCGCGCGGGCCGAAGCGCTTCTTGAACTCTGGGCTCTTGGGGTAGTCGGGGTTCTCCGGCTCTTCTTCGGCGTTCAAGTGGTAGAGATTGCCGTAGAACTCATCAAAGCCGTGGAACGTCGGCAGCATCTCGTCGCGGTCGCCGAGGTGATTTTTGCCGAACTGTCCCGTGATGTAGCCCTGCGCCTTGAGAAGCGTCGCGATGGTCGGGTCTTCCTTCTTCATGCCCTCCGGCGCGCCGGGCAGCCCGACCTTCGTGAGGCCGGTGCGGATGGGCGACTGACCGGTAATGAACGCGGCGCGGCCGGCGGTGCACGACTGCTGGCCGTACCAGTCGGTGAAGAGCGCACCTTCCTTTGCGATGCGGTCGATGTTGGGCGTCTTGTAGCCCATCATCCCCTGGTTGTACGCGCTGATGTTGAAGCCGCCGATGTCGTCGCCCCAGATAACGACGATGTTGGGCTGCTTGTCGGCCGCCCCCACCGCTGCGATCGCGCCGAGACACATCCAAATCACCAGCGGAACGACGAGAGTGAAAATGCGTTTGCTCATAGAGGCTCCCTTTACAGACTGTGAATCACCGTGACCGTGCATTACTCCGGAATCGCCGGCTTCTCCGTCGGCAACCCCCGATCGATGTTGTATCCCGGGTCGAGAATCGTCTCGCCCTGAAAGCCAAGGAAATCTACCTGCGACTTCAACCACTCACTCTACTTCTGCTGGCTCGCGTAGGCAAGCAGCCGCCCCTCCAGTTCCTTGACCACGTCGGGGTGCTGCGCGGCGACATCGTTCGATTCACCAGGATCCAGTTCCAAGTCAAAGAGCTGGGACTTCCCGGGGATCGTGGCGACTTTGATGAACTTCCACTTCCCCTTGCGGATCGCTCCGCGGAACACTTCGACGTTGATCAGGATGTCGTCGTGCGGCGACGGCTTGGCGCCGAGGATCGTGGCGGTCGCGTCGCGCCCGTCGAACGGCAGCGTCGATTCAGTTCGACCGCCCGCCAGCGCGAGGAATGTCGGCATGACATCAACATGATGCAGCGGCTCGTTGACGACGCCGGCCTTGACGTGTCCCGGCCAGTTGAAAATGGCTGGCAGTCGAACGCCACCCTCGTGGAGCCCGCCCTTGCCGCCGCTGAACGGCGCGTTTGAAGCGGGCGGATTGGTCCCCAGTGCGGCGCCCCCGCTGGCCTCGCGATCTTCGGGTGAGCGTGCGCCGGTCGCGAACAGCGCGCTGGTCGCGCCCCCGTTGTCGGTCGTGAAGAAGACGATCGTGTTGTCGCGCATGCCCCGCGCCTCAAGCGCCGACAGCACGCGTCCGACCTCTGCGTCCAGTCCCGTGATCATCGCGGCGTACTTGCGGTGATCCTCGTCGGGGAAGACATCCTGGTACGCATCGATCTCATCCTGTGGCGCCTGGTAAGGAGCGTGCGGAGCGAGCGATGCGAAGTACAGGAACATGGGTTTCGACGTGTCGTGCTTCTGAATCAAACCGACCGCTTCGTCGCCGATCTGATGGGTGTAGAACCCCTCTTCGCGAAGAAACGTCCCGTTGCGCTGCCAATCGATGACCTCGGCCCTGTCCTTCGTGAAATAGTCAACTTCACCAATGATGTTGCCGTAGAAGTGATCGAACCCGCGGTTGTTGGGCCAGTACTTGCGATCCGCGTGGCCCAGGTGCCATTTGCCCACCATGTACGTGCTGTAGCCCAACTCCTTGAGCGCCTGCGGCAGCGTTCGCTCTTCGGTCGGCAGCCCATACTTGTGGCTCGGGAAGATCACGAGCGTCTGAAGCCCCTGACGCATGGGATATCGCCCGGTCATCAACGCGGCACGCGAAGGAGTGCACAACGGCAGACCGTAGTACGACTCAAGCCGCATCCCGTCGGCCGCCAGTCGATCGATGTTGGGCGTTCGGATTTGGCTCCCGCGGTAGCCGAGGTCGGCGTTGCCCAGGTCGTCCGCGACAATCAGGACGATGTTCGGCTTCTGGGCAGCTTGGGCCGGCGGCACAGCGCTGAGACACATCAACAGACACAGCGACAAGCCGACCACGTACCTCAGCATCTGCACAACCCCTCACTAGATCACTCTCAGCCCGGACAAGGAACGAGGCGAAAACCCTGCAAACCTACGGCCTGCCACGCACGCGACGGCCGCAAGCCATCCGGCATAACGCACTGACAGGTGGGACGCACGTCTCGTCCTGCCGACCGACCTCAACTTCTTGTCTGAACCGCCCACGTGTCCGGGGGGACGCCCCCCACGACCAGCCCGATTACCCCGCCGGATGGCGCCCAAGCACCACCCAGCTTGCCCAGCATACCAGCCCGTCTGGGCCGCCGATTGCTATAGTTCTGCCCGTCGGGGCGGTAGCTCAATTGGGAGAGCACTAGCTTTGCAAGCTAGGGGTTGAGGGTTCGAGTCCCTTCCGCTCCATTGGCGCGTCACAAACGTGGTTCCCCGCAAAGGTGCATGCCTTGAGCATCACAGATCAGGACCGCGGGGCGCCGAATCAAAATCTGGTCGGCAACAACTGTGTCTTCCATGCGAGGGGACTGACCAAGACCTACGGCGAGGGCACCGCCGCCGTTCACGCGCTCCGGGGCATCGACCTCGACCTCTTCGCCGGCGAGTTCGTCGTCTTCTTGGGTCCCTCCGGCAGTGGAAAGTCCACGCTGCTCAACATCCTCGGCGGTCTCGATGTCCCGACCGAAGGGGTGGTGCAGTACCGCGACCACTCCCTCACCGGCGCGGGCGATGCCGAACTGACCCGATACCGGCGCGAGCATGTGGGCTTTGTCTTTCAGTTTTACAACCTCATCCCCAGCCTGACCGCACGGGAGAACGTCGCGCTGGTGACGGATATCGCGACCAACGCGCTCCCCGCCGAAGAGGCCCTCCGCCTCGTCGGCCTGGGCGGCCGGATGGACCACTTCCCCTCCCAGCTCTCCGGCGGCGAACAGCAGCGTGTCGCCATCGCCCGCGCCATCGCCAAACGTCCCGATGTGCTCCTGTGCGACGAGCCCACGGGCGCGCTCGATGTCGCGACCGGCATCCTCGTGCTCGACGCGATCGCCCGCATCAACGCCGAACTCGGCACCACCGCCGCCGTCATCACCCACAACGCCGCCATCGCGGCCATGGCCGACCGCGTGATCTTCCTCTCGGATGGCCGGATCGCCAGCATCCGCCGCAATGCCACTCGCATCACGGCCGCCGAACTCTCCTGGTGACCATGCGCACGCTCGACGTCAAACTCATCCGCGACCTGCGCCGCCAGATCGGTCCGCTCATCGCCATTGCGATGGTCATGGCCTGCGGCATCGCTGCGATGACGATGATGCTCACCACGGTTCGTTCACTTCGCCTGAATCTCGACACCTTCTACGATCGGACTCGCTTCGCGGACGTCTTCGCCCACCTCAAGCGAGCACCCCTGCCGCTCCTCGACCGCATCAGCGACATCCCCGGCATCTCCTTCGCCGAGGGACGCATCACGGTCGATGTCACCATCGATGCGCCCGGCGTCGCCGAACCGGCCACCGGCCGCATCCAGTCGATCCCCGATCGCGGCGACCCGGCCCTCAACCTGCTCCATCTCCGCTCCGGGCGCCTGCCCGAACTGGGACGCGCGGGCGAGGTTGTTGTGAACGAAGCCTTCGCCGAGGCACTGGGACTCCGCCCGGGAGATTCGGTCCCCGCGATCATCAACGGCAGCTACGACGATCTTGAGATCGTCGGCACCGTGCTCAGCCCGGAGTATGTCTACGCCCTTCGCCCGGGCGGCTTCGTCCCAGACGACAAGCGCTTCGGCATCTTCTGGATGCGCGAAGAAGAGCTCGCCGGTCTCTATGACATGGACGGCGCATTCAACGACCTCGCCGTGCGCCTCTCACCCGGCGCCACGGAAGCCCTTGTGCTTGATGCGATCGATGCGCTCATCGAGCCGTACGGCGGCACCAGCTCCTACCCGCGCCGCGATCAGACCTCGCACCTCTACATCAACGATGAACTCGAACAGCTCCAGGGCATGGGCAGCGTCATGCCCAATATCTTCATCGGCGTCAGCGCGTTGCTGATCAACATCGTGATGACGCGCCTCATCCGCACTCAGCGCGAGCAGATTGCGGTGCTCAAGGCCTTCGGCTATAGCTCGTGGCGGGTCGGCGTGCATTTCATGCAGATGGTCGGCGTCGTCAGCCTCACCGGCACCGCGGTTGGCGTTGCCGCGGGGGCCTATCTGGGCTCAAACGTCACCACGATGTACGCCCGCTTCTTCCGCTTCCCGACAATCGAGTACCACTTCGAGCCGTGGATCGCGCTGCTTGGCGTCACGATCACCAGCGCCGCGGCCAGCATCGGCGCGATCAGCGCGGTCCGCCGGGCCATGAAGCTCCCCGCCGCTGAGGGCATGCGTCCCGAAGCCACGCCCGACTATCGCGCCACCCTCATCGAGAAGTCCGGCTTCATCAAGTGGCTCAGCCCCGCGTCACGCATGATCGTCCGCCACATCGAGCGACAGCCGGTCCGCGCGCTGGTGTCCTCCATCGGCGTGGCCCTTGCGATCGGCGTGCTCACGCTCGGGACTTACATCAACGACGCTCTCGATTTTCTTATCGACTTTCAGTTCTCGATCGCCCAGCGATACGACCTGGGCGTGAGCTTCATCGAGCCGCGCGATGCTTCAGCGGTGCGCGAGATCGCGAACCTTCCCGGCGCGCTCGAGTGCGAACCGTTCCGTGCCGTGCCGGTCCGCATCCGCCACGACCACCTCTGGACCCGCGAGGGGC
>JBGSZV010000132.1:0-11302 GCA_041750235.1 Phycisphaerales bacterium
GGCGAGCCGTCTGCTTGCGGCGACGGATCGGCGTCCGCGGCCGCTGCGAAAGTCGATGGCGGCGGCGTGAGCCCGGAGTCTGAATGGCAGTTTGGGAGGAGAGAGCCATGCTGCCTGTGACTGATGGGAGAACGCTGGATACAGCAGCCGGGGTGAATCTGGCCCATCTGTTCGGGGGTGATCGAGTTCGCGATGCGGGTTCGTATCATCCCCGCATGGCCAAAGACATTCTCGATCGGCTCGGACTGTTCAACGACCCGCGTGTGGTGCCCGCTTCGCGGCTCACCGATCGCCATGTGGCGACCCTTAATCCGTCTACCGGAGAGCCGCTGGCGGGCGTCGCGCTGGAAACGACGCGCGACTATGAAGCGGCGATCGGGCGCGCGGTCGCGGCGCAGAAGCAGTGGCAGCGGGTCCCGGCGCCGAAGCGCGGCGAGATCGTGCGGCTGATCGGCAACGCGTTCCGCGACAAGGCGCAGGACCTCGGCGCTCTGGTCAGCCTTGAGATGGGCAAGATCCGGGCGGAGGGCGTCGGTGAAGTGCAGGAGTGCGTCGACATCGCGGACTTCGCGGTGGGTCTCTCGCGTCAGTGCTACGGGCTGACGATGCCATCAGAACGCGCGAACCATCGCCTCATGGAGCAGTGGCACCCGCTGGGCACGATCGGCGTGATCACCGCGTTTAACTTCCCGATTGCCGTCTGGGCGTGGAATGCCATGCTCGCGGCGGTGTGCGGCAACTCGACGATCTGGAAACCCAGCCTGATGACGCCGCTGGTTGCCATCGCGGGGACGCGGGTTGTCCATGATGTGATGCGCGATCAGTCGATTTTCCAGCCCGATGGCGGCGTGAAGCCCGAGGACATCTTCCCGCTGATCATCGGCAACGATCAGGAAGTCGGCGAGCCGATGACCGCCGATCGGCGGCTGCCGCTGATTTCGGCGACCGGGTCGTGCCGCATGGGCAAGGTCGTCGGGCAGAAGGTGGCAGCGCGCCTGGGCCGCTCCCTGCTGGAGCTCGGCGGCAACAACGCGATCATCGTGATGCCCGATGCGGATCTCGATCTCGCGCTGCGCGGCGTCGTCTTCGGCGCGGTCGGGACCGCGGGGCAACGGTGCACGAGCACGCGGCGATTGCTGTGTGTCGGCGATGCCGCTGAAAAAATCACACCACGTCTGATCGACGCCTACAAGACGGTCAAGATCGGCGACCCGCTTGAAGAAGGCACGCTGATGGGGCCGTTGATCAACGAGCAGTCGGTCGCGCAGATGCGTCACGCGCTTGAGAAAGCGGTGAGCGAGGGGTGCGAGGTGCTGTGCGGCGGCGCGAAGGGGATCGACCGCTTCAAGGGCAGGCCGGGCCACTTCGTGGAGCCGACGATCGTGCGCGTGCCGCGCGGAAAGGTGCCGGCGATCACGAAGGAAGAGACCTTCGCGCCAATCCTCTACATCTTCTCCCTCGACTCGTTCGAGGAAGCACTGGCGCTGCAGAACGATGTGCCTCAGGGATTGAGTTCTGCGATCTTCACGAGCAACATGCGCACCGCGGAGCGATTCCTCTCACCGGAGGGTTCGGACTGCGGCATCGCGAACGTGAACCTCGGCACCAGCGGGGCCGAGATCGGTGGGGCCTTCGGCGGCGAGAAGGACACGGGCGGCGGGCGCGAGTCCGGGTCGGATTCCTGGAAGGCCTACATGCGGCGACAGACCAACACCATCAACTACGGCGACCAGTTGCCGCTGGCCCAAGGCATCCGGTTCGGGAACTGATCGGTATTGGAACCCGATTGGCTGAATTTGTGCCACCGAATTGCCGAAGCCCGGGAATCCCAAACGAGGGGTCGGGGTTAAACTTGAAGGCTCGGCGCGGTCCGAGCACCCTTTGGAGAATCGAAATTTCA
The DNA here is from genome assembly GCA_041750235.1 of Phycisphaerales bacterium. Classification (GTDB taxonomy): domain Bacteria; phylum Planctomycetota; class Phycisphaerae; order Phycisphaerales; family UBA1924; genus JBGSZV01. Next base: position 1,901 of record JBGSZV010000132.1, read on the forward strand.
CCCGCGGGTTCGTGGGCTATTTGGAAGTTGAGGAGATTGCCATGACGTCACGCTTTGGTTGTTCGACGATTTCGGCTCTTCTGACCGTCGCCGCTCTGTCGGCCGTCGGCGTCGCCGGCTATGCCAGCGTCACCGGCAAGACGATCTGCTCGATGGTCCACGCCTGCCCGGGCGAGTCCACTGCCGCGGTTGCCGCCGCTCCCACCGCCAAGGCGATTCCCGTCGCCGATGCGGGCGAGAAGGGTTGCTGCGCGATGGCGAAGATGGCCAAGGCCAAGCAGGCGGCGAAGCTCGTCGGCGCCGACGCGATGGCGATGTGCTCCAAGTCGATGACCGTCAAGGCCCGCAGCCTCAACGCGGTGGTCCTGGGCGCGACGTATCCGGTGGCCGTCCCCGCCGCTTTCTATGACAGCACCGCCGCGATGGACGACAGCAAGCTCGTCGGCGCCGGCAGCTGCTCGGGCGCGAAGAAGTCCTGCAAGAGCGAGTGCACCAGCACGGCCACGATGATCAATGCCGCGGCCACGAGCGAGAAGTCTTCGGGCTGCTGCTCGTCCAAGAAGGCTGCCCTGATCAACGCTGCCGCAACGACTGAAAAGGCCGACGGCTGCTGCTCTTCGAAGAAGGCCGCTGCCGCGACCGTCATCAATGCTGCCGCCACCGAGAAGGCCGACAGCGGCTGCTGCAAGGGCTCCGGCGAGCGCGCGGACGGCAAGGCTTGCTGCGGTGGTTGCAAAGACAAGGCCAAGACCGCTGAGCCGGTGGCTGAGAAGCCCGCCGATTCGGCCGCGAACCCCAGCTGATCACCCACGCACACTCATCGAACTCCAAACGCCCCGGCCAACCGCCGGGGCGTTTTTCTTTTCGGACACGCGCCGGATAGAGTCTCGTGACATGGCCACCTTTCTGCTGAAGACCGAGCCCTCGGAGTACTCCTACGGCGACTTGGTGCGAGACAAGTCCACGGTTTGGAACGGCATCAGCAATGCGGCAGCACTCATCCACCTGCGAAGTGTGAAAAAGGGCGACGAGGCGTTCATCTATCACACCGGCGATGAACGCGCGATCGTGGGTCTGGGAGTGTTTGCTTCGGCCGCGTACCCGGATCCCGAGGCGGACGATCCCAAGCTGGTGGCCGTGGATCTCAAGGCACGCCGGAAAGCCAAGCGGCCGGTTCCGTTGGCGGAGCTCAAGGCCGACCCGCGTTTCGCCGCGTTTGCGCTCGTCAGACAGGGTCGTTTGAGCGTGATGCCCGTCCCACCCGATCTTGATGGGGTGCTCCGTTCCCTGGCCGGTCTCGATTGAGGGCTCCCGAATGCAGATGATCCGAGTTTCGCACCGCCTGACCATCCTGATGCTTGCGGCAAGCGTCGCGATCTCCGCGATTGGCTGCAGCAGCAACGCGACGCGAACGACCGCCCAGAGCCCCGACGTGATTGCTGAAGAAGCACCGACACGGGACGAGGGGTACTGGGTCTCTCATGCGGTGCCGATGCTGACCACGATCGCCCAGGACACCGCCTGGGCCGCCGTGCGGCGGGATGACACCGACACCATCATCCTCAAGGAACGCCGGGAGCGCCCCGACGGCTCGATCGGTCATCTGACGTGGCTCATCAGCTTCACATCCCCGCCGGCCCTGGCCACGCCGATCGCGATTGACGGGGTGCAGGCGCACGGCTGGGTGCTTGAAGAGGGGGATGGGCAGCGGACCTATGCCGCACCCCTGGCGGGCGAGGTGACCGTGCACGAACGCGCGGCGGAGCGACTGGTGGCATCCCTGAATGTGGTGATGAACCCGAAGGCTCGTCAGGCGGTGCGGGAAGACGACGAGCCGTGGATGGGCTTGCAGGCGGATGTCGATCTGCCGCGGAAGCGGGTGCATATTCCAACCGAGGACATGCGCATCCGCACCTATCAGAGCGAGCCGTGATTCGTCTCTGAAAAAGCGATCCGTGGCCATTTCGACCACGAATCGCTGGAGGAGAGAGAAGAGGAGTCGCGTCAGGCAGGAGGGGCTGTCTGGCTCACCCCTGCGTGTCGCTGACTACATAGCTATACGGATATGCGGGCGTTTGGTTCTCGGAACCGCGTGTCTCGACCGCCTTTTTCCGGGACACGCCGCCCTATTCCTCGTCGGGAATGGAGGCCGCAATCTCGGCAGAGAGGCGTTCGGTGGTGCGGGTGAAGCGAAAAACCGCGGCCCCGATGCGGACTTCCAGCCCGGGCGAGATGGAGAGTTCGCGGATGCGCTGGCCCTGAACGTAGCAGCCGTGCGTGGAGTCGAGATCGCGGATGACCCAGCGATCGTCGAACAGCTTGATCTCCGCGTGCTGGCGGGAGACCTTGGGATCGGTGATGCGGACATCGTTGTCGGGCGATCGCCCGATGCGCACGCGACGACCTTCGATCAGTTCGACGTGCTGAATGACCCTGCCGTCCGGCGAGGCAACGGTGAGATCGAACATGATGGCGTTCCCGGAGAAACCAGCCCGGAATGCGGCTGGAGGCGCGACGGAAAAGCGGATGAACAACAGCGGAGAATGACGTCGCGAGGGAACGCGCGGGATTGTAGCAGCCGCTGTGACAGGCGATCGAAAGAATGAACTCCCGAAACTCCCTTCGAATTTGCGGAGTTTGCGGGCCGGGGCGGAGCGCTCTGGGACGTGATCGAGGTCCGAATCGATGACGTCAAGCGTTGGGTGCTCAAGCGAGGGTGAAAGGGGAGCGCCCATCCGTCACACACGGCACGGGAGGCGCGATCGGACCGACCGGCACGATCGGCCGAGTTCAGCCGGCAATGCGCGGATCACGCTGTCGGGGGCGCGGGTTGTCGTCGATGTCCCAGAGGTCGCCGGGCTTGATGGCCGGGCGATGCACAGGAAAGAGACGGGCGGCTGACGCAGCCGACCGGGGGAGACCCCTTTGGGGGGCGTCGTGGGCGCCCGGGGGGAGGAAGGGAGTCATGGCAATTCGACTGGGTGAGGTGTTGGTCCGTCGCGGCCTGCTGTCGCACGAACAGGTGGAGCGGATCGTGGACGAGCAGTCCCGCTGGCATCGCCCCTTCGGCGTCCTGGCCGAGGAGATGTTCGGGCTGAGCGTGGATGATGTCGAACAGGCGTGGGCCGAGCAATACGCCCACCTGACGCAGAACGTGGACGTCCGGCAGCACGCGCCGGACCCGCGGGCTCTGCAGATGGTGGACCGGCGTCAGGCGTGGCAGTTCCGCGTGCTGCCGCTCGAGTTTGATGGAGATGAACTGATGGTCGCCACGACGAAGGACCACCTCTCGCGAGCGCTGCGGTTTGTGTCGCGGTGCCTGGCGACGCCGTGCTATCTGGTGCTAACCGAGGGCAAGATGCTCGGCGAGGCGCTGATGACCCATTTCCCGATGGCGGGGATGACGCCGGACATGGTGCTGACGCCCGCGCCGGCGATCGCGCCGGCACGCCGGTCGTCGCCGCAGGACAGGTAGGCGGTCTGTGGCGGGAAGGCGGCCGGTGTGGGACACTGGCCGTCGATGGGATTCGACGAGCCATTCATCGTGTCGCGCATCGAGCAGTCGGCCCGCGCGATCTCCGCGCTGACGAAGCAGTCAGCGGTGATCGAGCGGATCGGCCGGTCGGTGCGCGACTGTTTTGCGCGCGGCGGGACGCTTTTTACCTGCGGCAACGGCGGGTCGGCGGCAGAGGCGATGCACCTCTCCGAGGAGCTGATCGGCAAGTACAAGCGTCCCCGGAAGCCGTACCCGGCGGTGTGCCTGAACGCCGATCCCACCGCGCTTACCTGCATCGCCAACGACTACGGCTATGAGAGCATCTTCGCCCGGCAGATCGAGGCGCTGGGACGGAAGGGAGATGTTCTGGTCGGGTTCTCGACGAGCGGAGAGAGCCCCAACGTGCTGAAGGCTCTGGAGGCAGCGCGGCAGCGCGGGGTTGTGACGATTGGGTTGCTTGGGAAGACCGGCGGGAAATGCGCGGCGGTGTGCGACATCGCGCTGGTCGTCGACCACTCGGCGACCGAGATGATCCAGGAGTGCCACCAGGTCGTGCTGCATCTCATTCTTGAGGCGGTCGAGTCGGACGCCTGATGCCTAGCATCGGGCGTGAAGCGCGGCGGCGACATCGATGGACCGGCGATCGTTGGGTCTCTGCTTGAGGCGTACCGGCTCGGCGCGTTCCCCATGGCCGATCCTCGGACGGGCTCGATCGACTTCTACACTGCTGATCCGCGCGGGATCCTGCCGCTGGTAGAGAACAACGTCGAGCACGTTCTGCACGTGCCGCGCCGGCTGGAGCGGACGATCCGAAGCGGACGCTTTGATCTCACGTGCGACGCGGCGTTCGCGGAGGTGGTGCGGGCGTGCCGTGATGTGCGCCCCAAGCGGGAACGGTGGATCAACGAGACGATGGTTTCGTGGTACACGCTGATGCACGAGGCCGGGCACGCCCACAGCGTTGAGGCGTGGCGCATCGATCCGACGAACGGCGAGCGCGTGCTGGTGGGCGGCATCTATGGCGTGGCGCTGGGCGGGGCATTCTTCGGCGAATCGATGTTCGTTCGTCACCGGCCGCGGGGAAGCGACGGCGCTCGCGATCCGCTCGATGGAACGGATGCGAGCAAGGTGTGCCTTGTCACGCTCGTGCGGCATCTCCGACGGTGCGGCTTTGTGCTCTTTGACACGCAGATGGTGACCGAGCACGTCGGACGTTTCGGCGGGTATGAGGTCAAGAGCGCGGCGTACCGCACGCTGCTGGATATGGCCGTAGCGACGCCGGCGAAGTGGCGGGCGTTTCAGCCCTGATCGACCTCGATCACCGCCGGGGTGAACGCTTCGACCACGATCAAACCGGGGGACGACGGCACGTAGACATCCCCGGCCGAGAGCAGATGATCCGTGGCGTCCCCGTCGCAGGTGATCCAGACGCGGCCGCGTTCAACACTGATTGAATGAAGGAGGGGCGCGGCGAAGGAACGCACCGCGCCGGTTGTCAGCGCCAAGCGATGGGCGGCAACTGGCAGGCGCGGGGCTGCGCTGCCATGCGGGGCGAGTTGAAAGAGATGCGTGGCCATGGGGACCTCCGGAATGGGCCTCCAACGCGGGATCCGTGAAGGACACCCCTACTGTCGGGTGCGGGGCTTGACCGGAACAGATTCAGAGCACATGATTTGTATACAGTACAGTTGAACTGCACCCAACTGTCATGCTTGGAGGCTCTGCCATGCCTGTCGCCGAGAGCGCCACCCTGTACGAACGCGTCGCGGGGCACGTGAATGAACTGGTGAGCCGGGGGACGCTTTCACCGGGCGATCGCGTGCCGTCGGTGCGGAAGCTGAGCCGTCAACTTGGCGTGAGTGTGTCCACGGTGCTGCAGGCGTACGCGCTGCTGGAGAACCGGGGCGTGGTATCGGCGCGGCCGCAGTCGGGGTTCTACGTGCGTTCCCCGCTGATGCGCCCGCCGGAACCGACGAGCGCTCTGCCGCGGGCGACCGCGGCGAATGTCCGCGTGAACGACCTTGTGATGGAGATCATCACGGCGACGAGCGACCCATCGATCGTTTGCCTGGGGGCGGCGATCCCGAGCCCGTCGCTCATGCCCACGCAGCACCTCAACAGGCTGATGGGGCGCGTCGGGCGCAGCGATGCGGCACTGGCGCATGGGTATTCCTTTCCGCCGGGCTACCGACCGCTTCGGGTTCAGATCGCGCGGCGGGCGCTGGAGGCGGGGTGCGCGCTGGGGCCGGACGACATCGTGACGACGTGCGGATGTCAGGAGGCGATCACGCTCTGCCTGCGCGCGGTGACGAAGCCAGGGGACTCGGTGGTGGTGGAATCGCCCACGTTCTACGGCCTGCTGCAGGCGATCGAGGCGCTGCACCTCAAGGCGGTAGAGGCCCCCACTTCAACGCGGGACGGTGTCGATGTCGCGGCTTTGGCGAAAGTGCTGGATCGCACGAAAGTCGCGGCGTGCCTGTTCACCACCAACTTCGGGAATCCGCTGGGGCACATGATGCCCGACGGCTCCAAGCGCGAACTCGTGAAGCTGCTGGCCGCGCGGGGGATTCCGCTGATCGAGGATGACCTGTACGGCGAGCTGGTGCACGGTCCCGAAAGGCCGCGGACCTGCAAGAGCTTCGACAAGCAGGGAATGGTGCTGCTGTGCTCTTCCTTCAGCAAGACGCTCTCGGCGGGGATGCGGATCGGGTGGACCGCGCCCGGGAAGTTCAAGCGGCAGGTGGAGTTGCTCAAGCTGACCAACACGATCTGCACCCCGAGCATCTCGGAGATGGTGATCGCCGAGTTCCTCGAGGGCGGGGCCTACGACCGGCATCTTCGACGAATCCGGCGAGAGTTCGCGGACAACGTGCAGCGGGTGACGGCGGCGATCCAGAAGTGGCCGGTGCCGATCTGCGTGACGCGGCCGCAGGGCGGATTCGTACTGTGGGTCGAGCTGCCCAAGAACGTCGATGCGCTGCGGCTCCACCGCGAATCACTGATGCGGAAGATCAGCATCGCGCCGGGGCCGATCTTCTCCGCTTCGGGGGGGTATCGGAACTGTGTGCGGCTGAACTGCGGCTTGCCGTGGGGCCCGGAGGTTGAGAAGGCCCTGGCGACGCTGGGAACGCTGGTGGCACGGCAGGCGAAGGCGGAAGTTGTGCGGGCTTAGAGGATGCGGGGTCGGTCGGCTACACTCCTCCCCCTTCTCGCTCGCACCACAGATTCGGAGCCTCACGCATGGAAGCCGGCATCGTTGGCATGCCCAACGTCGGAAAGTCGACCCTGTTCAACGCGCTGACCGCCGCGGGCGCTCTGGCCGCGAACTACCCGTTCGCGACGATCGAGCCCAATGTGGGCGTGGTGGCGGTGCCCGATCCGCGGCTGAAGGTGATCGCGTCGTACATCCCGCCTCAGAAGCTGGTGCCCGCGGCGCTGCGGCTGGTGGACATCGCGGGGCTGGTGGCGGGGGCGAGCCAGGGTGAAGGGCTGGGGAACAAGTTCCTCTCTCACATCCGCGAAGTGGACGCGATCGTGCACGTGGTGCGGTGCTTTGAGAAGGCGCCGGGCGGCGAGGAGATCACGCATGTTGCGGGAAGCGTGGATCCGGTGCGCGACATCGAGATCATCGAGACGGAGCTGATTCTTGCGGACCTGCAGACGGTCGAAGCCGCGATGGCGAAGGCCGACCGCGCGGCCAAGAGCAAGGATCCGGAAGCGATCGTGCGCCTGGCGGTGCTGAAGAAGCTCGCGCCGGTGCTTGACCAGGGCAAGCCGGCGAGGACGCTGGTCGAGGCGCACGAACTGGACGATCCGGAGCAGAAGCGCATCTTCAAGAGCATGGGCATCCTGTCGGCGAAGAAGGTGCTGTACGTCGCGAACGTGGATGAGGACGACGTGCACGGCGAGGGCAAGCACGCGATGGCGGTGCGGAAGCGCGCCAAGGAAGAGGGCATGGAAGCGGTGCCCGTGTGCGCGAAGATCGAGGCCGAACTGGCCGATCTGACCGGTGACGACAAGCTGGAGATGCTGCAGAGCCTCGGCTTGACCGAGCCGGCGCTGGATTCGGTGGCGCGGGGCATCTACACGCTGCTGGGGTATCAGTCGTACTACACGGCGGGCGAGAAGGAAGTCCGCGCGTGGCCGGTCCCTGTCGGCTCAACCGCGCCGCAGGCGGCGGGGGTCATTCACTCCGACTTCGAGCGAGGTTTCATCCGCGCCGAGGTGTACAGCGTGGACGACCTGGTTGAACTGAAGAACGAGAAGGCGATCAAGGAAAAGGGCCGCCTGCGCGTGGAAGGGAAGAACTACGTGATGCGCGACGGGGATGTGTGTCACTTCTTGTTTAATGTGTGATGCTGATCGGCAAGTGCAGGGGCTTTGCCCCCCGCACCCCATCAAAGCCCAGAAACAACGGCATCAACCTCGATCTCGACCAGCGCATCGGGCGAGACGAACTGCGCGCCGGCGATCATCGTTGCGGCGGGGCGGATGTCCTTGAAGAACTCGGCGTGGGCGCGGCCGATGGCGTCCTGATGGTTGGGGCTGGTAATGAACATGCGGGTGCGAACAACATCGCGCATGGTGGCGCCGGCCTGGATCAGCGCCTTTTCAATCTTGCGGAAGATGTAGACGCCCTGGGCGTGGGCATCGCCTATGCCTTGGATCGCACCGGTTTCATCGGCTGCGAGGGTGCCGGAGACGAAGACCATGTTGCCGACGCGGACGGCACGCGAGTAGCCGACCTTGGGCTCCCAGGGCGTTCCGGAGGAAATGAGGCGTCGGTCCATGTGAATATGATAGCGAATGAAGGTGTCGCAATCATTTCGACGGTGGTTGATTCTCGCGAGCTTTCTGGTGGTTGCGCTCGTGCTTGCTAGTGTGGTGGCTCCAGCACTGCTGACCAATCGGATCTCGCCCAACGATCGAGTTCGCACCGACATGACGGTGCTGGTGATAAGGGCGGAGCTGGCGCTCAATCGCGGACTGCCTCTGGATCACATCGACGCTCTTCCGTCGCGTGGATCTCACTATCGAGAAGCAGTTGTGGATCCGTGGGGATCGCCGTACTCGTATCAAGCGACCATAAACAAGGACGGATGTGCGACCATCCATCTTCGCAGCTTCGGTGCGGATCGAGAACCATTCACGAACGACGATCTCGCCCGAACTGAGACCATCTGCAAAGGAAAGATATAGATGCCGATCAGCCCTTCGCGCTCTCCGGCGAATAGTTCGGCGCTTCCTTGGTGATGCGGATGTCGTGCGGGTGGCTCTCTACGACGCTGGCGCGGCTGACCTTGTAGAAGCGGGTTTCCTTGCGGAACTCTTCGATGGTCTTGCTGCCGCAATAGCCCATGGAAGCGCGGACACCGCCGGTGAGTTGGTAGACGTACTCGGCGAGGTTGCCGCGGTAGGGCACCAAGCCTTCGACGCCCTCGGGAACGAACTTGATCTTGGCGATGTCGTTAGGGTTGCGCATCGCTTCGGCCTTTTCGCCCTGGGCGTACCGATCGGCGCTGCCGGCGTGCATGGCACCTTCACTTCCCATGCCGCGGTAGGTCTTGTATCGGCGGCCTTCGGAGATGACGAGTTCGCCGGGGGATTCATCGAGGCCGGCGAAGAGGCCGCCCATCATGACGGCATGGGCGCCGGCGGCGAGAGCCTTGGCGATGTCGCCGGACATGCGGATGCCGCCGTCGGCGATTATGGGAACTTCGCTCTTGCTTGCTCTCATCGATCCCGCGACAGCATTCATGACGGCGGTGATCTGCGGCACGCCGACGCCGGTGACGACGCGGGTGGTGCAGATGGATCCGGGACCGATGCCGGCCTTGACCGCGTCCGCGCCGGCTTCGATCAGCGCGGCGGCGGCTTCGGCGGTGCCGACATTGCCGGCGATGACC
>JBGSZV010000133.1:0-8728 GCA_041750235.1 Phycisphaerales bacterium
CAGGAGCGAACGATCACCGGCGAGGCGGGCGAGTCGTTCGCCGGCTTCCATCGCGAGGAGCAGGGATTCGCGGGCGAGGCAGGCCTGCTCGGCGGTGTAGCCCGATGTGCCGGGGGGGTGGGCGACGAGTGCGGCGGTGAAGCGTTCGCGGGATTCGTCCAGCAGCCGCATCACGGCGTGGTCGGGTGGGAGGTCGGCGAGGGACCATTCCTCGAGCTTGTTGAGCAGGAGCATGATGCGGTGGCGCGCGAGTTCGAGTTCGAGGAGGTAGGGCTCATCGCGATCGGGCAGGAGGCAGGTTTGGAGGATGACGTTGCCCGAGGGGAGCGATTTCACGAGGTCGGCGATCGGTGGTGTCGCGGCGACCTTGGTGGTGGTCAGGTCATAAAGAAGGGCGAGACAGGCTGCTTCGTCGCGGGCCTTGCGGCAGGCGATGGTGCCGGGGACATCCTCGCGCATCTCCACGATGCCGGGGATGACGACATCGTCTTTGCCGACGATGTGGGCCTGGCGCAGGGGATAGGCCGCGTGGGGCCCTTTGTCATCGAAAACTGCGAAGGCGAGCATGCGGGGAACAACCGGGAGGGGAACACAACCCAGGGAACAATGATGATCCAGCATAGGCGATGGTTGGGAGTATGAGGGGGGCTGGTTTCGGAGCGGGAGGAAGCCCGGCGTGGGAACCGGGCGGGGCGATTAGGATTCGCGTGTGATCACCACCCCCCCACTGTCGAGCGTGTTCGAGACCCACCTGCCGTTGCCGGGAAGGCGTCAGGGCAAGGTGCGTGATGTGTACGAGTTGCCGGGGGCCGAGGCGCGGCTGCTGATCGTGGCTACGGATCGGATCAGCGCTTTTGACGTGGTGATGCCGACACCGGTGACGGGGAAGGGTCGGCTGCTGACCGAGATGGCGACGTTGTGGTTTGCGTTCGTGGAGCAGCGCGGGCTGGCGAAGACGCACCTGTTGTCCACGCGGGTGGCGGATCTCCCAGCCTCGGCGGGTTTGACGCCCCAAGACCGGGCGATGCTCGACGGGCGGATCATGATCGCACGGCGCTGCAAGGTGGTGCCGATCGAGTGCGTGGCGCGGGGGTATCTCGATGGATCGGGCTGGGGGGAGTACCAGAGTACGCAGAGCGTGTGCGGGGTGAAGCTGCCGTCGGGCTTGCGGCGGGGCGATCGACTCCCGGAGCCGATCTTCACACCCGCGACCAAGGAAGAGATGGGGAAGCACGATGAGAACATCTCGTTCGAGCGGGCGGCGCAGCTCGCGGGCGCGGATGTGATGACCCGGCTGCGCGCGATGACACTGGCGATCTACGCCGCGGCGCACGCGTATGCGCTCGAGCGCGGTGTAATTCTCGCGGATACGAAGTTCGAGTTCGGCTACGACGAGGCGGGCGAGCTTCGATTGGTGGACGAGGTGCTGACGCCGGATTCGTCGCGATACTGGCCGCTCGACACGTGGAAGCCGGGCGGTGAGCAGTTGAGTTACGACAAGCAGTACCTGCGGGAGTATCTCAACGGGTTGGTGGCCAAAGGGCTGTGGAACAAACAGTCACCGGGACCGGAACTGCCGGGCGATGTGGTCGAGGGCACGCTGCGTCGGTATCGCGAAGCGCGGGAGCGCCTGTTTCCAGAATCGCCGCTGCGCTGACGCGCGGTGCGATGCTGAGAGTATCGCCGGCCCGGATAAATCGCTTTACGTCGTCAGCGCGAACATCGTCGCACCGAGCAGCATCAGCACGATAAGACACCAGCCAGCGACATCGAGCCAAGACGGCATTGATCGCTTCGTGCGATCGAGTGGCCAGAGCATTTGTTCCCCTTCCAAGGGCAGACACCTGAGTGTCAGGTGAGCGACACTAGCATCGGGAAGGCGGAAGTCTGGTGAAATCGGGTTCATTCTTCGGGGGGTGGAGCGGAGGAGCCCCGCAATGATGTGCTTAGCGTCCGCAACAGCCGGTTCGTCCCGGTTTGGTCGCGGTGATGTTGAGGCTGGTGATGTAGTCCGAGGGCTTTGAGCCCTTGGGCAACGCGGCCATGATGCGGGCGTAGAGGGGGTCGTTGAAGCCGGTCATGGTCTCGATGTACTCGGGCTTGGTTTCAAGCTTGATATCGGTGAGACCGGCTTCTTGAGCGGCGCGCTGGGTTTCGGAAACCAGCGCTGCGCCGGCGATGCAGCCGATCCACGCCTCGATCATGTCGGCCACTTCCACTGGAAGCGGGCGAAGGAGGGCGAGGTCGGAGACGGCGACGCGGCCGCCGGGTTTGAGGACGCGGGCGATCTCGCGCCAGACCTGCGGCTTGTCGGGCGAGAGGTTGATGACGCAGTTGGAGATGACGACATCGGCGCTGTTGTCGGCGAGGGGGAGATGCTCTATCTCGCCGAGGCGGAACTCGACGTTGTCGAGACCGGTGCGCTGGCTGTAAGCGGCGGTGTTGCGGCGGGCCTTGCCGAGCATGTCGGGGGTCATGTCGATGCCGATGGCACGGCCGTGCACGCCCACGCGGGGGCCCGCGAGGAAGATGTCAAACCCGCCGCCGGAGCCGAGGTCGACCACGACTTCTCCGGGGCGCAGCGAGGCGAGCGCAGTCGGGTTGCCGCAGGAGAGGCCCATGTTGGTGCCTTCGGGGAGGCCGGCGAGTTCGTCGGCGGAGTAGCCGATGCGTTCGGCAAGGGTGTCGGCGTCGAGGGTGGTGGGTCCGCAGCAGCCACCGCCGCCGCAGCAGCCGCTTGATTTTGCCGGTGCGGTTTCAGGGCCTTGGAAATCGGGGTGGGCGTTGACGCCGAGCCAGACGCCGGATTGGGCGATCTTCGAGTAGCCCTCGCGGACGGTTTCGCGGACATCGTGGCCAGGATTCCGAGTGGTCATGGGGAGGCTCCTATCGGCGTGGTTCGCGGGTGCAGCAGGCGCTGGCGCGTTGCTGCAGGCAGAGTTGCTGTGGATCGATGGCGAGAATTCGGCGGAGTTCGCGGGTGTCGTCCTTGGCGGCGGCGTCGCGCTGCAGGTGGTTGGTGGCGATGGCCAACATGTCGACGACGAGCGGAGAGGCTTCCTCGGGAGTGGGAAGGCGGTAGTACATCCAACGGCCTTCCTTTCGGGCGAGGACGAGGCCGGCATCGCGGAGGATGGACATGTGCTTGGAAACGGTGGATGCGGAGAGGCCGAGCAGTTCGATGATCTGGCAGGCGCAGACCTCGCCCCTGCGGCACGCCCACAGGGCGCGGAGGCGGCTTTCGTCGCTGAGGGCGGAGGCGATGGTGGCGAGTTCGAGCATCGGGGCGGGTTCCATTTCGATATTTCGCTAACTGACGAACTATACCCTCGGCGGGCGGGCGGTCAAGCGGAGCCAGAGAAAAGAGACGGGATGACGCCGGTGGTGCGTGAGGACGGCGTCCGGGTGTTGGTTACCATCCCGGCTTGGTTTCCATCCGCACCCCCTGAGGCATTCCCCCATGCGACGTGTGCTCCCCGCCCCCGGACTCCTGATTCTTTGCGCCTGCCTCCAGGCTCCCGCGGCCGACATTCGCCCCGACGCGACCATGCTGCAGTTCCCGGACATCGGCAAGGACACGATCGTGTTCGTGTACGCCAATGACCTTTGGGAGGTCCCGGTGGCGGGCGGGCAGGCGCGGCAACTGGCGAGCCCGCCGGGGCCTGAGATGTTCCCGCGGTACAGCCCGGACAACTCGACCATTGCGTATGTCGGGAACTATGACGGCAATCGCGACCTGTACACCCTGCCAGCGCAGGGGGCTGGGGTGTCGCAGCGGGTGACGCATCACCCGTCGGGCGAGATGCTGTGCGACTGGACGCCGGACGGCGCTTCGCTGATTTTCTATATGAACGGGCTGGGGGGGCTGGCGCGTCAGCAGCAGTTGTTCACGGTGAGCGCCGGAGGCGGGCTGCCGAGTAAGTTGCCGGTGCCGTACGGCGCGACCGGGACGATCTCGCCGAACGGCGAGTGGCTGGCGTACACGCCGCACACGACGGACTTCCGCACGTGGAAGCGATATCGGGGCGGCATGGCGACGGATATCTGGCTGTTCAACCTGAAGGACAACAGCGCGAAGAAGATCACGGACTGGGAGGGCACCGACACGCAGCCGATGTGGCACGCGGGGAGTTCGGACCGGCTGTTCTACATGAGCGACCAGGGGCCGGAGCACCGGCTGAACGTCTGGTCGTACGACGTTTCGAGCGGTGAGCGGAAGCAGCTCACGAAGTTCGAGGAGTTTGACTGCAGGTTCGCCTCGATCGGCCCGGGCCCCAAGGGGACGGGAGCGATCGTGCTGCAGAACGGCGCCGGGCTCTTCACCATGGATTGCACGGATGGTTCGACGAAGCGGGTGGATGTGGTCATCCCCGGCGACCGGCCGACGCTGCGCGACCAGGTGGTGAACTTCGCGGATTTCATCGTGGCTTCGAGCGTTTCGCCATCGGGCAAGCGCGTCGTGGTGGAGGCGCGCGGGGACATCTGGACGCTGCCGGCAGAGAAGGGCGCGACGATGAATCTCACGCACACGTCGAACGCGGCGGAGCGTGATCCGATCTGGTCGCCGGACGGCAAGTCGATCGCGTACCTGTCGGACGAGAGCGGGGAGTACGAGTTGTACGTGCGGAACGCCGACGGGAAGGGCGCTGCGCGGAAGCTGACGACGAGCGGGCAGAACGGGGCTTCGGCGGCGATGTACCGCTTCATGCGGGCGTGGTCCCCGGACTCCAAGAAGATCTGCTACACGGACAAGGCGGGCGGGTTCTACGTGCACACGCTGGGTGTGGACGGCGCGGAGGGGACGACGGACCTGGTCGGCACCGACCGCTGGGCGGAGCCGGGGCCGGTGTCCTGGGCCGCGGACTCGCGCTGGATCGCGCTCACGCTTGGCGAGGAGAATACGCAGTACTCGCTGCACCTCTACAACGTTGAAGAGAAGAAGCTCACGCGGGTGACGGAGCCGATGTTCAACGCGGCTTCGCCGGCGTTTGATCGCAAGGGTGAGTGGTTGTACTTCGTCAGCGCCCGGAACTTCAGTCCGACATACAGCGACATCGACGGGACGTTCATCTATGACCACGCGAACGTGCTGCTGGCGGTCCCGTTGCGCAAGGACGTGAAGAGCCCCTACCTCGCGAAGAACGACAGCGAGGAGGACAAGGACGCCAAGAAGGACGAGGACAAGAAGAAGGACGACGAAAAGAAGGAAGAGGGCGACAAGGACGAGGATGAAAGCAAGGACGACGCCGAGAAGGATGTGGACGCCGCGGCCGAGGACAAGAAGGACGAGGCGGGGCTAAAGGACGAGAAGAAGGAAGAGAAGAAGATCGAGCCGATCTTGATCGATCTGGACGGCTTTGAGGCGCGGGCGATCCCGCTCCCGCCGAAGGCCGGGGCGTTCGGGGGCTTGTCGGTCGGGGACAATGGGAAGCTGTTCTACGTCCGCGACGGCGAGCCGGACCGGGCCAACCCGCGCCCGCGCGGCCAACTGACGATGTTCGACATCACCGACGACAAGAAGGAAGAGAAGGTCGTCATCGCCGGGATCGACGCGTACGAGATGTCGGCCGACGGCAAGAAGCTGCTGGTCTGGAAGAGCGGCGATATGAGCATCGTCGATGCCGCAGCGGACCAGAAGATGGAGAAGAAGGTCCCGAAGGACGCGATGATGATGAGCGTCAACCCGCGGGAGGAATGGCGGCAGATGTTCACCGAGGCGTGGCGTCTGCAGCGCGATTACTTCTACGAGCCGACAATGCACGGCGTTGACTGGAACGCGATGAAGTCGCGGTACGGCGCGATGGTCGAGGACTGCGTGACGCGCGACGACCTGACGTTCGTGATCGCCGAGTTGATCTCTGAGTTGAACGTCGGCCACGCGTACTACCGCATCCCGGGCTTTGAGAAGGAGCCGAGCGTCAACGTCGGCATGCTTGGGTGCGACTACGAGCTGGTGGACGGCGCGTACCGCATCAAGAAGATCCACGGCGGCGGCGTGTGGGACTCCGATGCGCGGAGCCCGCTGAGCGCGCCTGGCGTGAACGTAAAGGTCGGCGATTACATCCTCGCGGTGAACGGGCGACCGATCGATACGAAGAAGGACCCGTGGGCGGCGTTCCAGGGACTGGCCGACAAGACGACCATCCTCACGGTGAGCGAGAAGCCGACCATCGACGACACGGCGCGGGATTTGATCGTCACCTGCCTCGGCGGCGAGGGCGGGGTGCGCTACCGCGGATGGATCGAGGAGAAGCGAGCGTACGTGAGTGAGAAGAGCGGCGGGAAGATCGGCTACGCGTACGTGCCCAACACGGGCGTGGACGGGCAGAATGATCTGTTCCGGCAGTTCTACGGCCAGCGGACGCTGCCGGGCCTCATTATCGACGAGCGGTGGAACGGCGGCGGTCAGATTCCCAACCGGTTCATCGAACTGCTCAGCCGTCCGCGCACGAACTATTGGGCCAAGCGCGACGGCAGCGATTGGAGCTGGCCGCCGGATTCGTCGCAGTCGGTGAAGGCGATGCTCGCTAACGGACTCGCGGGCTCGGGCGGCGACATGTTCCCGTGGCTGTTCAAGCACCACAAGGTCGGGCCGGTCTTCGGCACGCGCACGTGGGGCGGGCTTGTGGGCATCTCGGGCAACCCGGACTTCATCGACGGGTCGCACATGACGGTGCCGACCTTCGGCTTCTACAACCTCGACGGCACGTGGGGCATCGAGGGGCACGGCGTCGATCCGGACTTTGAGGTGATCGATGATCCTTCGAAGATGGTCGATGGCGGCGACCCGCAGCTTGATGCGGCGATCGCGTGGGTGCTCGGGGAGATCTCGAAGAACCCGCCCGTCATCAACGCCCCGCGGCCGAAGTCGCCGAACCGCAGCGGGATGGGGATCACTGAGGAAGACAAGTGAGACGGTGAGACGGTGAGACGGTGAGACGGTGAAAGTAACACGCCCCGCGAGTCATCGCGGGGCGTTTTTCTTTTAGGGCGCGGCGGTGTTGAGGTTTTTGAGGTCCTGCTTCTTCTGGCGGCTCGTGCGGACTTCAAAGAGCGGTCGGATCTGAAGGTTGTAGAGGGTTTTCATTTCCTTCTTCCACTTGGCGTTCTTGAACTCGGCGCGGCGGTAGCCGAAATCGCGGAGGACGATGGCGAGGTCGTTGATGTCAACGATGGCGTCGGCGTTCAAGTCGGGGCAGGCCTGGGTAGGGCCGCCGGCGCAGGCGAGGCCGAATCCAAGGAGCGTGACGGCAACATCCTGGGTGGAGACCTGGCCGTCGTCGTTGAGGTCGGAGGTGAGGCCGGGCTCGATGTCGATGGTGAGGCTGTAGGAGCCGCCGGTGCCGCTGTAGCGGTTGGCGCGGAGGACATAGGTTCCCGCAGGAAGAGCGCGGATGATGGCCTCGTTTGGCCCGACAAGCACGGATGAATCAATGAGTGTCGTGTCGGTCTGGTAGAGGTAGAGATCGAGGTCCATCTCGACGGTGCTGAAGTCGGCCTCGATGGTGAGGCGCGAGGCCTGCGGAAGGAAGACTTCGTAGTAGTCGTCGGCGTCGGTGAGTTGAAGGTCGTGGAGGCCTTCATCGATGTCGGCGCGGAGGCCGAATGAGTCGTTGTTCTCGTACTCATCGTCGGTGACGGGCTGCGTGAAGAGGTACTGGGCCAGGTTGTTGTTGGTGTAGGACACGCTGAAGCGGCCGTAGACGGCCTTGGGGGGTGCGGTGCAGTTGGACTCGCCGCCGCATGTGCCGTAGAGCTGGCCGACGACCTGATCGTTGGTATTGACCGCGGGCGAGCCGCTGGATCCGCCCTCGGTGATGCCGTCGAGCTGATTGAGGTAGAGGTAGCTGGAGGCGGGGATGCCGCTGCAGGTGCTGGGATTGGAGACGATGGAGAACGCGGAGTAGCGCTTGTGCTCGCCGGAGGGGTGGTGCACGCCGACGAGCGCGCCCGATGGATTGGTGGCGGACCAGCCCGCGAAACCGATGTTCGCGGGGGGCTGCTCGGTCAGTCTGAGGAGTGTGAAGTCGGTGCCGGCGTTGGTGGCGATCAGGGTGGCGCCGAGTGAGTCGGGAAGTGAAGCGCGGGACGGGGGAATGCCGTTGCAGGTGGCGGTCTGATAGAACCAGGTGACATCGAGGGTCGACGCGACCTGCTGGGTGCTCAGACAGTGGTTGGCGGTGAGGAACCACGGGGTGTCGGAAGTAGCGTCGACATCGTTGAGGAGCGCGCCGGTGCAGACGTAGTTGGAGCCGCCATCGATGAAGGTCATCTGGCCGACGGAATCGCGTATCGCGGCGTCGACGTTCTCGCAGGTGATATCGATCTGGCAGGGCAGCGTGCCGCCGCGCTCGATGGCGATGTCGTCAAGGGGGCTGATGAAGTCGTGAACAACGGAATCGATCTCGATGAAAGGGGCTGCAGCAACGTCGGGGCGCGAGCGGTACTCGATGAGGACGCGGTCGGAGTGAACGGTGCGCGACCAGAATGAACGGGCGTGCAGCGGACCGATGCCCTTGTACTCGTGAACCGGGAGGCCGGGGTCTTCACCTGACACGACAACAGTTGCGCCATCGGGGAGATCGAATGTCGAGAAGTGGACCCGCATGGTGCGTGCGCCGGGCGAGTTGAGTTCGAGGCGCCAAGTGCGCGTACCGTCGGGCTCGGCGGACCAGTGGCCGTGGGTCACGGGGTCGATGAGGTCGCCGGGGACGGGGCGGACAATGCC
>JBGSZV010000134.1:0-4022 GCA_041750235.1 Phycisphaerales bacterium
GGCGGGGTTCATGGAAAAGGCCGAGCGGTTGTCGTGGGTGCACTCGACGAGCGCGGGGGTGGAGCGGCTGCTCGCGGTTCCCGGGGTGCGGGAGCGCGCGGGGCTGGTGGTGACGAACGCGCGGGGGGTGCATGGGCCGGCGATCGCGGATCATGCGATGGGGATGTTGTTGTCATTGACGCGGCAGCTGCCGCACTACCGCGAGGCGCAGGCGAAGGGGGAGTGGACGAGCTTGGAGCCGTCGCAGCGGCCGGTGGCGCTGGCGGGGAAGACGATGCTGGTGGTGGGGCTTGGCGGGATCGGGACGGAGGTGGCGAAGCGCGGGCACGGGTTTGGGATGACGGTGATCGCGACGCGGCGGAGTGTTGCGGCGTCGCCGGAGTTTGTGGAGCACGTCGGGAAGCCGGATGAACTGGCGGCGCTGCTGCCGAAAGCGGACGTGATCGTGGTGTGCGTGCCGTTGACGGCGGAGACGGAGGGGTTGTTTGATGAGGCGATGCTGCAGAAGGTGAAGAAGGGGGCGTACCTGATCAACATTGCACGAGGGAAAGTCGTGAACACCGAGGCGATGGTTGCGGCGCTGAAGGATGGGCGTTTAGCGGGGGCGGGGCTGGATGTGACGGACCCGGAGCCGTTGCCCGCGGGGCATGCGCTGTGGGGGATGCCCAATGTGCTGATCACGCCGCACGTGGCGGCGGATGGCGAACTGACGGAGCAGCGGTGGTGGGCGCTGTACCGGGAGAACGTGCGGCGGTTCGGAGCGGGGGAGGTACTTCTGAACTGTGTTGATGTGGGGGTGGGGTATTAGGGGCGTCTACTTCTGCACGGCCTTGTGGCGCGGGCAGGTGATGAGGTGGTCGTTGACGAGGCCGGTGGCCTGCATGAGGGCGTAGCAGATGATTGAGCCGACGAAGGTGAAGCCGAGCTTCTTGAGCGACTTGCTCATGGCGTCGGACTCGGGGGTCTTGGCGGGGATCTGCTTCATGTCGGTGCGGCGGGCGTTGAGGGGTTCGTTGTTGACGAAGGACCAGAGGTGCTTGGCGAGCGGGTGTTTGCCGCCGACGGATTCCGCGAGGGCGAGGTAGGCGCGGGCGTTCTTGACGGTGCCTTCGACCTTGAGTCGGTTGCGGACGATGCCCTCGTTGTTGAGGAGCTTCTGGATGCGCGCGGGGGTGTAGCGGGCGATCTTCTGGGGGTCGAAATCGTCGAAGGCTTCGCGGTAGTTGTCGCGCTTCTTAAGGATGGTGTCCCAGGACAGGCCGGCCTGGGCGCCCTCGAGGATGAGGAACTCGAAGAGCGTGCGGTCGTCGCGCACGGGAACGCCCCACTCGGTGTCGTGGTAGGCGATGGCGAGGTCGTTTTTGGCCCAAGGGCAACGCATCAGAAGAGTCTAACCACGGAGACACGGAGGCACGGAGTGATTCACTTGCACTGATTCAGAGACACTCATGCTTCTCCGTGTCTCTGTGTCTCCGTGGTTTACAGGATCAGGCCTTGGGCCAGAGGGCGGCGAAGATGGCGCCGGTGATGGCGGCGTAGATGATGCCGTCGATGACGCAGGCGATCTTGGCGTTGCGGCTGGCGCCGAACCAGATCTGGTTGGGGAGGCTGGCGAAGCACCAGGTGAGGACGCCGGCGGTGGCGAAGAAGCGGAAGACGGGCATGAAGTCGAGGCCGCGGGCGAGGACGAGGGAGCCGAGGTAGGCGGTGATGGTGGCGGCGGCGAGCTGGACGAAGAAGGTGAGGATCATGTTCTTCCCCATGCCGGTGTCGCAGCTCATGATGTTGAGCATGCCGGCGGGGCCTTCCTTCCACTTGCGCTGGAACTCGGGATCGCGGGAGTCCTTGTGGGAGTTGCAGTGGGGGAAGTGGTAGCTGCCGGGTGGGAGGCCGATTCCCTTCAAGGCGCTGATGAGGGCATCCTCGTTGGGGACCTTCTTGAAGTCGTTCTTGTGATGGGGCATGACCATCCAGATGACGGCGGAGGCGATCCAGATTGCGACGGCACTGAGAATAATGGGGAGCCAGAGTTGGATGAGCAGGTCCATTGAGGGCATCTCCAAGGGGTGGTGTGGTCGCCCGGAGGGCGTATGGTGCGCGGGGATGTGAGGAGATGCAAGAAGGCGGGTTCGCTGAATGAAGAACGCCGTGCAACCCGGTTGCGACGGGGTACACGGCGTGTGGTGTGTCAGTGGATGGCGGGTGATCAGTCGTCGTCGTCCTCGTCGTCATCGTCATCGGAGTCGTCGTCGCTGTCGCAGTCGTCATCATCATCATCATCATCATCGTCGCCCGCATCGTCGGGGAGTGCGGCGACGGCGAGGGCTTCCTCGATGGCGAGGTCGAGCTGGGTGAGCATGTCCATGGCGGAGGCGGTGATGGCGGCCTGGGCGGCGGCGCGGGCGTTGTCGATGGACAGGGCGTAGGTGGGGTCGGCGCCCATGAAGGCGAGGCGCGCGATCGCCCGGTCGGCGACGCGGTCGATCTTCATGTTGGCCTTCCACTCCTCATCGAAGAGGTCGTCTTCAAAGTCGAAGGCGAAGTCGAAGATGTCATCCTCGGAGGTGTTGTTGTTTACCTCTTCGAGGAGCTCGGCGAGGTCTTCGGCGAAGTCGTCGAGTTCGCCGGGGAACCGGGCGGCCTGGTAGTTGATCATGGCGCTCGCGCGGTTGACCAGGAGCTGGGCCTTGTCGGTGGGCGCGGGCGCAGTGGCGGAGTTCTGGCGGCCGCCACGGCGTGGTCCGGCTTCGGCGACGCCGGAGGCGGCGACGAGCGATGCGAGCGCAACGACAGCGAGCGAGAGACGTGATGGTGTGGGCATGGCAGAAAAATCCCCCTTGCCCCTAGGTTTCGATTCAGCGGGAGGCGATGCAAACGGTGAGATCGCGACGGTGCGGGCGGCGCGGTGTGTGCGGGCGTGGGCGCGGTCTGGGGGAGCGGATGGGCGGATGGCGGCGGGATAAACGACAAAGCCGCACGAACGGGGGTGTGTCCGGTCGTGCGGCTCGCGGTGTTCGTGGTGGAGGAGCTATTCGTTAGTCGTCGTCATCATTGTCGTCGTCACGATCGTCGTCCCGGTCATCATCGTCATCGTCGTTGTTGTCATCGTCGTCGCGATCGTCGTCATCATCGTCATCGCGATCATCGTCGCCGCCGCGGCCGTTACTGTCATCATCATCGTCATTGTCGTCGTCATCGTCGTCATCGCGGCAGACGGCGAGGGCGGCCCGGACGGTGAAGTCGAGGTTGGTCAAGGTGGCGCCGACGGAGGAGTTGATGGTGGTTCGGGCGCGGGAGCGGGTGGTTTCCACCGAGGCGCGGTAGGAGGAGGGGGCGCCGATCTGGTGAAGCTTGGCGAGCGTCTGGTTTGCGGCGCGGTCGATCTTCAGGCGGGTCTTGGCCTCGTCGTCGAGGAGATCGTCCTCGAAGTCGACGGCGAAGCGGGTGACTTCCTGGTCGCGCATGCGGGGACCGGCACGGCGGGCGAGGTCGTCGAGGTCATCCTCGCAGTCGTCGATGCACCGGTCGAAGCGTGCGGACTGCGCGATGATCTGGCTGTTTGCCTTGGCGACGAGCGCCTGCGCCTTGGCGTTGATGGCGGCGGGGTTGCTCTGGCGCCCGCCGCGGCGTGGGCCAGCGTCTGCAACGCCGGCGAGGGCGATGATCGCGCCGAGCGCGAGCATCATGCTGATGAGGTTCCGATTGATCTTCATGAGGGCGATCCTCCCGAGAAAAAAAAGGGTTTGGACGGCGGTGGGCGTGGGGATGAGGGGGCGGAGGCGTGGTTGGGGCGTGTTGCGTCCGGGTTCTGGTTTCGCACGAATCAAGAGGGGGGAGGCGGGCGGCCTGATACATGGAGTTTTCGAGATGCCGGAAAGGCCGAGCAAGGCGTGCCAGCGGTGCGGGCGGGTGATCCAGTGGCGCAAGAAGTGGGAGCGCGACTGGGAGGCGGTGAAGTTCTGCTCGGCGGCGTGCCGTCGTTCTCGGACGGGTGATGTGGATTCGGCGCTGGAGGCGGCGGT
>JBGSZV010000135.1:0-7432 GCA_041750235.1 Phycisphaerales bacterium
CTGCTGGCCGAGGGCGAAGAGCGGCTGGCGCGGTACCTCACGGAGAATGCCGGGCAGCACGAGGCTGGCGAGGCACCGGCCGATGCAACGCCGGCGGGCGCGCCGGGGGTGAACGATGTCGAGGAAGGGGTGATCAACCTCTTCTCCGGCAACTCGCAGGTGGTGGATGGAACGCAGCCGGGGCAGAGCGCGATCCTTCTGACCGAGGGAGCCACCGCGCAGCTGCAGAGCTGGGACAACCGAGGGCGCGTGCTGCCGACGCTGCAACTGACCGCGGAGCGCGCGGTGGTGTTCCTCAAGGGCGGCGCGGAGGCGGGGTTCGACCGCTACAAGGCGGACAACGTCGAGGGGATCTACCTCGAAGGGGACGTCAACGCGACGAACGGGCAGTACACGCTGCGCGGGGCGCGGGTGTACCTGGACGTGAAGACGCAGCGCGCGATCGTCCTGGACGCGGTCTTCTGGACCTACGACGCCAAGCGCGGCATGCCGATGTACCTGCGGGCCGACACGATCCGGCAAGAGTCGCAGAACCAGTGGAGCGCCAAGAACGCGAGCATCTCGAACGTGGCGTTCGCGGAGCCGCAGTTCGCGATCGGCGCTACCAGCGTGACGATCACGCGGCGGGACCCGGAGCCGGCGAGCGATGAAACCGCGACGGGCGGCGGCGCGATCGGTGAGCCGGTGACTGAGGTGGATGCGCGGTGGGTGTCGTTTGACGCCCTGGGCGTGCCGCTGGCGTTCGCGCCGCGGATCAAGGGCGAGGTGAAGCCCAGCCCGCTCAAGCGGATCACCTACGAGAACTACGCGAACGACAACGTCGTCCGGACGACGTGGGACATGTACACGCTCTTTGGCGTGGACGCCGCGACAGGCAACGACTTTGAGATGCGGGTGGACGGTTACTTCGAGCGGGGCGTGGGCGTCGGGCCGGAGATCAACTGGCGCAACGACGCCATGAACGGCGCCTTCACCGGCTACTTCATCCACGACAACGGCACGGACCACCTCACCAGCGGCGACGAGATCGAGCGCGACTCGGATAACCGCGGCTGGGTGCTCGGCGAGAACATCTGGCGCATCAGCGACAAGTGGACGCTGTTCTCCGAAGGCTCCTACATCTCGGACGAGACCTTCGTGGACGCCTTCTTCGAGCGCGAGGCGGAGACGCGGCGCGAGTTCACCAACTCGATGTACGCGCGGCGCATGACCGACAATGACATGCTGACCGCCGAGGTCCGCGGGACGTTCAACGACTTTGTGCCCAACGAGTACCTGCTGCAGAGCCTGGGCTACCAGACCGAGAAGCTGCCGGAACTCGGGTACCTGCTGCAGAGCGAGAGCCTGCTGGGCGGGCTGGTGTCGTACACCGGCGAGGCGAAGTACAGCCGCATGAACCTGAGCTTCTCAGAGCCGAAGCTGCGGGAGCTGGGGTTCAACACGCGTCGGCGTTCGGAGGCCGGGTTCGGGCTGCTGCCGAACCAGAGCCTCGCGGACGAGCTTGAGGCGCAGGGGTTCAACGAGGACGCGGTGAACCGGTTTGACTCGCGGCACGAACTCGAGGTCCCGCTGACGGCCGGGGCGGTGAACGTCGTGCCCTTCGCGGTGGGCCGGTTCACGGCGTACGACACGGACTTCAGCGACTTTGACCCACAGAACAACGACCCGTATCGCCTGTGGGGCGCCGGCGGCGTGCGGCTGTCAACGGCGATGCAGCGCGTGAACGACGGCATCCGCTCGGAGTTCTTTGACCTCAACCGTCTGCGGCACATCTTCGAGCCGAGCGTGACGGCGTGGCACTCGGGCACAAGCCTCGACCAGACGAGCCTGCCGATCTACGACGACGATGTGGAATCGCTCGCGAACTCGACGACCATCCGCGCCGGAGCGCGCAACACCTGGCAGACGCAGCGCGGCGGCGAGGGGCACTGGCGCAGCGTGGACTGGCTGACGATCAACACCGACTACGTGTGGTCCAGCGGCGAGGCGGACATCGAGTCGCCCTTCGGCCGGTTCATCGAGGCGCGGCCCGAGTATTCGAACATGGGCCGCTTCTTCACGACCGACGCGGTGATGAACGTGACCGATGCCGTGGCGCTGACGGGCAGCTTCCTCTTCGACACCGATGAGGGCAAGACCGTCCGTTCGACCGGCGGCATCATCCTCGACCACGGCGAAGGGTTCACGACGTACTACGGCATCCGGCAGCTCGACCCGGTCGGGGCGCTCTTGATGGACTTTGGCGCGCGGTACGAGCTGACGCGGAAGCACGCGGTGAGCGTGTACGGCGTGTGGGACCCGGGGATCGACAAGTTCCAGTCGGTCGGCGCCTCGGTCATTCGGCGGTTCCCACAGTGGACCGTCAGCGCGAACATCGATGTGGATGAGATCGCCGACGACTTCGGCGTGAGCATCACGCTCCGGCCGGTGGGCATCAGCGGCGAGACGCGGCGGCGCATCTTCACGCAGGACGAAGCGACGGCGGCGGGGATCGTCGGGCCGACGAAGGTGCGCGACGGACGGCTGGATTACGGGCCGTTCAAGGATGACTGAGTAGGCAATGGGCAATGGGCAGTGGTGAGAACCAATGCCAAAAATGAACACGGGCGAGATATGGATCTCGCCCGCGTGATTGATTCGTGATGGTGAGGGCCAATCAGCCGTTGATGGCGGTGACCTTGACCTTCATGTAGCGCTGGCGGTGGCCGATCTTCTTGCGGTAGCCCTTGCGGCGCTTGAACTTGATGATGTCGAGCTTCTCGCCCTTGAACTCGCGCTCGACGATGTCGGCGGTGACCTTGGCGCCACCGACGTACGGCGTGCCGATCTTGGGGGCGCCTTCGCCGCCGAGCATGAGGACGTGGTCGAACGTCACGCTGGTGGCGGTGTCGGGAAGTTCACGGATGTCAACAGTCAGGACATCGCCGACCTTGGCGCGAAGCTGGCTGCCGCTGTCCTCGATAATGGCGTACATCGAACCGGGCTCCACCGTCTGAGGGCTGAAAGTGAGTTCGGCAGGTCCACCACCCGCCGAAGTCGAGCCGGGAAGTGTAGCGAACCGGGGCGTTGATGCAAGTTCGCCGCCTGTTTGGGCGGGCTTCAGGTGGACGAACGCCGGCGGCGACCGGTCAGCCCAAGGCCGGCCAGCGCCAGGATCGCGGTTCCCGGGGTCGGAACGGGGGTCAGGGTCAGGGTGGAGCCGGCGATCAGGGTGACGCTGGTATTCAATTCCAATGCGATGCCGATGGGGGTCAGGGGCAGGTCGCTGCCCAAAGTCCAGACGGTCTCGCCATTGATCCACGGCCCGGTGGTCACGACCGCCCAGGCTTCGATGGCGGGGATGATGTAGGTGTACGTCTGGCCATTGACGATCCAGTCGAACTGGAAGGCCGAGCCCATGGTGTTGGAGAACGCCGAGCCGGTATCGATCTGGATGGCGGCGCCGCTGATCGCGCCGATGGTGGAACTGAACACGGCGTTCTGCTCGAACAGCGGGTTCTTTCCCTGCGATCCGGAACCCTGGTACAGCGGATTCTCGCCCGCTGCGGCAGATGGGTTCTGGCCGTCGGCGTATGCGCCGCTCCAGCGTCCAGTGGCGGGCTCGACGCTGATGTCAACGCCGAACTCGCCGTAGTCGACCTCGGCAGTCCCGTTGACGCTGGGCTGTCCGGCCTCGGATGCGCGCAGGATCAGGACGTTGCGCGCGGCGATGTCGCGGTGGATGATCGCGCGGGCGTTCGCGGCGGCGGTGCAAAGACCGAGCGCGAGCACGGCGATGGCCGTAGAAGCAGTTCGCATGACGTGTTGCCCTCTCACCTCAGCGGACCCGACATGGGACCCGCCCCTCGAGAGCAATATACCCGGCGCGGCTCGACGTTAGATGCCGAGAATCGTCGGTATTCAGTGCAATTCGTGTGAGAGACCGAACACCAGCGCGCTGTTCTTGGCCCCGAACGCGAGGCAGTTCACGATCACATTTCGTTGTGATTCAAGGGGTTGCGCCGCGTTCGGGGTGCAATCGAGGTCACAGTCGGGGTCCGGGGTTTGGTAGTTGATCGTGGGCGGCAGGAAGGGGGATGAGCCGTCGCGTCCGGTCATGGCTCCCAGGCTCGCGACAACCGCGGCCGCGCCGCCGGCGCCCTGAGGGTGGCCGATTGCGCTCTTCACTGAGTGGCCGCGGAGCCGCCTGGCGTGATCGCCAAACGCGAGCTTCACGGCGAGCGTTTCGGCGGCGTCGTTCACCTGCGTGGAGGTGCCGTGGTAGTGGACCACGTCGATGTCACTCGGCGCGAGGCCGGCGTCTGCAACGGCGTTGGTCATGGCGAGCGCGCACTGGGTCATGTCCGGTGCGGGACGAACGCGGTGGTAGGCGTCGCAGGTGCTGCCGTAGCCCAGCGCACGGGCGATGGGTCTGACTTCGCGGCGGCGGGCGACTTCTTCACGCTCGAGCACGACGGCCCACGCGCCCTCAGAGAGCACGAAGCCGTCGCGCGAACGGTCGAAGGGGCGCGAGGTGGTGTGGGCGTTGGCGGGATCGTCGCGCCAATCGCGCGTGGAGATCACGCGGAGCAGTTCCATGCCCAGCAGCGTTTCCCAGCGGATGTGGGCATCGGCGCCGACCGCCACGATGACATCGGGTGCGCCGCGACGATCGGAGCGCAGCATGTCCATCGCGAGGCCCATCGCGTCGCTGCTGGAAGCGCAGCCGGTGGAGGTGCAGAGGGACGGGCCGAGGAGTCCGAGTCGGATCGAGAGTTCGCCGGCGAGGTTGCCGTGGGTCGCGTTGGTGATGGTCCACAGCGACGGCTGGCGGGTGCTGCCGTGGGTGTAGCCGATGAGGGCCTGATCGAGGGTGAAGTCGATGCCGCCGGCGCCGGTGCCGAGGATAAGGCCGATGGTCAGTCGCTCGGGCCGATTGGACGCGAGTCCCGCCATCGCGAGCGCTTCGGCGCAGGCGGCGAGCGCCATGGGCACGAGGCGGGGTAATCGCCGGACATCCGCCTCTGACATCACACCGAGCGGATTGAAGTCGGCGCACGGGGCGGCGACGCTGCTCTTGATCTTGTCACACCCGACCATGTTGTCGGGCAGCAGGCGGATGCCGGACCGACCAGCGCGAAGCGCCGCGACATACGCGGGCACGCCGATGCCGATGGGCGAGACCGCGCCCAGGCCCGTGACCACCACGCCCTTGCCCGGATGATTGGATCCGCTCGTGATCGCGCTACTCCTTGATCCGGGTGTACCGCTTCTCACCGAGAATGGCGGCGTTGAATCGGTCGGAGAGCTGCTCG
This sequence comes from Phycisphaerales bacterium, assembly GCA_041750235.1. Classification (GTDB taxonomy): domain Bacteria; phylum Planctomycetota; class Phycisphaerae; order Phycisphaerales; family UBA1924; genus JBGSZV01. Next base: position 5,295 of record JBGSZV010000135.1, read on the forward strand.
GGCGTGGCGTCGAGACGCTCGGCCATGCTCTTCCGCCAGTCGATGCCGAGCTTGATGTCGTCGATCCACTCCTTGAACCCGCGCGGCTTGGACTTGATCATGAGGCGGACGACCATGTGGCTGATGGGGTAGCTGTCGTCGTTGAACCACGTGCCGTTCTGATACGACTGGTTCATCACCTCGATGGCCTGCTTCTTCTGCGCGGCGAACTGCCGGGCGTGGTTCCAGTGCTTGCCGCCCTCTTCGAGGTCGCGGATCACCTCGCTGGCGATCAGATCGGCGAGGCCCTCATTGGCCCACGTCGGGAGCGCGGCCGGGGACTTGTAGCGATAGACGAAGGCGTGGACGGTCTCGTGGACGAGCGTGCCGCGGAAGTAGGTGGACTGCGGGTTCTCGCGGAAGAACGAGCAGAAGGCCATCGGGCCGCGGGGCTGAAAGACGCCACCGGTCTTGCGAGCGTCAAAGCCAAAGGCGGCGGTCTGGAAGGTGAGGTACTCGGTGCGGTGCTCGAAGATGAAGACGGCACACTTGCCGTAGAAGACGTTGGTCCCCTTGGGAAGCTCGAAGGCTTCGACCAACGTGGAGTTCATTTTTTCGAGGTCATCAAGGCAGCGCTTGGCGTCGGCCGCGGGTAAGTCGCTGAAGATGAGGAAGTGCTCGGACTCGTAGGGCTTGAGTTTGGCGCCCGCGCGTTCGATCAGGGAGAGTGCCGCGCGCCGGACCTTCTCGGTTTCATCCGGCCGCGCTTCGGGCGTGGTGATGGGCCACGCGGTGAGTCCCTTTTCTGCTCCGCTGAGATCCGGGGGTGGCTTGCCGGGTGATGGGGTGGCCACAGCGGGCTGTGCGGGCTGCGGATCGGCCGGCTTCTCATTTGGCGGGAGCGCCTGCCAGACGTCGCGGCCCTGCTGGTGGTAGGCCCGAGCGGTGTCGATGGTGGTGAGGAGCGACTTGTCGAGGCGGGCGGCCTGCGCGAAGGCGGTGTCGGATTCGCGGTCGTCGCCGCACGACAGGAGGACCAGCCCGGCGCGGAGCCATTGGGCGGCATCGGTGCGGTCGATGAGTTTCTGGAGCGTGCGGAGGGAGTCCCCGCCGGAGATTTCACACCAGGTGAACCATCTGGCGGATTCGCCCGCCGCGGGGACGATTTCGATGGATTGGAAGTCCCAGGAGGCGATCGAGCCGGTGATGCGTTCGTCCGAGTTGCGGAGCTTGAAGCCGACTTTGATTGGTCCCGGGGCGGTTTCGCCGGCGAACGCGAGGGCAGCGGCCAGCAAACAGGCGAGCATCCAAACTGCTTGTTGTGCTCGACTTAAGCGAAACATCGTGAAAGAGGGCATTCGCACAGCGTACCCCGGCCGATTCGGGCAACCCGAACCCAGCGGGCGGTGTCCGGGAACTGCCAGATCGGCAGGACTTTGACCCGGTCGTACCCCGACCGTCAACGGCGTGGCGCTTGTCCCGCAATCCACGGCCCTGACGTGCCGATCATCGAGGACTCGGTTCGGCACGCGGTTCGCGTTCCGAGAACCTGAGTTTTTCGTCAGGCGGGTCTAGAATCTCCCGCACATCCCCGTGGGGAAGACCCCGGGGCAGAGGAGGCACCGATGTTCGAACGATTTACCGATCGTGCTCGTAAGGTGATGGCGCTCGCGAATCAGGAAGCTCAGCGCTTCAACCACGAGTACATCGGAACCGAGCACATTTTGCTGGGCCTCGTCAAGGAAGGCTCTGGCGTCGGCGCCAATGTTCTCAAGAACCTGGACGTTGACCTTCGCAAGGTCCGCCTTGAGGTTGAGAAGCTCGTCCACTCGGGGCCGGACATGGTCACGATGGGCAAGCTCCCGCAGACGCCCCGCGCCAAGAAGGTGATTGAGTACGCCATCGAAGAGGCGCGCAATCTGAACCACAACTACGTCGGCACCGAGCACCTGCTGCTCGGCCTGCTGCGCGAGCACGACGGCGTCGCCGCGCAGGTGCTGATGAACCTCGGGCTCAAGCTCGAGGAAGTGCGCGAGGAGGTTCTCAACCTTCTGGGCGCCGGCATGGAGAAGGAAGAGACCGAGGGCGGCACGGGTCCGAACCCGAGCGCCGGCAAGGGCGAGCCGCAGGGCGGCGTTCCCGGCCCCGGCGGCAAGCAG
>JBGSZV010000136.1:0-7819 GCA_041750235.1 Phycisphaerales bacterium
GCACGCCGACCACGCCATCTGCATCGGCCCCGGCCCCGCCGCCGAGAGCTACCTCAACATCCCGCGCATCATCTCCGCCGCCGAAGTCAGCAACGCCGACGCCATCCACCCCGGTTACGGCTTCCTCGCCGAAAACGCGCACTTCGCCGAAGTCTGCCGCGACTGCAAGATCGAGTTCATCGGCCCCTCGCCCGAAGCCATGGCGCTGCTGGGCGACAAGATCTCCTGCAAGCGCATGGCCCGCGCCGCCAAGGTCCCCACCTTCCCCGGCCCCGAGCAGCCCGTCGAAACCGAGAATGACGCCGTCGAGTGGGCCAAGAAGATCGGTTACCCCGTCATCATCAAAGCGGCGGCAGGCGGCGGCGGACGCGGCATGCGCGTCTGCCACAACGAGATCACCCTCCGCGCCAGCCTGAAGCAGGCCAGCAACGAGGCCCAGGCCGCCTTCGGCAACGGCAGCGTCTACATCGAGAAGTACCTCGAACGCGCCCGCCACGTCGAGGTCCAAGTCCTGGGCGACAAGCACGGCAACGCCATCCACCTCTACGAGCGCGACTGCTCCGTCCAGCGCCGCCACCAGAAGATCATCGAAGAAGCCCCCGGACCCGGCATCGACCCCCAAGAAGCGCGAGGAAGTCTGCAAGGCCGCCGCCAAGCTCATCCAGAAGGCCAACTACTCCGGCGCCGCAACGGTTGAGTTCCTCATGGACGAGAAGCAGAACTTCTATCTGCTTGAGGTCAACACCCGCGTTCAGGTCGAGCACCCCATCACCGAGATGATCACCGGCGTCGACATCGTCGCCACCGGCATCAAGGTCGCGTGCGGCGCCGAGCTGCCCTACAAGCAAAAAGACATCGTCGCCCGCGGCCACGCCATCGAGTGCCGCATCAACGCCGAAGATTACGAACGCAACTTCGCCCCCTGCCCCGGCCAGATCACCCGCTTCGAGCCGCCCGGCGGCCCCGGCATCCGCATGGATACGCACGCCGTCACCGGCTACCGCGTCCCGCCGAACTACGACTCGATGATCGGCAAGCTGATCGCCTACGCCGATACGCGCGACCAGTGCATCCGCCGCATGGACCGCGCCCTCCGCGAATTCAAGATCGAGCCGATCAAGACCACCATCGGCCTGCACCGCGAACTGATGAACAACGCCGCCTTCGCCAAGGGCGGCGTCGACATCCACTTCCTGGAGCGGTTGCTCAAGAAGTAGGTCGGGGGCCGCATGACAGCCTCGCCTTGGGACAGGCTGAAACATCACGGCACTGACGGATATGTGTGGCGCCACCAGCGCAGCGCTTTCCGATCCGCGAAGTTTGACGAAGCCATTCTCGCAGATTCAGATTTTGCGTTGTCGCTCGGTGAGGAACTGAAGCACCGACGCATGTTTTGGAGGCAGCAGCGCCAGCTCCTGGCAGATACGCCTCCAAATCGAATGCAGGTGGCGATCCTCGGCCTGTTCGCCGCATGGGCGATTCTAACTCTCATGCTCGCCATTGCATTTCGGCCATCGATCGCCATGTTGCTGACCACGCCTCTGATCGGCGTGATGATCGTCTTGCAAATCAGAACCGGTGGACGCCCGACGAGTCGCCTGCTCCGCGCACTCGATGTAGCCGTGTGTCCGGCGTGCGAGTATGACCTGACAGGCCTCGACCATTGGCCTTCACATCACATGCTTGAAGAACACTGCGGTCCACAGCTCTGCCCCGAGTGCGGCACCTCCTGGCCGCTCGTGCCGCCCCCCTGTCCAAGGTGACCAGCTCCGTTATGTCAAACTCAGGCTCGGTGACACAAGTCGGGCGACGTGCGATCACTCCTCGTCAAACCCGCCATCCACCAGTTCCCTGAGCTTCTTGCACGCATCCTCGCAGTCCGGCCCCACCGCCGTCACCTCGATCTGCGTCCCTTGCGTCGCCGCCAGCATCATCATCTGCATGATGCTCTTGCCGTCGAGCACATCCGCGCCGTCGGGCGCCTTGCGCACGCTGATCTCGCTCTGGCATCCCGACGCCACATCCACGAACGCCATCGCCGGCCGGGCGTGCAGGCCCAGCCGATTCTTGATGGTCACCGTGATGACGGCACGCTGCGACACGTCAGTGAACCCTGGTTGGAAGAAGACAAAGAGTGAGAAGCCCGATCGACGCGTGCATCAGGACGGGAGGTGCTGCGCATCCGCCTCGCCCAGCAGAGTCCAGACGTCATCCGAATTGCTCGCCTGACGCAGGAAACGACGGAACGCGTCCTGGCTCAGGTTCTTGAAGATGACTTCCATCGCCTGCAGGTGCTCTTCCGGCCGCTCCGCCGGGCTGATCAGCAAGATGATCGAGTACACCGGCTGCTTGTCGAGCGCATTGAAGTCCACGCCCGTCTGGCTGACGCCCACCGCCGCCACCATCTTGGTCAGCCCGGGCAGCTTCACGTGCGGGACCGCCACACCCTTGCCGAACCCCGTGGACCCGCGCTTCTCGCGCTCGATCACGCTAGTCAAGAGCTGCGACTTGATGGCGCCGTCGACCACCCGCGCGGCGATGAGCGCATCGAGCATCTCTCCGATCGCTTCATCGCGCTTGGGGGATTGGAGCTTGGCGACAATCGCGTCGCGGGCGATGATCTCACGCATCTTCATGGCGGACGGTTCCAGAATGAAGGCCGTCCCGGCGGGCCCCGAAAGGCCCGTCGGGAGGCTGGACTTCCTTATCGCTTCTTGCCGTTCTTCAGGCGTTCCTTGAACTCGGTGAGCTGGCGCTCCATCCGATCGACAGCGAGGTCGATGCACTTATAGACATCGTCCTCGTTCTGCTTGACAACGAAATCCTCGTGGGCGACCACTGCACTCTTGAGTTCGACCGTGAACTCGCCGTGCTTGGCCTGGTCAATGACGACATGGACCTCCTGAAGCCCGTCGTAGTACCGCGTCAGCTTGCCGCACTTCTGCTCGGCATACTGCACGATCGCCGGGGTCAGATCCATGTGCCTTCCGGTAACTTCAATCCGCATCGATTCAATCCCTTCCTGACGCGGGGTCAAGCAAACTTCAACAACAGAGAAACACTACCCGACCGGCGGGGCCGTCGGATCTCCACCGGGGAGAGCTATCTTCCCCCCTTGGGCAGCGGCTGCCAAGTCCCCGACTGCTGACCCCGGCCGGGGCTTGGTCCACGTCGGAACCACCACACCGCCCGAGACCACGAATCGAAGGGCCTCGTCCAAGGTCAACGGCAAGTCAACCACCGCAGATCTGGCCACTGTGACAGTGTATCCGGTGAACGGAGTGGGGCTGGAGGGGATGAACACCGTCACGCATTCATAGCCAGCGGCGTCCTGAATCGCTTCCACCGTGTCGCCGGTCATCAACCCCAGCGCCCAGATGCCCGGGCTGGGATACTGGATCGCCACCACCCGCCCCGAGAGCATGCTCTTGCTGGAGGCGCCGCCGCCGACCAGGAAGTCCACGATCTGCTTCACACTCGGGTACACCTGCTTCACAATGGGCACCCGCGTGGCCCACCGTTCGAACATCACAAAGGTGCGCCGACCCAGGTAGTTCCCCACCAGCACGCCGACCAGATAGATCAGCATCACCGCCACCACCAGCCCGATCGGCTGCAGGTACACGCGCTGGTTCCACACCCGCGCCAGATTCTGCTGTCGAATTTCCCGCGCAATGCGCAGCTGGTCGCGGGCCATGATGATGGTGTCAGTCGAGGCTTTCAGCTCGCCTGCCCTCACCCGCTCCGCGCGCACCTGCTCCACTTGCTCCCCGGAGACCGCGTACCAGTCCGGCCACGACTCTTTCGCCACCACGTGCGGCGTCGCAACGACCACGCCCCATCGCACGGCGCTGTTGATCGGCTCGGCCACGTTCGACCACAGGAACCGCCCCGCCCATGTCAGCAGCGCCAGCGTGATGATGGTCGGCAGGAGAATGATCAAACCGCGCACGAAGAACGTGCGAAAGTCCTGCCGGAATGTCGTCGTTCGCGTCGCCATGCAGCGCCCCCGTGGAACCGCGCCGAGTGTAGCGAACGCGATGTCCTAGGGCAGGATCTGTTCCTCGGGACGCTGAGCCACCAGCGTGACGCGAACCTCCAGCCGCCTGCTCCCGCGCCGAACCGCGACCGTCACCGCTTCGCCGACCTCGAAATCACCGAGCACACGCGCCAGATCGTCGAGGTTCCGAGTCGCACGCCCGTTCACCGACTCCACCACATCCCGCCGGCGCAGTCGCTCGCCCCCCGACTGCCCCAGCAGCGCCGAGTCCAGCACCACCGGGCCATCGCCCGAACCCGGCGCGAGTTCGACCCCCAGCGTTGCATCCCCGGGCTTGTCAACCTCGGCAACTTCCGGCAACTCGCGCAGCCACAACTTCATCCGCTTGTCGATCGCCGGCAGCTTCTCCCCGAACACTTGCTCGAGAGCCCGCGCCCCGGTTGCATCCTCCGCAAATCCCTCGACGTACGCGGCATACCAGTCCTTGAGCTTCCCCTCCGCCCGCAGGTACATGAAGATCGCCCGCGCCTGCGCGTAGGTCGCTCGCGGACGCAGATTCATGAACTGCTCGCGCGTCATCTTCGTAAACCGATCGAGCGGAACCAACCTGCCGCCCTTCTCCAGCCGCTTGGCGATATTCGACCGCCACGAGGGCGCGATCTCTCCCGAGGGCTCCAGTTCCTCCACGAGACACGCCAGCCCTTCCATCACCCACAGCGGATGCTCCGGCTGCCCGCGCCGCGCGAGGTCCCGCCAGTGCAGCACATGCAGGTACTCATGCCGCAGCGTCGGCCCGATGTCCTGCGCGATCAGCCGCTTGGTCCGTGTGTCGTAGATCCCCCCCACCCCCTCCGCCATGATCAGCCGGAAGAAGTCGGTCGGCGTCGGCAGGATCACACTCACCCACGGATCGGGCCGCGCCGCATCCACCTTCACATCGCCAAAAAGCTCGGCCCGCGCCCACGTGCTCACCCGGGCGATCTCTTCCCGCGCCGCCGCGAACGACCCGGCTTCCACGCCCGACACGTACAGCAGCCGCAGCCCGGCTTCCTTCTCGTACGTGTACGTGGTGCCGAAGACTTCCTTCATCGCGCCGAAGTTTGCTTCTCCGCGCGCGTCGAGCAGCTCTCCCCACCCCGCCACAATCGCCCGATACTGCGCTGTCTCCCGGATCGCCGCCAGATGCTCATCGCGCTCCAGGGCGTAGAAATCGACGAAGCCGTAGGACAACGCCCGCTCCATCGACTCGTTCGCCGCGGGCACATTCCCGGTCAGCGCGTGCGCACACGCGAGGTTGTAGTGCAGCGTGTAGTCCTTCGGCCGCACCGCCATCGCCCGGGCGATCAGCGCTTTGGCCGCTTCGTAGTCCTTGGCCGCAAACAGCGCCACGAGCTTCCGATCGACTTCCCGGCGCGTGAGTTCCTTCTCGTCATCCGCATTTTCATCAAGCGAAACCGTCCCCGTCGGCGGCTGGTCCGCGGTCGGCGCCGGCTCGGCGGCCACGAGCATCCCGATCAGCCATAACGCCGTCAGATTCATGCCGAGACAATAGCCGCGCGACGACCCTCGACCACCAGCCGCCCCGCGATCAGCCGTTGCAGCGTCGCCGGGTACAACTCGCACTCCAGCGCAAATACCCGCGCCGCCAGCGTGCGGGGCGTGTCCGTCTCCATCACCTCGCACGCCGCCTGCGCCAGAATCGGACCCGTGTCGTACTTCTCGTCGATCAGGTGCACCGTGCAGCCGCTGACCTTGCAGCCAGCCGCCAGCACCGCCGCGTGAACACGCTCGCCGTACAACCCCGGCCCGCCGAACGAGGGCAGCAGCGCGGGGTGAATGTTCGTGATCCGGTGCTCGTACCCCGTCGGGATCTCAACGAGGTTCAAGTACCCCGCGAGCACCCCCCACACCACGCCGTGGTCGCCCAACACCCGCCCCAGCGCGGCCCGGGGAATCGTCCCGCGCATCATCAGCGTCGGGAGCATGCGTTCCCGCGCCCACTCCGCGCCGGCGCATTCCCGCGACGCAACCACAACACCGATCTCAGCGTGCAGTTCGCCCCGCTCGATGCGTTCCACCAGATTCATCAATGTCCGACCGCCGCCCGAGAGCAGAACCCCCAGCCGAGCCGGACCGCTCATTTCCCGCCCACCTTGGAGATCGCGGTCGCCTCATCGCTCGCCACGAGGATGAGCTTGTCGAGCTTCGTGATCTTCAAGAGGTCGTTGATGTCCTTGCTCAGCCCGAAGATCGCAAACTTGCCCTTCCCCTCGATGCACTTCTTGTGCATCGTGATGAGCATCCCCAGCCCAACCGACGAGAGCATGCCCACATCACGGCAATCGAGCACCAGCTTCCAGGTTGCGCCAGGGCCCGCCGCCGCCAGTTCGCTTTCGATGACCTGCGACTCGCGCTGACTCACCGACGGCGCCAACACCCGCCCGATCGCATAGCGGCCGTGCGGCTCCACTTTCAGGATGCTTGCTCGTTCGTCCACGCCACCAGACTAACGCATCCGCCCCCGAATGGCCTACTCTTGGGCATGACCCAGCCCGCCGCCACCGGATACATGGCCCGACCCGCCATCGCCCCCTACCGCCTCCTCCCGATGCCCGAGCTCATCGAACGCTACCGGTCGGCTTCAAGCCTCATCGAGCGCCGCGTGCTGGAACTCACCGCCGAGCAGGCCGACACCTTCTTCCGCCCCGAGAGCGAAGTCGGCCGCTGGTCCTGCCGCGTCCTTCTGGGTCACCTCGCCGACGCCGACCTCGCCGAGGTCCACCGCATGCGCAAGACCGCCGCCGAGGACCGCCCCACCATCTCCCCCTGGGACGAGAACGCCTTCATCGACGAGGGGCTCTACGCCCCCAACCAGCCCATCGCCGGCTTCGTGGCGACCATCCACACCCTCCGCCTCTGGTCCGGGGAGTGGCTCGCCACATTGACCCCCGAGCAGATGGCCCGCAAGGCGCTCCACCCTGAGAAAGGTGAGCTCAGCATCCAAGAAATGCTCATCTTCTCGACGTGGCACTTCGAACACCACATCGACTTCCTGAAGCGCAAGCTCGTCAAGCTGCTCGGCCCGGCCCCGCTCATCTGACCCTAGACTCCAACGATGCACCCGCTGTTCGACGAACGCCGCTACCTCATCCCCTTCCGCTCTATCCTGCTGCCCCAGATCTTCACCGATACCCTCGTCATCGGCGGCGGCGCCGCGGGCCTCAGCGCCGCCATCGCCGCCAGCGAGCACGGCGACGCCATCCTGATCTCCAAGTCCAAGCTCCCCGTCTCCAACACCGGATGGGCCCAGGGCGGCATCGCCGTCGTTCTCGACAAGGCCTACAGCATCGAAGCCCACGTCCAAGACACCCTGGTCGCCGGCGCGGGGCTGTGCGATGAACCGGCCGTCCGTTCGATCATCGAGGCCGCACCCGAAGCCATCCAGCGCATCATCGGCTGGGGCTTCGACATCGATCGCGGTGCCGACAAAGCTCCCGCCCTCGGCCGCGAAGGCGGACACAGTGCCCGCCGCATCATCCACTCCCACGGCGACGCCACCGGCGCCGAACTCGCCCGCTGCCTCATCGAGAAGGCCCGCGCCACCCCCAACATCCGGCTCTTCGAGGACTGCTTCGCCCTCGACCTCCTCACCCCCACTTCCGCCGAGGGCGCGCCCTGCATGGGCGCGATCACGCATCACCCGCGCTACGGCCTCCAGATGATCTGGGCGCGCTCTACAATCCTCGCCGCCGGCGGCGCCGGCATGGTCTGGCGCGAGACCAGCAACCCCCCCGTCGCAACCGCCGACGCTCTCGCGAT
>JBGSZV010000137.1:0-15092 GCA_041750235.1 Phycisphaerales bacterium
CCGATCTGATGATCGAGGAGCCGGACCTGGCGGAGGTGTTCCAGCACGACCTGGCGGAGATGTTCGGCGAGGTGCACGTGGATGCGCACGCGGCTTCGGACTGCCCGGGCGGGCATGACCACGCGCACCAGCATCATCTGCCGCAAACACCGACCATCGGCGGGGAGCCGCCGCGATGAAACTTGTGGAGTGGCTGAGCGGCCCGGACCGTGAGTTGATCGTGCCCGCGCTGGTGGCGGCGACGGCGATTGCGCTGCAGGCGGGGGCGCTCAGCGTGTTGGTGGTGCTGAAGCGTTTGGCGTTCATCGGTCAGGGGGTTTCGCACGCGGCGTTTGGCGGGGTGGGCCTCGCGGCGGTGCTGGGGTTGACCGCGGGAGGGGCGCTGACGAGCCTGGGGTACTTCGGGTTCATCGGGGCGTTTTGCGTGGCGACGGCGATCGGCATTGCGTGGATCAGCGATCGACGGGGGCTGCGCGAGGACACGGTGATCGGCATCTTCCTCGTGGGCTCGATGGCGCTGGGGTTCCTGCTGCTGCACATGCACCAGCAGATGACGCAGGGGCGGTCGAGTTCGCCGCAGATCGAGACGTGGCTCTTCGGTTCGATTCTCGAGGTGGGTCGCGCTGATGCGATCGCGGCGGTGGTGGTGGGGGCGGTGATTATCGCGGTGATCTGGCTGGTGCGGCGGCAGATGCTCTTCTGGGCGTTTGATGAAACGGCGGCGCAGGCGGCAGGGGTGCGCGGGCAGGCGATGAAGATGTTGCTGATGACGCTGCTGGCGGTGTCGATCGTGGTGTCGATGAAGCTGGCGGGGGCGGTCTTGGCGACTGCGCTGCCGGTCCTGCCGGGGGCGATCGCGCTGCGGCTCTCGCAGCGGCTGGGGCCGGTGATTGCGATCTCGGTCGGCGCGGCGATCGTTGGTGTGCTGGGCGGGTTCGCGCTGGCGTTTGAGCTGGATGCGCCGACGGGGCCGTGCCTGGTGGCGGCGCTGGTGGGATTGTTCGTGCTGACGTGGCCGGTGCGGCTGGTGCTCAGGAAGTAAAGACATTCACTACGGAGACACGGAGGCGCGGAGAAGAAAGACTTGTACTGAAGTGTGAGCTTTTCTCCGTGTCTCTGTGTCTCCGTGGTTTGATCGAGGATTGAGCGATGAAAGTCGAGAAGATGCTGGCGGAGTTGAATCGTTTGCGGAAGGACCTCAACGAGGACCCGACGGACATTGAGTGGTTGACGCTGCACCACGTGTTCTGCTTCGTGTCGTACAAGATGGGGGAGTTTCAGAAGTACCTGGACGAGCAGGCGAAGCAGGGGGCGTTTGAGGAGTTTGGCGAGTAGCCAGTAGCCAGTTGGGGGGGAGTCAGCGGCGGCTGATTTGGGGCTGGGTGGTGAAACCTCGAGGGGACCTTTTGACTTCCCCGTTGGCGCGCCGATACTTGGGGTATCGAGCGGGACGCGATCGTGCGAAGGACGGCCAAACCGACCCTGACGCCGATCACGGAACCTCGACGACCGGCCGTACGGCTTTGCTGTTGGTCGGGCGATGTGCCCGGGTGCGACGGCATTCGGGGAGAAGAGTCCGGCGGTTGCTTTTCACGAGCGGCCGGCCGGGAGGTGCTTCTCGGAAGGAGGTGGTCCAGTGATCAATAGTGACTGTTTCAGAGGGCTGCGCGGCTAAGCGTGGTTCGACGGAGCTGCGCAGTCGCAGCCCGCGCAAGTCTTTGATTTGCTTGACCCGCGAGTTTCACGACTCGCGGGTTTTTTGTTTCTACCGCAGAGACGCAGAGAGCGCAGAGAAAGACACGTTGCTTGTTCCATGGCAGCAAGCCGCGCCCAAAGCCTCGATGCGTCATTCTGGAGACCTTGATTTCCCCTCTGCGATCTCTGCGTCTCTGCGGTGAAAACTCAAATTCTCCGCAAGCGCTCGATCGCGGCGTGGAGGGTTTCGTCTTTTTTGCAGAAAGCGAAGCGGACGAGGGGTTGGCCGTGGGCGGTGTTGTAGTAGAAGGCGGTGGGTGGGATGGCGGCGACGCCGATGTTTGCGGTGAGCCATTTGCAGAAGGCGATGTCGTCGGCGAGGCCGCAGGGTTTGCTGACGGCGGTGTGGTCGGCGTAGATGAAGTAGGACCCTTGGGGGCGGCGCAACGAGAAACCGATGGATTCGAGCGCGCCGGCGAGGAGGTCGCGTTTGCGGCGGTAATCGGCGAGGAACTGCGTGAAGTAGGACGGCGGCGAGTTCAGGGCGGCGACGGCCGCGTGCTGCATGGGGGTGTTGACGGCAAAGGTGAGGAACTGGTGCGCAGCGCGGACGGCCTTTGAGAGTTCGGGTGAGGCGATGGCCCAGCCGATTTTCCAACCAGTGAGGCTGAAGGACTTGCCGAGGGACGAGAGGGTGATGGTGCGGTCGGCCATGCCGGGGAGCGTGGCGATGCGCAGGTGTTCGCCTTCGTAGACCAGATGCTCGTAGACCTCGTCGGAGATCGCGATGGCGTTGTGCTGCTGGCACAGATCGGCGATGAGGGTGAGTTCTTTGCGCGAAAAGACGCGGCCGGTGGGGTTGTGCGGGGTGTTGATGAGAATGGCGCGGGTGCGCGATGTGAAGGCGCGGCGCAGTTCTGATTCGTCGAAGGTGAAGCCGGGCGCGCGGAGGGTGACGAAGCGCGGCACGGCGCCCGCGAGTTCGACGCACGCGCGATACGAGTCATAGAAGGGTTCGAAGAGAACGACTTCGTCGCCGGGGTTCAAGAGTCCGAGCAGTGTCGCGGCGATCGCTTCGGTGCAGCCGGCGGTGATGGTGACTTGTGTGTCGGGATCGATGGTCTGGCCGGCGCCGCGCTGCCAGAGAGCGGCGATTGTTGCGCTGAGCGCTGGGACACCGGTCATGCGGGCGTACTGGGCGTGTCCCGCGTCGATGGCGGCCTTGGCGGCGGCTTTGACGTGTTCCGGGCCGTCGAAGTCGGGGAAGCCCTGAGCGAGATTGATGGCCTGGTGCTGGGTGGCGAGGCGGGTCATCTCGGCGAAGACCGAGGTTCCGAAGGGGGCGAGGCGGGAGCCGACGGCCATTTCTTGGTTTCCGGTCGATTTTTGTTTGGGGGCAGACGATCCCGATTCAGGGAGCATACGGGCGGTTGAGGGGGTTGATGTGGCGTTTTTTGCGCAGTTTCGGGGGCCTTGGTGGTTATCGGCTGTTTTCCACCATTTCATACAGGGCACACTTTCAGGAGAGTATCCGCTTGCGGGGCCTTGATAACCGTGGCAGACTATTGCTCAGACGAAGAGGAAGAGGCACGTCAACCGCTCCCCTTCGTCCAAGAGAGAGAGTCTCAGCGTGCGCGTCACGTCGAGTTTGGACAGAAGAGACGTAGGAGGACGGAGAGCTATGCGCTCAATCACAGCATTTGTGGGTCTTGCGAGCCTGAGCATCGCGTCAACGGCATTTGCCGGTGCGACGCAGTTCGATGGCTGGAACTTCAGCGTGTCGATGGGCAACGGCGACACCGTTTGGAACGCCGCTGAGAATCCCGGCACGTGGTCCATTGAGCAGATCGGCGGCGGTCAGGGCGATACGCCCGCGATGTACCGCGTGACCGGCGCTGCGACCATCGCCAACAACTTCTCGATCGCTTGGACGCTCGACCTTGATCCGGATCCGTTCGTGTCGGCCTTCTTCACGGTCCAGAACCTGACCGGGAACATGCAGCCTTTCACGATCACCACCAGCCTCCCGACCATCGGTCTCGGCGGCCCGACCACCATGTTCGGCTCGACGACCGGTACTGTCGGTGACGGCGACTTCGTTCAGGACCAGTTCGGCAACGGCGCCACGGTCCGCACGCTCGTCGGCGCGCCTTACTACGAGGCGCTGGTCGATGGCGTGGGTGTTCGTTCCCTGTACCCCGACTTCCAGCAGAACGCCGCCGGCCTCGGAGTTGTGAACGGCATTGCCGCGATCAACTTCTCTGGCGAAGCGGGCCCCGCCCTCATCTCGAACATCGGTATTCGCAACCGCTTCGAACTGACCCCCGGCGACAACGCCAGCTTCACCAGCACGTTCAACATCATCCCGACCCCGGGTGCGGTTGGTCTGCTCGGCGTCGCCGGCCTCGCCGCGACCCGTCGTCGCCGCTGAATCGGCGATCGTCCTTCAAACTCTCGGCGGGCCGGTCTTCACGACCGGCCCGTTTTTTCTTTTGCGCTGTGCGGCAGCCGTTGGCGTGCCCGATCGAGTATCCTCGCTCCCCCGTTGCAATCCGCCCTTTGCCAAGGAAACACTGCCGTGATGCGTCGCGCGAAGATCTCGATCATCGGTGCTGGAAACGTCGGAGCCACCTGCGCCCACTGGGCTGCCGCCAAGGAGCTGGGGGACATCGTCCTGCTGGACATCCCCAACAAGGACAAGCCCGAGCTGCACATGCCCAAGGGCAAGGCGCTTGACCTGGCGTGCTGCGCGCCGATCGAGCGGTTCGACAGCCGTGTGACGGGCACGTTTGATTACGCCGACATCAAGGGATCGGACGTGGTGGTGGTGACCGCCGGTGTGCCGCGCAAGCCGGGGCAGAGCCGCGACGACCTGATCTCGATCAACGTCGGGATCGTGAAGAACGTGTGCGAGAAGATCCGCGAGTACGCGCCGGATTCGATCGTGATCCTGGTGAGCAATCCACTGGACGCGATGGTGTACACGGCGTGGAAGGTCACCGGCTTCCCGACGCACCGCATCATGGGCCAGGCGGGCGCGCTGGACGTGGCGCGGTTCCGCGAGTTCATCGCGATGGAGCTGGGCGTCAGCGTAGAGGACATCTCGGCGCTGCTGCTGGGCGGCCACGGCGACGACATGGTGCCGTTGCCGCGACTGACGAGCGTGCACGGCATCCCACTGACGGACCTCATGACGACTGAGAAGATCAACGCGTGCGTGGACCGCGCGAAGGCCGGCGGCGGCGAGATCGTGAAGCTCATGGGCACGAGCGCGTACTACGCGCCGGCGAGCGGGACGATCCAGATGGTCGAGGCGATCGTGAAGGACAAGAAGCGGATCATCCCCTCGGCGGCGTACTGCGAGAACGAGTTCGGCGTCGCCTCCGGCCAGAAGGGCAAGGGGTACTTCATCGGTGTGCCCGCCCTGCTGGGCGCCAAGGGTGTGGAGCGGATTATCACCTTCAAGATGACCCCGGACGAAGAGAAGCTGATGGCCGAGTCGGTCAGTCACGTGAAGGACCTGGTCTCGACGGTCCAGAAGCTCTTCCCCGAGCTGGCGTGACGGAATCGGGGGAACCCGGTCATCTTTGCGCATGAAAGCTGTTACAGCGGGCGTTTTGTCGGGGTTCTGCGAACCCTGATGAAACGCCCGCTGTCTCAATTCGTATTGTGAATGGACCCAGGTTGCCGAGAAGCGTCTGAGGTCGGCCTCACACTGGAGGGCGATGGCTTGGCGCAGGTTCTCGAGTGGTTTCAGTGCAGGTCGTGTGGGAGACGCCACCGCTGGCGCGCCGATGTCGCGGGGACGCAGATCGTCTGCCCGTGCGGCAAGATGATCGACGTTCCGGAACTGAAGGTCTATGACGCGCCGCGCAGTCCGGAGGACACGGTCGCGGACCTCGGCGGTTCGGGAGCGCGTGCGAGGGTGCTCGACGCTGTCGTGCAGGAGCGCGAGCCGGACGCCGACATCGATCTGCAGATCCACGGCGCCGCTCCCCCGGTGGCTTCACGCGGGACAAAGGTGCGCGGGCTTTTCGGGCTCGACGCGACCGGCGAGTTCGTCCTTTGGATCCTGCTCGCGGCGACCGGGCTTACGGCCATCATCTTCGCCGCGGTGCTGGTGGAGCCGTACTACATCGCGGGAGCCGCGGTGTGGGGGCCGATCTCGTTCTGGAAGCTCCGGCGGGCGCAGCGCCGGTGGCAGGGGAATCGTTCGTTCTCCCGGGCGGTGGAAGACACGATCGGCGTGTGATGTCACAAATAAAAACACGCCCAACAGATCGGGCGTGCGGGGGAAGCCACTGGTTGTCGATCGCGCGGATCAGCCGGCCTCGGCGCGGGGATGGGCGGTGTCGTAGGCGGTGCGCATCCGCTGGGTGGTGAGGTGGGTGTAGGTCTGTGTGGTGCTGAGCGACTGGTGGCCGAGCAGTTCCTGAACGCTGCGGAGGTCGGCGCCGTTGTCGAGCAGGTGAGTCGCGAAGGAGTGCCGCAGGGTGTGCGGGCTGATGGTGGGGTCGAGGCCGACCTGGCGGAGGTACTTGTCGAGCTTGCGGCGGACGGAGCGTGAGGAGAGGCGGCCGCCGTGCTTGTTGACGAAGAGGGGCCGGTTGGCGCGGTCGCCGTTCCAGGCGCCGCTGTAGCGGTCGTCGCCGGAGAGGATGGACTTGTAGTGGCGGATGGCGGCGAGGGCGTGGGAGCCCAGGGGGACCATGCGCTCCTTCTTTCCCTTGCCGCGGACGCGGAGGGCCTCGGAGGACTCTTCGAGGTCCTCGATGTTGAGGTCGACGAGTTCGGAGACGCGGATACCTGTTGAGTAGAGCGTCTCGAGCATGGCGCGGTCGCGTGCGCCGAGCACGTCGCGGTCGTCGGGCGCGGAGAGGAGCTGCTCGATCTGTTCGACGGTGATGGCCTTGGGGAGGCGCTTGGACTGGCGGGGGGTGCGGATCATCGTCATCGGGTTGATGTCGATGAGGGTGCGCTTGTTGGCCCACTTGTAGAACGAGCGGAGCGTGGCGATCTTCCGCGCCATGGTGGCGGGGGAGTAGCTCTGTTCGGAGAGGTGGCTGAGGTACGAGCGGATCGAGTCGGTCGAGCCGTCGCAGATGCAGCGGGTGATCGTCGGGGGCGCGATCTTGCCGACGACCGCCTTGCCGCCGCCGCTCTGAACAGAGGCGAAGGCCTGCTGTTCCTGGTCGCGGTTGAGGGGGATGTTGTGCTCGTCGGACAGGTACTCGGTGTACTGCCGGAGGTCGGCGCCGTAGCAGCGCGCCGTGTATGGGCTGAAGTGCCTCTCATCGGTGAGGTAGGAGAGGAAGGCGGCGATGATGGGAAGATTGCTCATGGCTGCGCGGGCTCCGGGAAACGTGCGATCACCGATCGAATCGACGCGACGGCGTGACGGAAGCGCGGACCGATGGCGGTGTCGCGAGCGCGACTGATGCCGACTTCGGGGTGTTTGTTGCCGCTTGCGTCACTGCCGACCGTCCTTGCCGAGTCCGCCTTCCCGGCGGATGGCCGACGGGTCAGCGAGACGAAACCTGTTTGTCCGCCTCCGGGGTCGTCAGTCGCTGCTGTTCGGCGAGGAGCAGCAGTTCGGACGACCGGAAGCACGCGAAATCCGTGAACCGGGCCATGCTCTTGGTGTAGACCTCCCAGCCGAGGGCGGAGTCGTGATCGACGCGTCCGCCGGCGAATCGCTTGATGTCGGCGATGACGGCGTGGTTGTCGGCGCTCAGCATGACGCTGACCGCCGCGAGTGGACCGGGTGAGGGGCCGTAGGCGGCGGGCGAGTCGGTGCGGGCCTTTCGGAACTCGAGGAGCTCTTCCGCGGTGACGCTCTCGTCGCGGCCGGGCTGCATGGCCGGGCTGTCGGAGAAGACGCCGAGGTTGAGACCGATCTCAAGGGGCTGATAGGGGTTCCACGCGGTGATCGAACCGACGACGACCGCGTCGGCCTTGAGCGTTCTTGCGAGCGCGAGGGCCTGGGCGGGGGTATCGATGGAGCCGAGGTTGAGCGCCCGCATGGCTGCGAGCGTTCGGTTCATCGGCAGGGCTGAGATCCCGTTGACTTCCGAGAGCTGGGAGACCAGACGGTCGGAGACGGACAACGGGTCGATCACGCCAACGCCCGATTCGTTGCGGAGCGGTGCGACCGCCCAGAGGCGTTCGCCCGGCGCTGCATAGGGCGCGGTGAGCGTGAGGGGGTTCTCGAGTCGGCGGTGGCGTGAGTAGCAACCGGCGAGGATCGAGAGGCACGCGACGAAGGCCAGAGCCATTGCGAAGCGTGCCGCTCCCCATTGGAGCATGGTCGGTGCGGATGTCATGGCGTCCTGCCTGAGCGGGGGATGGCGTCCTGCCGTCCCGTGGGAATCTCGTTTTGCCCCTGCGCCGGAGGTTCGGTCGGCCCGTCCATGGGCCCGGCAGGGGCGCCCTCGACTGCGAGGGCTTTGAAAATCGGTCCCGCACCGGTCAGGGCGCGGGCCGGGGATCAGTCGTTGTCGCTCTCCGCCGCGTCGCCTTCGACGTTGGCCACGGATGTATCGGCGTTGTGAGGCTCGGAAGTGTTGTGATCGGACGTTCCTTCGCTGGAAGTCTCGCCATGCGCAACATCCGCGTTTCCGGTGAAGCTGCCGGCGGCCATCTGGGCCTGCTCGGAGCCGATCTCCCAGATGTTGTGATAGCCGTTGCGGTCAGAGACGAAATAGACCTGATTGCCGGGGCCCCAGGTGGGCATGAGGTTCACGAACCAGCCATTGGTGAGGTTGGTGCGGGTCGATCCGTCGGCCTTGAGGATCCAGATGTCGGCGAACTCCGGGCGGGTGCCGGTGGGGGTCTCGCCGGGGTTGAAGATCGTGGACACGGCCACGTAGGCGCCGTCGGGCGACCACGAGGGGTTGATGACGGCGGCCACGGGGCTGGAGATCAGCTCGGTGGGGTTCACGGCTTCGCCGCGGGTGTAGTCGATGGTCCACACCGAGAAGAGGCGGTCACCGCGGTCGCGGGAGCGCTGGAAGAGGATCTTGCTGTCGGTGGGGTGCCACTCGGGGAAGAGGCCGAAGGTGAGGAACTTGTAGCTGTTGGGCTTGGAGAGGTCGGTGACCCAGATCTCCCAGCGGTCGCTGGTTTCGCCCAGACGGCTGTAGGCGATCTGGTTTCCTTCGGGCGACCAGGTGGGATGGAGTTCGTCGCTGGTGTCGCTGGTGATCTGGATCGCCTGACCGCCTTCGGCGTTCATGACGTAGATGTCCCACGAGCCGTTGCGGTTGGAGGCAAAGGCGATGCGCTTGCCGTCGGGGCTGACGGCGGGCATGACGTCGTGGCCGGGGTCGCTGGTGAGCTGCGTGATGGAGGTCCCGTGGACGCTCTTCACGTAGATGTCGGCGGTGGGGCGGTGGCGGGTGCTGGCGAAGTAGATGAAGTTGCCGTCGCGGGAGATGCGAGGGTCGTAGTCCTCGCCCTCAGTGCCGAAGCTCACCTGGCGGATGTTCTCGGTGGAATCGAAGGGGAGCGAATGGTCCTGGTGGTTGGCGGCGGTGTTGGGGACATCGCCGAACATCGCGAACTGCGGCGGGCGCGGGGCGGTGACTGCTTCGCTTGCGGAGCGGGCGGCGAAGACGGTGTTGCGCGGCTGGCTCACGCCGGTATGCGCGAAGGGATCGATCTGTCGCGCGGCGTGCGCACCCACTGGCGGCACGAGCGCGGGCTCGGGCTGAAGCTGGCTTTCGATGGGCGGTTCTGGGGCCCGCGTGGCGACGCTGGTGCTCGAGCAGCCCGCGATGAGCGCGAGAGCGAGCGAGCTGAGGCTGATGAACGCGGGGGTGGTGCAGGTCCGCGGGAGTGGCATGGTCGAGACTCCGGACGGTGAGGAGGTCGTCGCGGTGTGGACGTTTTGCACGTCGTTGACCGCGGACGCGCTGCGGCTCGCACCTGCGAGTTGCTGCGTCGGAGTTCTCTATTCGGACGTTGGAAAAGCGGACGTGAGCCCGAGTGCCCGAAAATCCCAGCGGCGGGGTGAAATCGCCCGCGGGGCCTTTGGGAGGGGCAAAAACGAAGCCGGGAGCCGGGACCGGCAAGGCGTTCAGGGAGGAGCGTCTCCTCCGAGCGCTCCGTGAATCGCCTGGCCGGGCTCGGCTCCCGGTGCTTTGTCAGACGGGCAATCTACCAACCGCGCACCGTCTGTCAGCGTGGTTTGTGCTGAAAGTGCGCAAGTTCGCGGTCAATTTTGAGCGCGTTGATGCCTTCAGCCGGAGTGGCGTGCGAGCATGTGAAAATAGGCAAGATGGGGAACCGGCTGATCAGTTCCAGGGGCGGCCGGCGAGGACATCATTGGCGACGTCGAAGATCTTGCGCCGCTTGTCGCGTGCGGCCTGTTGGAGGCGCGCGTGCGCTTCGGCCTCGGTGATCTTCAGCATCTCGATGAGCTTCCACTTGGCCTGTTCAACAACGCGCCGGTTGGCGAGGCTCTGCTCGGCCTGCTTCAGGCGGATGGCGAGCGCCTCTGCTTCGTTCGCCCGCGCCCACGCCACGTTGAGTGTGACGCGGAGGTTCTCGATGCTGACGGGCTTGAGGACGTAACCGAAGACGCCGGTGGCTTGCGCGCGGCTGACGTACTGATCATCGCTGAAGGCGGTGACGATGATCGACGGCACGCCGTGGTCTTCCCACAGTTGCCTTGCGGCGGTGAGTCCGTCAACGCCGGGCATGCGGATGTCGAGGACCGCCATGTCGGGTGGTTCGGTCTCCGCGGCTTCGATGGCGGCCTGGCCGTCGGGCGCGGGGCCGATGACGGAGCATCCGAGGCTACGGAGTCCGGCGGCGATGCCGGCGGCGATGAGATGCTCGTCCTCGGCGACAAGGACACGCTGGGGGAGGGGTTTGCTTGGAGCGGGCATAGGAATAAACCGTTGTTGGGACCCACACGATCGAACCGTCGCACGACGATGGCGCACGGCCAAATGCCGTGTGCCGACGACGCCCTCACCCGGATTGAGTCTAGTCCAGCCAGTCCTTGGCCGCCAACCGCTCTGGGACGTAGGTTTCGGTGACGTAGGAGATATCTTTGGTAATGAGGGATTCAACCTCCATTTTGAAGCCGTTCTTGAGCATCCGCTGAATTTCCATCTGCCATGGCTTCTTATTGACGAACCACGGGTACTCCGCGATTTGTTTGGCGCGGGCGATGTCGCGATCGTTGAGCGCGATCTGCACGTCGTCGGTGAGTTCGCAGCGTTCGTAATCGATGGCCCGGATGCCGAGGAAGCGGGCCTCGGGGATGGCCATGCGTTCGGACTCGAAGGCGAGATTGATCGAGCCCTGCTTGAGCACGGAGTAGATGTAGTGCCCCCAAGGATCGCAATCGAGGAGGCAGTACACGGGGAGATTGAGTTCGTGGTGCATGCGGTAGAGGAGTCGCCGCACGCCGCGCGGCGGCTGGCCGCCGCCTTCGGTCAGGATGCAGTTGTGCTTCTGCCAGAACTTATCTTCGTTGAAGCGCGACCAGACGGTGTTCTTCTCGACGTGGAGAATGAACTTGGCGTCGCACTTCTTGAACTTCATGACATCGGGCTCGACGATCGAAGGGATGGCGTAGCCGCCCGATCCCATGCGACGGCAGTCGATCTCGTCGCCCGAGTCCGTGATGGTGATGTTTCCCACCATGGTTCCGGCTTTTTTGGCGAAGAGATGGAGTTCCTCGCGGAGCGAGCCGAGCATCACTTCGAGGTCTTCGAGCACCTCGTCGGACTCGCTCTGATCGCCGAGGGTTTTTTCCTTGGTGCCGGCGATGGTGTGGAGGCACTTGTAGTACATACCACGCAGGCTCAGCGTCTTTCCGGCTTCGATGAGGCTCTTGGTGCCGGCGGCGAGGAGCATGGTCTGCATGAACTTCTTGGCCTGGTTGAGGTTGAAGAGTTCACGCGCCTGGGTGGCGTCGCCCATCTCGAGGGTGCGTCGCTTGGCGTTGAAACTGGTGTTGGCAAGCGTGCGAGTGGGCACATCGACGATGGGGTCCTTGCCGGCGAGGCTGACCTTGGTGACGCGCTCGGCCATGCCGGTGAGGTTGGCGATGGTCTTGTGATCGCGCGGCGTGAGCGTGGCGGTTGAGGCGGAGGCGGACTTGGTGACTTGTTTCTTGGCCATAAATCTTCACCGCAGAGACGCAGAGATCGCAGAGGGAGACAGTGGGTTAAGACTCGCGCTTCTTCTTGACCTTCTTGAGGATCTTCTTGATGACCTTTTTCTTCTTGGGCTTGGTGGCGCCTTCGTCGCCGAAGAGACTTCCCTGTTCAGGGAGGTCTTCCGAGTCGTCCAGAGTGGTCGCTGGGGATCGGGGCGAGCTTTGGGTTGCGGAGTCGGTGTCGGATTCGTCGGCGCTGGCTGCGATGTAGACAGATTCGTCCTTGCCGTCCACGACGCGGCCTTCCTCGTCGAGGATCTGGTCCATCTGCGCGGTCTTCTTCTGCGCGGTGGCCATGAGGGCGTCGTAGATCGCCTGCGCTTCACCACCGGTGATGTCGGCGGCGGCCTTGGAGACCTCGCCGATGTAGCGGAGGAAGATGGTGCGGCGTTCGCCGGCGCGACGCATGGCCTGACGGCGATTGAGGTAGGTCTTGAGCTTGCGTCCGCATTCTTTGAGCGCGAGCGACATCTCTTCGCGAATCTCGTCGTAGTCGGCGATCGCTTCCTTGCTCTCGGAGGTGAAGGGCACCCACACGCTGGCCATGTGGATCATGATGACGAGCGGGCCGACGGGGAGCGAGCCGCGGGGCTGTTCGCAGCCGTAGTTTCGCCAGTTGGTTTCACTGACCGCTTTGAATGATGAGCAGGCCGATTGCTGGTATTGCAGCGGCACGCGATTGGCGAAGCGGTAGACGCGTGCCGGTTCGGATCCCGAACCGGATGAACCTTCTTCATCCTCCAACGGCTTTGACGACGTCTGGGCCAGGTTGCCGCCGAAGGCAATGCCGGCCTCGATGATGAAGGGTCTTCCGCGGTACACGGCGGGCGGGCGCGAGCTGGCGGTGATGAACTCGGGCTTGAGTCCGCGTTCGAGGCCCATGAGCAGGGTCTTGACGCCGATGGGCGAGAGGCAGTTGGTCGGCGGGCCCTGGACCTTGGCTTCCTGCAACGCTTTGTAGAGCTTCTCGGCCTGGTGGTGCTCGACGCTCTTGACCCACGTGTTGGGCGTGAGATCGGCGGCGTCGCAGACCTGCCGGGAAATCGCAGGGGAAATACGGCAGAACTCTTCATCAAAGAAGCCGCCGAGCTTGGTGCTCTCGGTGCGTTCGAGCATGCCGATCAAGATGCCGAGTTCGATGCCGTGCGGGTGGGGCTTGATCTCTTCGGGCTGCTCGGGGAGTTCGTTGACGGTGCGTTCGTATGAGACTGACTCGCCATCGGGGAAGGCGGAGGTGGGGGGGCTCTTGTAGGTGACGCGGGCGTGGGGGTTGGCGATGGCGGTGAGCTGGACGTATTCGTCAACGCTGCGTGCGCCCTTGAAGTACTTGCCGAGGAGTTCGATCTCGACGCGGGTGCCGTGGCCGTCGGGGAAGAGGTTGTCGTCTTCGGGGTGTTCGGTTTCGCTGACGACGTCGGCCTTGTTCTTGGAAGTGTCCATCTTGAGGAGCACTTCGTGGGCGGGCTTGTTCTTGGCGGTCTTGGTGATGATGAGGACGGGTTTGCCGGTGGTGATCAGGCCGTACATGCCGGCGGCGGAGATGCCGATGCCTTGCTGGCCGCGTGACATCTTGAGGCGGTGGAACTTTGAGCCGTAGAGCAGCTTGCCGAAGATGTTTTCGATCTGCTTGCGGACGATGCCGGGGCCGTTGTCCTGGATGATGACGCGGTAGCGCTCTTCGGCGTTGGGCGCTTTGCGCGGTGCGCTCTGCGCGTCTGCGCCAGAGGCGGCGGTCTTCTTGCCGCCGGTCTCGGGGACGCTCCGGATCTCGATGAGGAGGTCGGGGAGGATGCCGGCTTCCTCGCAGGCATCGAGGGAGTTGTCGACGGCCTCCTTGACGGTGGTCAGGAGTGCCTTGCGGGGGTTGTCGAAGCCGAGCAGGTGCCGGTTCTTGGCGAAGAACTCCGAGACCGAGATCTCGCGCTGCTTGGTCGCGAGCGTTTCGGCGGTGACCTTCGGGGCTTTCACCTTCTTGGTGGTCTCGGGTGGTTCGAGTGTGGCGGAATCGGCCATGCGTCGCCCTCCGTGGCGGCGGGTGTGGGGGTGTCTCTCTCAGGGGGACAGTCTAGCCGCCTGTTCGAACGGGCGGTATGTTGGCGGGTATCCGGGTGAGGAGGCCATCGCATGAGCAAGGGCGCGATCGTGGCACTGGTGGTGCTGGTTGTCCTGTCGATCGGCGGGCTGTGGGGTTACAAGCAGCAGCAGATGGGGAAGTCCAGCGATCAGGCGCTGGCGGATGTGATGGCATCGCTTCAGACGGGGCGCGACTACAAGGCGAACGCGGCGTATCTCGACGGCGTCGTGAAGTGGGCGCACGATGATGCTTTTGCGAAGGCGTACACGCACGGCGGCCTGACGAGCAAGGCGGACTTTGATGAGGGGTTGTACCTGCACGAGATCTGGGAGGCGGTGGACCGGAAGGTGCGGGAAGACAACCGGGCGGATCTGGTGCGGTCGCTGCCTCGGATCAACTTGATGAAGGATGAGGAAGAGCCGGCGGCGACGACGCCGTAAAGATGCCGGTTTTGACTCCGACGAGACTCAGCAGCATCTGATCGCGGTACCACTCGATTTCGCAGAGTGAAGCGCCGAAGGCGTCGCGCGGGAGGGCCATCCATGTGTGGTCTGACTGGAACCACGGCGTGAGCCAGCGGGAGGCCATCTGATAGAAGCGGATGTTGCGGTGGCGTGCGTGGTTGGTGGCGCGGAGCGCGGCAGGAATGTCGGGGGTTGATGCGAGCGCATCGGCGAGGGCGGCGGCGTCCATGAGGGCGAGGTTGGCGCCTTGGCCGAGCTGCGGGCTCATGGCGTGGGCGGCGTCGCCGAGGAAGATGGTGTGAGCGGTGTGGAGTTGGCGGAGGACGACGTCGCGGTACTCGGCGACGATGAGCTGGTCCATCGAATGGACTTGGTTGAGGATCGGCTGGGCGTGCGGGGCGAGCGTGCGGACGCGCGCCTTCCATGGATTGAGTCCGGCGGCACGGATCGCGGCGACATCACGGATGCGGACGCTGGAGAAAACGCTGATGGTTGCGTGGCTGTCCCCGGGCGTGATGCGGCCGGAGGGGAGGAAGCCGATCATCTCGCGCGTGCCGCGGTAGACCTGCGAGAGCGTGGCGTCGAAGCCAGCGGCGGGCATCTCGCCGACGAACCAGAGAGCGCCCCAGGGGTAGGTGCGGTCGCGTGCGACGAGGCCGCTGGCGGCGCGGAGAGGGCATCGGGC
>JBGSZV010000138.1:0-25997 GCA_041750235.1 Phycisphaerales bacterium
GCGCAGCTCGGCGCCGCCAGATGGACCGACAACCCCATCGTCTTGATTGCGGTCACGGGCGTCACCGCGCTGGCTGTGTACGTGGCGACGGCACGCACGCTGATGCCTGCGAGCTGGCGCGAGGTCGTGACGCTGATTCAAGGGCTGCTTCGGCGTGGACGTCGGGCTCAGTGAACCAGCTTGGGCTGCATTGGGCGGCTGGACTGGTGGGCCGTTGCACCGTTGGTCGCGAGTGCGGGAGCGTGATGTGCGTCGATCGAAGTCGGCAGTGAGCGCCAGACGCCCTGGCTCGTGTCGCTCGTCGGGGGACGCACTTTCTCGGGAAGATTGAGGCGGGCCAGTTCGCGTGTGCGCGGCAAGCCGGACCGGACGAGGATCGAGATCGCGTCGCGGTAGTCGATCAGATCCTTGAGCAGCGCCTTGAGCCGCGCCGGATCGGTAGCCTCATCTCCACTGAGGTAGAGGTCGTCGAGGCCGAAGTGGCGGAACAGCCCGATGAACTTGCCCTGGTAACGCACGCACGCCACGGGCTTGCCGCGGTTGAAGCTGAGAATCGCCAGGTGCATGCGGGCGGAGAACACGGCGTCGATGCGATCCACGATGGCCGCAATCTCGCCGGGTACGCAGCGCCCGGGGACCGTCATCAGCCGATCGCCGAGGTCCGGCGCGAGCCGCTCGTGCAGGCGTGCGGCGTACGTCGGATCGGTGTTGGCACCACGGTAGTCGTGCGGGATCAACAGGACCGAGAGATCGGGAGATTCATCGGCCATCGTCTTCAGCGCGACGGCGAAGGACTCCAGAAGCGCGTCGACCTTCTCCGCTGGCGTGCCGTGGGGGAAGACCTGGTGATTGAAGTTGACGCCAAGGATGATTCGCTTGCGATCACGCTGCGCTTCGATCCAGTCGGCGAGGGGATCGAGCTGCGTCGAGAGGGCGACGGGTTCAACCAGGAATGCAGCGTCGGCAACGAGCAGCGGCGTGCGTCCGGTGACGCTGGCGATGCGGTCCTGCGAAACGGGATCACGGGCGCAAATTCGGGCGCTGTGGCTCATGTGCCGGAGTGCCTCGCAGGAATCGGGGTGGGCGCGGTCGCTGAACGAGCTTCCGAGCAGCGTGGAAACGCAACCCGCCCGTGCGGCGGCATCGACGACCGTGAGGAGTCGAACCGAGTTCTGGACGGCGTAGTGTCCATCGATGCAGTCGGCGCCGACGACAAAGACGTAGCGGTACCGGCGGAAGAGTTTGAGCAGGCGGGCGAGCGAGGCGATCGCGGAAGCGGGCTCGCGCTCGTAGCGCTCGACGCCGGGGATGCTCGGCCACTCGACGACCCCGCGTCGGGCAAAGAGCTTGACCGGCGACACGCCGGCAGCGCGGAGCGATTCCGCGACGCCGTTGGCCATCGCCTCATCGCCGAGACTGCCGGGTCCGGAGGGGGGGTAGATCAGGGCGCCGTTGCGACGACCGGCGACGCCGGTAATGCGATCAAGGATCCCGATGGCGGTCGCCACGCCGCGAAAAGCGCGGAACGCGAGCCTGTGCTTCCACGTGAGCGCGTCGTAGGACTCGAGCTTTTGCTTGCTTTGGGACCCCATCCACCTCATCCACGGCAATCTTTGCCATCCTCACAGGCGTCGATCTTGGCCGAACGCCCCCTCTTTGACAACCCCGAATCATGTGAAATGGAGGTTCAACTTCCTCATCGGTTGTGCGGTTTGCGGACCGGAGGCCCAACGCCCGAGCCGTGGGGCGGATTTCACCGCTCAGGCCCAATCGACGTCCGTTGAGCGTGAGGATCGGCCCGTTCCCGCCAAACTTGGGCGAACGATCGGATCGATGACGCGGCGAACTTTGGGAAGTCAGGTCCGGGAATCTACCCCCATCGGGGGGTCGACTTTCGGAGGGTCGCCAGCGGAACCGATGAACTTGGTCTTCGTGTGGGGCGTCTTGTGGTGGTGTCCTGCATTCGGAGCGTCGTGTCGGATCCAAGTTGCCAAACCGTGCCGCAAGCCACCCTTCAACCTCCAGAAGCTCCGACGCTGCCGCCGTCCGGGTCGCCAACGCTGACATCGACGGCAGCGCGGGGGTTCGCATGGATGACCGCGCAGACCATCGCCGCCAAGGGTGTCACACTGGGCGGGCAGGTGGTTCTGGCGTGGCTGTTGACGCGCGAGCACTTCGGGTTGATCGGGCTGGCGTACACGGTGATGGGCTTCGCGTCGGCCATCCAGCAGGGCGGGCTGCGTCAGGTGCTGGTGCAGCGGCAAGCGCGGTTTGATGTGTGGGCGAACCCGGCCTTCTGGCTCGGCGCCTCGTTGAGCCTCGTCGCGGGCCTGCTGATGGTGATCGCCGCGCCGGCGGTGGCGACGGCGTACGGACAACCGGAGGTGGCAGGGCTGGTGCTGGTACTCGCGATCTCGATGCCGATCGACGGCCTGGGGATCGTCCCGATGGCACGGCTGCAATCGCAACTGCGCTTCCGACTCATTGCGGCACTGAGCTGGGTCAGCGGCGTGGGCCAGATGGGTCTCACCATCCTCTTTGCGTGGTGGGGATGGGGGGCGTACAGCTTTGCGATCGCGCGGGTCATCGGCGTTGCGATCACCACCACGACCGCGTGGTACGCCGCCCGAGGGCTTCCCATCCGACGACGCCCGGATGCCCGGCGCTGGAGGTTCCTGCTGTCGGACAGCATGCTGCTGTTCGTGGCGGCGTTCATCGATTGCTGCATCCACCAAGGCGGCATGATCATGCTGGGGCTGCTGCAGACCGTCTCGGAGGTCGGCCTCTTCTCGTTTGCCTACAACCTCTCGTTGCAGTCGATCCAGCTCATCTCCCTCAACCTTGAGGGAGTGCTGTTTCCCACCCTGAGCAAGCTCAAGGACGATGTCGAGCGACAGATTCAAGCGTTCTTCCGGGCGACCTCGGCACTCGCGACCATCGCGGTGCCGTTGTGCTTCATGCAGGCGGCTGCCGCGGACTGCGTGATCCGGCTGATCTTCGACATGGAGAAATGGGCGGCGGCGATCCCGGTGGTGCAGTTGCTATCGGTGGGAATGGCGATCTCGGCATCGTGCATCTCCGCCGGGAGCGTAACGCTGGCGCAGGGAAGGTTCCGGGCGTACCTCCTGGTGCGCTGCGTCTCCGGGGTGATGTACTTCCTGATCGTGGGATACGGCGCCTCCACCGGCGGCGCGGTCGGCGCGGCGGCCGGCGCTTCGGCGTACTACCTGTTGAACGGCCTGGTTTCCTTCCTGACCGCAGTTCGACCGGCGGGTGGCGGCGTGCTGGACTTCGTGCGCACGCTCGGGCCGCCTATTCTCGCTTCAGGGCTGGCGATTGGGCCGGCGTGGTGGATCTCGACCTTCCTTCCCGATTCCAAGCCCGGCCTGGTGGCGCAGGGGGCGGTCATCGGGTGTGTCGGGCTTGGCCTCTATCTGCCGTTGGTCCGACTGCTGATGCCGGGCACATGGTGGGAGTTGTCGGAGCGCGTGAAGCCTCTGGTGCGGCGTGTGACAGGGCGGCTTGTCGGGGCAAACGGGCAAGCGTGACGGCCAAAACGCCGATAAACAGCATCGGGATGATTTCGCGGCGCAAGAGTTGCGCCTGCTCGTGGGAGTGATCAAACGTGCTGGCGCCTCGGCAACTACCCCCGGACTACGCGCGCTGGAACGCGCGGTGCAAGGCGCCGCACGGCGCCGCGTGGCTCGAAACGGTGATGAAGCTCCGCGCTGCGCGCCGTTCTCGCGGGCCCGCGACTACGCCTTCCAAGCCGGCGAGCCCTTCGCCTCAAGCAGCGCCAAGTGCTCCACGGCCCAGTTGGAAGTGGTCGCTGCCAGCGCCATTGATGCGGCTGCTCGGGCCCTTTGCCTTCCAGCCCAACAGCACGACACGCGCCTTTGAGTACCCGTGGATCTTTGAGCAGGTCACACCGACGCCGGGGTTGAAGATCATCGATCTGGGCGCGGGAGCATCGGGACTTCAGTTCGTGATGGCCGCCACGGGCGCGGAGGTCACAACTGTTGATCCCCTCGTGAACCCCGACG
This sequence comes from Phycisphaerales bacterium, assembly GCA_041750235.1. Classification (GTDB taxonomy): domain Bacteria; phylum Planctomycetota; class Phycisphaerae; order Phycisphaerales; family UBA1924; genus JBGSZV01. Next base: position 4,044 of record JBGSZV010000138.1, read on the forward strand.
ACGACCTGCACTGGGTCTTCACGGATGTGGAGTACGCCAAGCTCAATCGTGCCTTTGGCAACCGGGTGCGATTCATCCGAAAGTACCTCCAGGATGCGGCGCTGGCGTCGGACTCGTGCGACCGCGTGGTCGCCTGCTCGGTGATCGAGCACATCCCGGAAGAGCCTGCACTCTCGCTGATGCGTGAGATCGGGCGCATTCTGAAGCCGGGCGGGCGCTTTGTTGCGACGATCGATCTCTTCCTGGATTGCGCCCCGTTTTGCTCAAAGTCGCGGAACATGTGGGGCTCGAACGTCAACGTGCGCGCGCTGATCGAAGCGTCCGGCCTGCGAATCGTGGTTGGCAATAAAGCCGAGCTGTACGGATATCCGGAGTTCGACCCTGCGGCGATCAGGCGCGATCTCGATCGCTACTTGGTGGTCAACGACGTGTTGACGCAGTGCATTGTGCTTGAGAAGGCCTGAACGCGGCGCTCCTAGCGCTGCAACCCTTCATTGACCCAGTCCCACGTTCGATAGCCCTCGGCCATCGGCACCTTCAGGCGCTGGCGGATCTGCTCGGTCCAACAAGCCTTGAAGTTGGCCATGCTGTGGAACTCGAGCAGGCGCGAAGCGGCGGCGGGAACGGTGTAGCTCGGCGCAGCATCAAGCTGCTCTTTCATGTGCCGCGCCATCTCGGGCAGGTGGTTCACCTCGCACGTGACGCCCAGGCCGAATCTCGGCACGATCAGGCCGAGCCACCCGAAGGTGGAGGCGAGGATCGGACGCTCCGCAGCGGCAGCGCGAAGAGCGATATTGGAGAGGCCGACGTGCGCCGGATAAGGCGTCACAACCAGGTCCATGGCGCACAGCGCGGCGTGGAGTTCGTCCTTGTTCACGTATCGGTCGATGGTGACGATGCGTCCTTCATCCAAGAGCCGGGCGCACGCGTGGTTGATCAGATGCTTGATGTTGGGCGCCAGCCGTCCCGCGAGGAGCAGGCGGACATCCGGCGGGAACTTGTAGTCGGCGAACGCGGAAACCAGGATGTCGATGCCCTTGCGGGAGTCGAGCACACCGGCGCACCCGATGTAGCGGCCATCCTCGGGGATGCCCAGCGCGCGACGCGCTTGTGCGTGGGGCATCGGCGGCGAGGTTTCAACGGGGTCGGCGAGCAACCGCGACTTGCGGGCGAGCCTGCCGCCGCGGTGCATGATCCATTCGTAACTGAGCACATCAACGTGGTGGATGATCGTCCAGGGGGCGTGGTCCACGGTCCACAGATTGGCCCGCAGGATGGCTCGACGCTTGGCGTCGGCGGCCGGGTATGCGAACGACCCGCGGTGCATGCACGCCTCGGTCTGCATGCCCGACGGGATGGTGTTCCAGGGAACAGCGCCCAAGAGCTGGGTCAGGCCGTCGGCTGAGGGGCAATACACATGCTGGGGCCGATGGCGCTTGAGCGCCTCGCGGAACATTCCGATCTTGGCGCCGGCGGTCTTGAGCGGCTGGTGGAGTTCGATCCGTGGTCGGAAGTCGAGCGTGACGCGGTTCTCAAAGGGCCCGACGTGCTCGGCCAGTTCGGGGGTGCCGCGAGCCGCCTCGGTGGTGACGAGTGTGACATCGCACCCCAGTTCGAGCAGCGACGGCAGGAGCGCGCCGACGTACGCGAAGCGGTGGCCGGTGTGATCGGGCTCGAAGACCAGCGTTTTCATGCGATCCAAAGGAAGCGGGTCTCCCGCGTGTTCCCCCTTTGGACGGGAGGGTAACGACTCACGCCCCACGAGGGGCAATCAAGGTTCATCGGCCGTCGGGCCGACCGCCTTGGTGATTGACGGCGTTCGGAACCCGGAAATCAATATCGGGGCACAGTGGGTCGATGAGAACGAATCGGGGTCGACCGGCGTAGGAGACGCCGGGAGACACGGTTTCGATACTTCCCTGCATGGGGGAGGTCGGTCCGTGCCCCGTTACACTCGCCCCTCTTCCGGGCGTGGGACCTCAGGCAAGGCCCACGACCGGGTGTTGATTCCGGAGAACCCTCCCGATGGCCCAGACCAAACGCGCGATCATCACCGGCATCACCGGTCAGGACGGCTCTTACCTCGCCGAGTTCCTGCTCGAGAAGGGGTACGAGGTCCACGGCATCGTCCGCCGCGCCTCGGGGTTCAACACCGGGCGCATCGATCACATCTACCAGGACCCGCACCAGAAGGGCGCGCGGCTGAAGCTGCATTACGGCGACCTCTGCGACGCCAACAGCCTCGACAAGCTCATCCGTCAGGTGCGACCGCACGAGGTCTACAACCTCGGCGCTCAGTCACACGTCCGCGTCTCATTCGACATGCCGATCTTCACCGCCGAGACGGTCGCGATGGGGGCTTTGAAGCTCCTGGAAGCCGTCCGCGACTACCAGCAGGAATCCGGCGAGCAGGTCCGCTATTACCAGGCGTCCAGCAGCGAGCAGTACGGCAAGGTGGTCGAGACTCCGCAGAAGGAAACCACGCCCTTCTATCCGCGCTCGCCCTACGCCTGCGCCAAGATGATGGCGCACTGGGCGACGGTGAACTACCGCGAGAGCTACGGCATGCACGCCTCGTGCGGCATCCTGTTCAACCACGAAAGCCCGCGCCGCGGCGAGACATTTGTGACGCGCAAGATCACCCGGGCCGTCGGCCGCATCAAGATGGGGCTGCAGGACAAGGTGTTCCTGGGCAACCTGGACTCGAAGCGTGACTGGGGCTTCGCCGGCGACTACGTCAAGGTCATGTGGCTGATGCTCCAGCAGGACAAGCCCGACGATTACGTCGTGGCAACCGGCAAGACGATCAGCGTCCGCGCGTTCGCCGAGCTGGCGTTCGAGCACGCGGGGCTGGACTTCCGCAAGCATGTGGAGTTCGATCCGCGGTACCTGCGTCCGGCGGAGGTCGATCTGCTGCTCGGCGATCCGTCCAAGGCCAAGAAGCAACTGGGCTGGGTGCCCGAGACGAGCGTCGAGGAACTGGCCGCGATGATGGTCGAGAGCGATCTCGAACTCGCGCGGCGCGAGAAGACGCTGCGCGACGCCGGGCACGTGATGCCGGCGCACGCGGGACATGATCAGTAAGGGGCCAGTGGGCAGTAGCCAGGTGGGCAGTAGGGATCAGCAGGCAAGAGGCAGAGCGCATGGCGGCGTTTGATTGGTCGAACAAGCGTGTTGTCGTCACCGGTGGCGCGGGCTTTCTGGGCAAGGTGGTCTGCGCCAAGCTCAAGGAGCGCGGCGTCAGCGGGGATCACTTGTTCGTGCCGCGGCGCCGGGACTTTGACCTGACGTGCGAGGAGGCGTGCAAGCGCCTGTACCGCTCGGCGTTCAGCGGCAAACCGGTGGATGTGATGATCCACCTTGCGGCCGAGGTCGGCGGCATCGGGGCGAATCGAAAGAGCCCCGGGCGCTACTTCTTTGCCAACATGGCCATGGCGCTGCACCTGATCGAGGAAGCGCGGAAGAACGACTTTGTCGATCGTGGCGCGAAGTTCGTGCAGGTGGGCACGATCTGCGCGTACCCGAAGTTCACACCCGTGCCCTTCAACGAGGAAGAACTCTGGAACGGATACCCGGAGGAGACCAACGCACCCTACGGCGTGGCGAAAAAGGCGGCGTGGCAGATGCTCGACGCCTACAAGCTGCAGTACGCCATGAAGAGCGCGTACGTCCTGCCGGTGAACCTGTACGGCCCGGACGACAACTTTGATCTTGAGAGTTCGCACGTGATCCCGGCGCTGATCCGCAAGTGCGTCGAGGCGCAGGAGCGCGGCGACAGCAAGATCGTTTGCTGGGGCACCGGCAAGGCGAGCCGCGAGTTCCTGTACGTCGATGACGCGGCGGAGGGGATCATCCGCGCCGCGGAGGTGATGGACGAGCCGACGCCGATCAATCTCGGCGCCGGCTTTGAGATCACCATCAAGGACCTGGTCGAACTGATCGTGAAGCTGACGGGGTTCAAGGGCACGATCGAGTGGGACGCCACCAAGCCCGACGGCCAGCCGCGGCGCTGCCTCGACACGTCGCGTGCGGCCAAGCTGCTCGACTGGCGCGCCAAGGTCGGCTTCGAAGAGGGCCTGAAGCGGACCATCGAGTGGTACAGGGCGAACCACAAGCGATGAGAGTCCTCCTGATCAATCAGGTGTTCTCGCCGGATGTGGCCGCGACGGCGCAGCACGCGCACGACCTGGGCAAGCATCTCGTCGCGCACGGCCATCAGGTGGATGTCATCTGCGGGCGCGCGATCTATGGGCAGAAGGGTGCCGTGCTTGCCAAGCATGAGGTCATCGACGGCATCCACGTTCACCGCGTCGGCAAGTCGCTCTTCGGCAAGGCGAGCATCGCCCTGCGGATCGTGGACTTTGGATTGATGTACGTCGCGCTGGCCCTCAAGGCCATGACGATCAAGAAGCCGGACGTGGTGGTGTGCTTCACGACGCCGCCCTTCATCGCCATGTTGGGCTGGGCGATGCGTGCGCTGCGCGGGTCAAGATTCGTGTACTGGGTGATGGACCTGTACCCGGATCTTCCGGTGTCGTGCGACGTCATGAAGCCCCGTTCGCTCTCGACACGGTTCTTTGAGTCAATCAATCGTTTTTGCCTGAGGAACGCTGATCGAACGGTGGCGCTGGGTCGGTGCATGGAGCAGCGGATCCGCGACAAGGGCGTCACGGGCGATCACGTGGTGCGCATCGGCGTGTGGTCGCCGGAAGAGCCCCACGCGGAGATCTCGCACCTGGACAACCCCTACCGCAAGGAATGGAAGCTCGGGCTACGGTTTGTCGTTATGTACTCCGGCAACTTCGGTCTGGGGCACGATGTCAAGACGATGTGCGAAGCAGCGCTCCGGCTCGACGGCAACGACGAGTGGCGCTTCATCTTCGCCGGCGGCGGCAAGAAGAAGGCCGAGGTCGAGAAGTTCGTTCGGGACCACGGCATGAAGCACGCGATCCTCGCGCCGTATCAGCCGCGCGAGAAGCTCGCTGAATCGCTCTCATGCGCGGATGTCCACCTTGCATCCCTGTCCGAGGGTGTGGAGGGCATCATGGTGCCGTGCAAGCTTTTCGGGTCGATGGGCGTCGGCCGGCCGACGATCTTCATCGGGCATCCGGACAGCGAACTAGCGCGGGTGCTCATCGAGCATGAGTGCGGCTACAACATTCGCCAGGGCGATGTGGACGGCTTGGTCAACGCCCTGACGCGGCTCAAGGAAGATGCCCAACTCCGGCGTCGGATGGGCGACAACGCCCGGCGCGCGATGAAAGAGGTCTACGACCGCGACACATCGTGCGAGCAGTGGCGAGTGCTGCTTGAGGACGTCGTGGCCCGCCGTCCTGCTGGGGCCACCAATCAGCAAACTCACGCCGTGCCCCAAGCCGCGAGCGCCGCTTAGCCGATCAATCAGCCATGGCCCTCACCAAGTACGTCTTCATCCAGAACGATCCCTTCTATCTGCCCAAGGTGCTGGACAAGTACCTGCGCGAGTTTGGCGACTCCACCGTCGGGATCAATATCCAGTCGGTCGCACAGGGCAAACGGACGGTCGTGCAGACCGCGATGGACCTCCTGAAGATGTACGGCCCGTGGTACTTCCAGTGGAAGTTCCGCAACTACCTCTGGAAGAAGCTGCAGGGCAAGGTCGTCAACGACATCCTGGGCTCGACCAAGAAGTGTCACACGGTGCGCGCGGTCGCCAAGAAGTACGGCGTCGAGGTGACCGAGGCGGTGGATGTGAACAGCGAAGCCTTCCTCGCTCACCTGCGCGAGAAGGGCGTCAACTTCATCGTCTCCATCTCAGGCACCCAGCTCTACCGCAAGCAGCTCCGCGAGCAGACGACCTACGGCATCGTGAACTGCCACGGCGCGCTGCTGCCCAAATATCGCGGCCTCATGCCCAGCTTCTGGACTCTCGCCAATGGCGAGACGGTCGGCGGGTCGAGCGTTCATTTCGTGGATGCCAAGCTCGACAACGGTCCGATCATCGTCCAGCGGACCTATCGCATCTGGCCGCACGACACGCTGGAGGACATCCTCACGCGATCGAAGGACCTTGCCGCCGAGGCGATCATCGAGTGCGTGCGGATCGTCGAGGATGCCGCGGCGCGGGGCGTTGAGTGCCCGACGATGCCGAACGACGCGTCGCAGTTGACGCATTTCTCGATGCCGACGAAGGCGGATGTGGATCGCTTCCGCAGGAATGGGCACAAGTTTTTCTAGGTGATCAATGTCCGAAGCTACAGAGCGAACTGTTTGGCTGTTCCAAGGCAATGGTGCCAGATTTGCCTCCGCCGTCTTTTCAAGCCTGGAAGCTGGTGAGGCATGGGTTGCGAAACACAAGCTCTCCGGATTACTCACTGAACTCGTCGTGGACGATCCTGTTTTTGATAGGGCGGTCCGACTAGGTCGGTTTAAGCCGACCAAGAGTCACCACGGAACACCCAATCACATCATTTCGTTCACTTGTGGGGAAGATCACATCCATTACTTCGATGGTTCAAAGGACCGAGGTCCAAGTGATGGGTGAGCTACCACGAATCACGCACGCCCTCTCCTTCGACATCGAAGACTGGTTCCACATGGTCGAGATCGAGGCCGTGGCGGACCCCAAGAAGTGGGACACGCTGCCGTCGATCGTGGTGAAGCGGACGCGGTGGATCATCGATCTCGTCGCGGAGTACGGCCATAAGGCGACCTTCTTCATGCTGGGCTGGGTCGCGGAGCGGCACCCGGAGATCGCCAAGGCGGCGCATGCGGCGGGGCACGAGATCGGGACGCATTCATACTGGCACCGCAAGGTATTCGAGCTCGGGCACGACGAGTTCTTGAGCGACATGAAGCGTTCGATGGATGTGCTGAGCGATCAGATCGGCGGTCCGATCCACGGCTTCCGGGCGCCATCGTTCTCGATCATCCCCGGCAGCGAATGGGCCTTCGACACGCTGCTGGATCTGGGGCTCACCTACGACGCCTCGCTGTTCCCGGCACCGCGCGGGCATGGCGGGTATCCGTGCCCGCAACAGGCGCACGACATCCGGACGCCGTCGGGTCGTGTTCTGCCGGAACTGCCGATGAGCATCAACAGCTACGGCCCCGCGATGGTGCCGTTCTCCGGCGGCGGGTACATGCGGTTCCTGCCCAAGGCGATGATCCACGCGGGCTTCCGGAAGTTTGAAAAGAAGCACGTCCCGGTGGTGATCTATCTCCACCCGCGCGACTTTGACCCCGAGTGCCCGCGCGTGCCCATGCCGCTCAAGCGGAAGTTCAAGTGCTATGTGGGCATGAAGACGACCGAGGGCAAGCTGCGGAGCCTCTTGGCGACGCGCAAGTTCGACACCTGCGCCGGCGTGCTGGTGAATCAGGGCGTGCCGCCCTTGCACCTGCGGACGTAATCGAACCGGCCGCGCTCCACCATCGTCATATACTCGCCCGCGGACGTTGAACCGATGGCGATTCGGACCCCCGGGCGGCCGATAGTGACCGATATGGCGGACTCCCTGCTTGCTCAACCCGTGTCCGGTACTGCTTCTGGCGCTGGCAGAGCCGGCGGCACGCGCACACGGTCCAATATCGAAGTCTTCATCCCGACGTTCAACGAAGAGATCAACCTGCCGCACGCGCTGGCGAGCGTGGTGGGGTGGGCGGACGCGGTGTACGTCGTGGATTCGAACTCGACCGATCGGACGCGCGAGATCGCGGAGGCCGCCGGGGCCAAGGTCGTGGTCCAGAAATGGCTCGGGTACGCGAAGCAGAAGAACTGGGCGCTCGACAACCTTCCCTTCCAGAGCGACTGGGTTTTCATTCTCGATGCCGACGAGTCGATTCTGCCCGAGCTGCGCGAGGAGCTGATCGCCAAAGCGTCGAAGCCTGTCGATTCGGTGCGGGAGACGGGTTTCTACGTCAATCGACTCACGCACTTCATGGGGCGCCCGATCCGTCACTGCGGGTACTTCCCTTCGTACAACCTGCGCTTCTTCAAGCGCGGCAAGGCGCGCTACGAGGACCGCGAGGTTCACGAGCACATGAACGTGGACGGCCCGACGGCACGCATGAAGCACATCATGCTGCACGAGGACCGCCGCGGGCTCGAGCATTTCATCGCCAAGCACAACCGCTATTCGACGCTCGAAGCACGAGAGCTCATCAAGGGCGCTGCGGGCAAGAAGGAAGATGCGCCGCGCGAGCTGGAGCGCGGGATCGCGATCCGTCGCTGGCTGAAGTACCACGTGCAGCCGCGCCTGCCCCTGCCGGGCTTCTGGCGCTTCATGTACATGTACGTCTTCCGCCTCGGCTTCCTCGACGGCGCGACCGGGTTCCGCTTCGCGCTGCTGCTCTCAACCTACGACTTCTTCATCTCGCTCAAGCTGCACGAACTCAAGAACCTGCTCGGGCAGGGCAACACCGGCGCGATGCAGGGCGAAGCGGCCAAGGGCCTGGCACTGCCGGAAGGAACCATCAGCAACACCGCGGCGGTCGTTTCAGCTCCCGCAGATGCGTCCGCGGCGCGCGCCAATGGACAGGCCTCACCGGCCGGAACTCCAGCTCCGGCGCCGGTCGTTCCCGCTTCCCCACGCATCGCACCTTCTACGCCAGCCCCCACTGCTGCCGGGCGCCAGGCCGAGTCCGTGGCCGTCGCACCCAAGGGAAAGGACGACCGCCGGCCCTTCATGCCTTCGGATGTCCCCCACTGCCCTCGTCCACCGGTGTCGGTGATCATCCTCGCGTACAACGAGGAGGGGAACATGCGCCAGTGCATCGAGAGCTGCTCCTGGTGCGACGACGTGCATGTGCTCGACTCGGGCAGCAAGGATCGCACGCGCGAGATCTCCGAGCAGCTTGGCGCGAAAGTGCACATCAACCCCTTCAAGAGCTTCGGCCAGCAGCGCAACTGGGCGATCGACAACATCCCGGTCAAGCACCGCTGGCAGTTTCAGCTCGATGCGGATGAGCGATTCACACCCGCGCTGGTCCGCGAGATGTTCGCGCGGCTCAAGGGCGACGTTAATGACGCGGTGGGCGGCAGCCTCGACGGCGCGAGCGCCTACCAGTGCCCCTCCATGATGATGTTCATGGACCACTGGCTGCGCCACGCGGCCGAGTACCCCGTCTATCAGGTCCGCCTCATCGACACCAAGCGGGCCCGGTACGAGGACTACGGCCACGGGCAACGCGAGGTCGTCTCAGGCGAGACGGATGTGCTCGAGATGCCCTACCTGCACTACAACTTCTCCAAGGGACTTGAGGAGTGGCTCGACAAGCACAACCGCTACAGCAGCCTCGAAGCCAACCAGGCGCTCAACGAGCCGCCGGTGGTGCTCACCGAGGCGCTCTCAGACATCTTCAGCGGCGACGCGGTGCGCCGGCGGAGGCGGCTCAAGGCACTCGTCTACCGCATGCCCGCCAAGAGCACGGCCATCATGCTCTACACGATGTTCTTCCGCCTGGGATTCCTCGACGGCAAGGCGGGCTGGAACTATGCACGCCTCCGCGCGTTGTACGAGAGCATGATCGCGGTCAAAATGTCGGTGGTCCGCCATCGTCGCAAGATGCTCGGGCGCGACGAAGGCTCGGTCGATCGCGGAATGTAAAAGTTGGCGTTCGTGAGGGAGTGTTCGTGACCGAATCGACATCCATCCCGGCAGCCGCGACCCAGCGCGAGGAATACCTCGCGCGGTCTGTGTCGCCGTATACCACCCGCGAGAAGGTGATGCGGGTGCTGTGGATGTACGCGGGTCAGAATCTCTTTCGGATGACGTTTCACAACTGGTACGGGCTGCGGGCGGCCATTCTTCGGTTGTTCGGGGCCAGGGTCGGACATCCGGTGCGGATCAGACCCAGCGTCATCATCGAGCAGCCCTGGAATCTCGAGATCGGCGACAACTCATCGATCGGCGACCGGAGCGTGGTGTATTGCCTCGGGAAGGTGACGATCGGCAGCAACGTTTCGATCTCGCAGCACGCGCATCTCTGCGCGGGCACGCACGATTACACCACCCCGGACCTCCCTTTGATCCGCCCTCCAGTGACGATCAGGGACCATGCGTGGATCGCGGCGGACGCCTTCGTCGGGCCGAATGTCACAGTCGGCGAAGGGGCGATTCTCGGGGCGAGGGGGTGCGCGTTTAAGGATCTCGAGCCGTGGTCGATCTACGGAGGCAATCCCGCCAAGCGGCTTCGCGATCGGCCGAGGTTGGGGTAGGCTCTCACCGCCAGTGGAGACGACTGTGTCAAATGTCACGGTTCCTGAGTACGGATGGGACACGGTTGCGCCGCACACCAACGCGTATCTGATGCCTGCAGTCCGCACCCTGTGCCCGCCGCTGCGGCCCGGGCTCCGGATTCTTGACGTGGGGTGCGGCAACGGGACCTTCACTGGTGCGTTTCTCAAGGATGGCTGCCGCCTGGTCGGCGTCGACACTTCGCCGCAGGGTATTGACGCAGCGCGGCGACAGTTCCCTGAGGGACGCTGGGAGGTCATCGCGGCCGACCGCGACATCCTCGACCAGCTTCACGAGGAACCCTTCGACCTCATCATCAGCACCGAGGTGGTTGAGCACCTGTACGCCCCGCGCGACTGGGCTCGCGGCTGCTTCGCCGCGCTGAAGCCCGGCGGAAGGATGATCTGCACCACGCCCTACCACGGGTACCTGAAGAACTTGATGCTGAGCGTCTTTGACAAGTGGGACAGCCACGCCAGCCCGCTGTGGGACGGCGGCCACATCAAGCACTGGAGCCGCAAGACACTGGGACGACTCTTGACCGAGATCGGCTTCACGAGTCTGCAGTTCCGGGGCGCCGGACGCCTGCCCTACCTGTGGATGGCGATGGCGATGTCGGGCGACAAGCCCAAGTGAACAGCCAGAGAGCGGTTTGACCGATGATGCACTGGGGCGTCGCCCCCTGCTGCCGTTCGGTGAACTTCGGGACCATCCATGCGCATCGTCATCTGCTGGGTTCAGTGGTCGGGATACATGGCGGCGTGCTGGCGCGCGCTGGCGAAGCGGCCGGGTGTTGAACTGCTGGTCATCGCCGAGCACCGGATGCGCGACAACGGACAGCCGATCTTCGACCCCAAGCTGCTGGGCGATGTGAACTGCCGTCTGATCACCACGGAGCAGATGAACGACCCGGAGTTCATGTTCCGCGCGGTGAGCGAGTTCAAGCCGCAGGCGGTCGCGCTGTGCGGCTGGGGAGTGCCGGCGTTTCGATCGCTGGTATCGAGACCGGAGTTGGCGAGAGTCCGGTTCATCATGGGCATGGATACGCCGCGCAAGGACACGTGGCGGCAGCGGCTGGGGAAGTACAAGCTTCGGTCGTTCTTCTCGCGGATCGAACGGGTCATCGTCGCCGGCGAACGGACGTGGCAGCTCGGGAAGCTGCTGGGGTTCCGCGACAATCAGCTCCGGCGCGGGTTCTACGCGATCGACGACAAGCAGTACGACGGCGTCTTTGAGCAACGGCTGGGGTTGCCCGAGTGGCCCAGGAAGTTCCTGTATGTCGGCCGGTACATCCCGGTGAAGGCGATCGATGTGATGTGCGAGGGCTATCGCCGATACCGCGAGCGGGTGAAGGAGCCGTGGCCCTTCACCTGCATCGGTGAGGGGAGCGAGGGGTCGCACATCAAGTCGACGCCGGGCATCACGGACCTGGGGTACGTGCAGCCCTACGACCAGCCGCGGGTGTACGCCGAGCATGGCGCGTTCGTGATCGCCAGCCGCTACGAGCCGTGGGGCGTGGTTCTAGCGGAGGCGGGCATCACCGGCCTGCCGATCCTCTGCACCGACGCCTGCGGCGCTTCGCTGGATGTGGTGCGGAACTTCTACAACGGGCTCACAGTGCCGAGCGAGGACCCCGAGGCCCTGGCTCGGGGCATGGCGTGGCTGCACGAGCACCATGCGGAACTCCCCGAACTCGGGCGTCGCAGCCGGGTGCTGGCGGGGGCGTACACGGCTGAGGTCTGGGCCCAGCGGTGGGAAGCGGTTTTCCGCGAACTGGTCGGCTGAAACGCCCCTTTTGACGCCTCCCCCACCGCCGCCGGGCTTCCGCTAGGCTGTGGGCTCGTCCCGTTCAACCAACCACAGGAGTTCCGCGATGCGCGGTCTGATCGCGCCCCACGGGGGCAAGCTCGTCAATCGTCTGGTCACCGGCGCCGCCGCCGACAAGCTCCGCGCTGAAGCCGCGGGCCTCAAGAAGGTCAACCTCTCGGCCAAGCAGTCGTGCGACCTCGAGATGATCACGATCGGCGCTTTCAGCCCGCTCGAAGGCTTCATGGGCAAGGCGGACTTCGAACGCGTCTGCAAGGAGATGAAGCTCGCCTCCGGCGATATCTGGTCGATCCCCATCCTGCTGGCCGTCAAGCCCGAGGGAGCGCCCAAAGCCGGTGAGCGCGTCGCGCTGATCGCGCCCAACGGCACGCTGCAGGCCGTGATGACGATCAAGGAAACTTTCGCCCACGACAAGAAGCTCGAGATCCCGAATGTCTTCCGCACCGAAGACCCCGCGCACCCCGGCGCCAAGCAGGTGATGGACGAGGGCGATTTGTGCCTCGCCGGGCCGGTTGAGTCGCTCACCGTGTGCGTTGATCCGAACGGTCCCGAGGCGTTCCTTGACTACCGCAAGACGCCCGCCGAGACCCGCGCCGCGTTTGAGCAGCGCGGCTGGAAGACCATCTGCGCCTTCCAGACTCGCAACCCGATCCACCGCGCCCACGAGTACCTCTGCAAGGTGGCGCAGGAGATCTGCGACGGCCTCCTGGTCCACCCGCTCGTCGGAGAGACCAAGCCCGGCGACATCCCCGCCGGCGTCCGCATGGACTGCTACAAGGTGCTGATCGACAAGTACTTCGTCTCCGATCGCACGATGCTCAGCGTCATGCCCGCGGCGATGCGCTACGCGGGACCCCGCGAGGCGATCATCCACGCGCTGGTTCGCAAGAACTACGGCTGCTCGCACTTCATCGTCGGCCGGGACCACGCGGGTGTCGGCAACTACTACGGCAGCTACGACGCCCAGAAGATCTTCGACGAACTCGACCCCGCCAACCTCGCCATCCAACTTTTCAAGTTCGAGCACACCGCCTACAGCAAGCTGGCCCAGGGCATGGTGAGCCCCAAGAGCTTCCCCAAGATCGAGGGCGATCAGATCACCCTTTCCGGGACGGCCGTTCGCGACATGCTGGCCAAGGGCGAGCGTCCTCCCATGGAGTTCACCCGTCCCGAGGTCGCGGATGTGCTGATCAAGTGGGCCAAGAGTTCGTGAACGCGGAATCGGCAGTCGGGCGTCCGGCGAGCCGATAAGGGTTCCCGTGAAACTCGCCCACTATTTCACCCGCTTCGTGCTCGCTGATGGCGGCGTCGTTCGTGCCGTGCTCGACATGGCACAGGCGCTCTCCGCGCGCGGCCACGATGTGACCATCATCACGCAGAACGACACCGATATCCCGGCGTCGTGGAAGTCGGGCGGCGCTGGCGTTCCTCGCGTCGTCAACCTCGGCGAGGCGTCGGGGCTGCTCGGGCGATTGGACGCCGGAGCGCTCTCGAAGGCGGCCGACGCGATCCGCGGCGCGGATGTGCTGCACCTGCACACACCCTGGGAGATCAGCAACCCGCAGGTCGCCGCAATCGCCCGCCGAGAGAAGGTCCCGTACATCGTCTCGATCCACGGCATGCTCGATGACTGGTGCATGACCCAGCGGGCAGCTAAGAAGAAGCTGTATCTGGCGCTCGCGGGACGGAAGCTGCTGGAGAACGCGGCCTTTGTGCACTGCACGGCACAGGCGGAGAAGAACCAGTCGGAGAAGTGGTTCCCCCGGGGGCATGGACGGGTGATCCCGCTGGTGTTCGACTTGGAGCCGTTTCGCACGCTCCCCGGGCCCGCGCTGGCGAGAGAGAAGCACCCGTCGCTGGCGACCGATCGACCGAAGGTGCTCTTCCTGTCGCGTGTGCACCCCAAGAAGGGAATTGAGCTGCTGATCGACAGCGTGCCGCTGTTGCAGCGTGCGGGCCTCGACCCTGCGGTGTCGATCGCCGGAACCGGCGATGCGGACTACACCGAGCAGCTCAAGAAACGTGTGGCCAGCATGGGCCTCGGCGATCGCGTGGCGTTCCTCGGACTGGTCACGGGGGCTGAGAAACTGAGCGTCTACGAGGCGGCGGACTTGTTCGTGCTGCCCACCAGCCAGGAAAACTTCGGGTTTGTGATCCCCGAAGCGATGGCCTGCGGCAAGGCGGTCGTCACCACACGGGGCGTCGATATCTGGCCGGAGCTGGAGAAGTCGGGCGGGGCCGTGATCGTGGACGGCAACTCCGCCGCGATCGCCGATGCCGTCGCCCGACTGCTGAAGGATCCCGCGAGGCTGCTGGAAATGGCCGTCAGGGGCCAACAGTGGGTCTTTCAGGAGCTGGACGGGCGGCGCGTCGTTGCACGGTATGAAGCGATGTACGCCGACGCCCGAACCAAGCCCTGACGCGGATCGCCATCTTGGGGTCAAGGCCCGGTATCTGACCCGCCGATCTCTCGGAGTGGGCCCGCGAACCCGGAGCGATATCCGGACGTAGGAACTTGTTCGGCCCACGCCGTTGGTTCAGCGAACGCCCATGCTCCAATCACTCGCCTTCATCCTGTACCTGCTCAGCGCCCTTCTCGTGGTGATGATGCTGTTCCAGTACTACCGCGGGACGGTGGACCTGCTGAGCCTGCGCAATCTCTATCTGGGCGGCTTCATCATCTTTCAGAGCAACAACGCGGCGCGCGTGCTCTGGCACGAGTATTTCGGTGAGTACCCGGTCGTCAACATTCCCGGTACGCCGACCATTTTTGTGATGATGGCGCTCATGTACATCATCGTTTTCCTGGTGACGTACCAGTCCGGATTCCTGGTCTCCAAGTTTGCCGCAACACGCGCCAAGGCGTATCGAACGCCCAATGTGGCGAGCATGCTGACCATCGCGGTGGTCTTTGCCGTCCTCGGCGTGGTCTTCCGCATGATCTTCACGAAGCTGCCGATCCCCCTGTTCCCGCAGGTGTTCCACCCGGTCGGTGCGGGCCTGTTGTTCGTGGCGGCCGCGATCGCGGGCGGGGCATGGGCGCCGCGCCTCACCAATCCGGTCATTGGCGGCGTGTCGGCGGGTGTGCTGCTCATCGCGCTGGTCCCGATCCTCGGCGACTTCAGCCGTCGCGACATTCTCGGTCTGGCGATGGCGTTCATCTGGGGCAGCTACCACGCGTACTGGCGTCACCTGGGTCCGATGCGGGCCATGATGCGCCTGGGAGCCGTCGGCGCGGCGGGGTTCATCCTGCTGTCGGCGCACACCGCCATCCGCGGCGCTTTCATCGACCGGGACCTGTCGTTCACGCAGGTGATCGAGCTGATGCGCGGGGCGAATGTGAGCAGCGGCGCCAGCGATCTGGCCAGCGGTCAGGACAGCGGCGCGATCAGCATGTGGATCATCGAAACACGCCCCGAGCAGTTCCCCTACGACACCTACCACACCGCCCGCATGCTGCTCACGCACCCGATTCCCCGCATGATCTATCCGGACAAGCCCACGGCCCTGGCGCTGACGGTGCCCAAGCAGGCGGGCTCCAACGAACAGAAGGCCGAGGCGTTCAACGTCGGACCGGGCATCATCGGGCACATCGCCAACGACAACCCGTGGCTCGCGCTGGTGCCCTACGCGGTTTTCTTCGGGCTCTTCCTCCGACTCCTGGACGACCTGGTGAAGTGGAACGCGGCCAACCCATTCGTCCTGCTGCCGATTGGCGTGGGCCTGGGCAACATCATCGCGCTGGCGCGTGGTGAGACCGGCCACTTCCTCTTCATGGGCATGCTCAACATGCTCGGCGCGTACATCGCCATGCAGGTATTCGTCCGCGTTGCAACGACCTTCGGCTTCGTGCTGCGGTACGACGACACGCATGAGCATCACGAGGACCCCGGCGAGGACGCCTGGGCCGGTGACGATCACGTCGAGAACACCGAGTATGCAGACTACGGCGACGATCAGCGAGCCGCCTGATCAACGCGCTGCGCGCTTCACCTGCAAATCAACGACGACCGGCCGATGGTCGGACTTGAACTCCGGGCCAACCGCCCAGCGCTGGATGCCGACATCATCTGTCGCCCAGACACGATCCAGCGGGAGCGAGAACCAGCGGGGCAGCACCGCCGGGAAGGTGCCCGCACCAAACACCGGGGAGAAGGCCTTGAGTCCGCTGGTGCGCATGATCGAGTGCGTCCGACCAGTGGGCGTCGAGTTGAAGTCGCCGGCGATAATGAGGGGGAGAGCGTCCGCCCCTCGAGCCGCCAGCCAACGGCGAATCACCGCCGCATCGACTCTCACGGACTGCACCGACTGCTTCCAGTACGAGTAGTACCGAGGAGAACGCGGGTACATCCCGGTGAACAGCACCTCCGCACCGTCGTCCACGGTGACGCGGAGCGTTCGTCGTGCAGGGACGCTGAACTTGGTCTCCTCGGCGTACGGCACCAGCTCGATCGACTCCATCGGCGTGCGGCTGAGCCAGAGGATCGGCCAGTCCATGCCGTATTGAGGCGCCGCCGCGTACGGGAACGCCTCTTTCACCATCGGGCTGGTCTCGGGGTAGTTCGTCGGCGGGTCAACGATGCACACCAGGTCGGCGTCCTGACGCAGCAGCCAGTACTCAAATGCGGCGTCGCCCTGCGAGACATTGGAATGGGCGTTAAACGTCACGATGCGCACCCGGACAAAGTCCCCGCCCCCTTCGCTCATCGAAGTCATTGGCAGATTGCCGCGCATCGCCATCGCCATGGCGGTCAGCATGGTGGTGCAACCGGCCAACGCCGTGATCCCGCCCCACTTGCGTTCGCGGACAATCATCAGCCCAAGACCCGCGAAGATGCATGCCAATCCCAACTGCATCGCGAGCTGCGAGACAAGGTCAATCATGTAAGGCCGGTGCGGCCACACCACGCAGAGCAGCGGCATCCAGGACGCCGCCGCAATGAAGATGCCGGCGCGATGGCGCCACCGGTGCTTCAACGAAGCGCCCTCATCCACTCCCACTGACGATGCACACCCTCTTCAAAGCTCGTGCGCGGCGCGTACCCCAACTCGGCGCTGCTGCGCGAGAGGTCGGCATAGGTGCGCTCGACATCGCCGGCACGCATCGGAGACTGGCTGATCTTCGGCTCGACACCGACCACACGCCCAATGGTCGCGATCATCTCCTTCAGCGTCACCGGATGATTGCCGCCGAGATTCCAGATGCGGTACCCGAACTGCGGGATGCGGTCGTAGGAGGCGAGCACGCCCGCAACGATGTCGGCGATGAACGTGTAATCGCGGCTCGATGAGCCATCGCCGAACATCGGGATCGGATCGCCTTTCGCGACCTTGTCCAGGAACATGCCGATCGCAAGGTCCGGTCGCTGCCGCGGACCGAAGACCGTGAAGAACCGCAGGCACGCGACCGGCATCTTGTACAGGGCGTGGAACGTGTGCGCGACCAACTCGCACGAGCGTTTGGTGGCGGCGTACGGCGAGATCGGCAGGCTGACGTCGTCGGTCTCGCTGAAGGGAACTTTGCTGTTGTTGCCGTAGACCGAGCTGGACGATGCCATGACAAAGCGAGTGCAGTTCGGAGATCGGCGCGCTGCTTCGAGCAGCACACTCGTGCCCTCGACGTTGACATGCGCATAGAGCGCCGGCAGTTCGATGCTAGGGCGCACGCCCGCGCGAGCGCCCAGGTGGATCACGCCGTCGATCCGCTCCGACTCAAACAGGCGCTGCATCGCGACGGCGTCGCAGAAGTCTCCCTCGACGACGCGAAGATTCTCCGCGGCGTGGGGGCTCCCGCGCACTTCAGAAAGATTGCGCTCTTTGATGCTCCGCGCGTAATAGGGATCAAAGCTGTCGAGCGCGATCACGCGCCCGCCGCGGGCCAGGATCGCCTGCGTCACATGCGAACCGATGAACCCGGCGGCGCCGGTGACGAGCACACTCTGCGGCATCTCGGCCAACAATCGTCTCCTCCGACTCGGAGTGTTCGGTCTCTGGCACCCGGTCGGACCCCTTCCGAGGGCCAAAAACAAAGCAGGGCGCCATCTTTCAACAGCGCCCCGCTGGAGGAGAGAGAGATCTGAATCAAGTCAGTCTATCGACCTCAGGGGGCGTCGTCACCGCAACTTTACAATGCGAAGCTCCGAGAATCCCCTGCCAGGCACGCCCTCAAACGCACTTTGGTTCCAATAACCAGCCACCGCCGACCATCCGCCGCACCTTCGAAGTTGGCGAGCACTAATCAGTTCTTGGGTTCGCACAGCTTCCAGATCCGTGCCTCTGTGCTCGACTGGTTTCCGCATGGAAAGGCAGTTTTGCGCCTTCGGCCACCGCCGGAATGCATGTGCGTCGCTGGGGCGCGCACCGGCGCCTGACCGACCCAAATAAGCGGGGCTCAGCTCGGAGAAGGGCGGAATCGCCCGAGGTCGGCGATAGCGGCCATCACCTTGCCGTGCAGTCTCGGCGGGGCGACGACAATTCCCTGATTCTTCTCGAGGCCCCGCCCATGGCTGAAGTCCAGGGCGTTGCCGAAGACGTCGGTCACGGCACAACCGGCCTCGCGCGCAACGATCGAGCCAGCGGCGTGGTCCCAGATGCGCTCGACATACTTGCCGCCGGGCTTGGGAAGTCGCAGGTACAGATCGGCCTGTCCGCGCCCCACGACGGCGTACTTCGCCTGGCTGTCGAGTCGCACCGGGTCATCCGCCTCGCCCAGGCGCTCAATGATGCGCTCCGAGTCGTCGTGACTGGTGTGTCCGCTCTCGACGCTCTCACACAAACGCACCGGCTCGCCCTCGGCGGGCTCCAGTCGCGTGATCTTCATGCCGGCGCCGCGGACATCATCCCCGGTGTACTCGTAGAGACCCTGTCCGGCCTCGGCGATGTAGATCGTGCCGTGCGTATCCGGCTCATCCAGCGCGTGTCCGAAGTCCTTGGAGAGGTTCGGGCACCCGAGCACGCCGATGATCGGCGAGCCGTGTTCGATCCACGCGAGGCTGACGGCATACTGCTCGCCACGAAGGAAGCCCTTGGTTCCGTCGATGGGGTCCAGCGTCCAGAAGCCGTGGATCGAATCGCGGACAGGTTCAGCGCCGCCGAGCGAAATGGCGGCAATGACGTCGTCGATGCTCGCCCCCGGCCACGACACGTGCACCGCGTCAAGGACCGCGGAGTGAAGCTCGGGCGATCCGGTGCGGATCGCGTCGGCGTCTTCTTCGGCGACGAGCGCCACCCTGCCCAGGCGCTGGGACAACACATGGGCGACGACCGCCTGGCTGGCGAAATCGGCCACCGTCACCGGGCTCTTGTCGTCCTTGAAGATGGCACGAACATTGTCGAGCCGCTTCTGCACGTGGCGGCAGACGCGGTTCGCAAGGACAACAGCCTCCTTGGCGGCCTCGACGCGTTTGATCATGTCGGCCATACACAACTCCGCCGGTGGACAAGGGACAAAGTGACACCGGGCGGGCAACGCCGGCCGCGGACGCACGACTCACTCTTCTTCAGCACGCGGCTTGAACGCGGCGACGATGTTCTGCTGCACACTCGGCGGGGTTCGTTCGTCGTGACTGTAGTGCATGCTGTAGCTGCCCTGTCCGCCGGTCATGCTCTTGAGCTGATTGGAATAGGCGCCCATTTCGGCAAGGGGCACCTTGGCATGGATCAATGCCATATCGCCGGGGAGCACATCGGTGTTCTGCACCTGGCCGCGCTTGCTTGAGATGTCCGCCGCGATGTCGCCGATGTTGTGCGCCGGCGCGTTCACCTCGACATCCACATAAGGCTCAAGCAGTGCGGGACGGGCCTTGCTGACGGCATCGATGAACGCCCGGCGTCCGGCGGCGACGAACGCGACTTCCTTGGAGTCCACGGGGTGGTACTTGCCGTCGTACACGCGAACCCGGATACCCGTCATCGGGTAGCCGGCGATGGCCCCCTCGATGAGCACCTGCCGGATGCCCTTCTCGATGGCGGGGAGGAACTGCCGCGGGATGGAACCGCCGACGGTGTCGTCCACGAACTCGAAGTCCTGCTCGCCGTTGGCGTCGGTGAGGTGGCCGGCGGCGGTGAACGACGCGATGGGCTCCACCTTGAGATAGACCTCGCCGAACTGCCCGGCGCCGCCCGTCTGCTTCTTGTGGCGATGGTGACCATCGGCCTTCGCAGTGATCGTTTCCTTGTAGGGAATCTTGGGCGGGGCGGTCTCCACGTCGAGCTTGAAGCGGTTGTGCAGCTTCTCGAGCACGATGCGCATGTGCAGCTCGCCCATGGCGCGAGCGACGGTTTCGTGCGTCGCCATGTTGCGTTCGATGGTGAAGGTGGGATCTTCGTCGGCCATCTTGGCGAGGACCTGGCCGATCTTTGCTTCGTCGTTGCGGCTCTTGGCGGTCACCGCGAGGCCGTACATCGGCTTGGGGGTCGGATAGTCAAGGAAGTGGAGCGTGTCGAGTTCGTGCGAGCCGTGGAGCACGCCGCCATGGTGGAGTTCGTCGATCTTGGCGATCGCGATGATGTCGCCGGGGATGGCCGAGTCGATCTCCTTGGTGTCCTTGCCGAAGACCTTGAGGATGTGCCCCAGTCGTACGGGCTTCTTGTTGTCGCCGATGAAGAGCGACTGACCCGGCGTGAGCGTCCCTTGGTGAACTCGAACAAAAGCGAGCTTCCCGACGAACTGATCGGTCGCGACTTTGAAGACGTGCGCGACCGGGTCGTTCTTGGGATAGAGCTGCGGGTGCCACTGGTCCTCGTGGTCGCCCATGCTGAGAAGGAAGGGCGCCGGAGTTCCCTCAAAGGGGCTGGGGCAGAGGTTCGCGAAGATGTGCAGAAGGTCGTCGAGGCCGGCCCCGCTCTTGGCCGAGCAGAAGACCACCGGCACCAGATGCCCTTCGCGGAGCGCCTTCTCAAATGCGTCGTGCAGTTGCTTGGGCTCGAGCTTCTCGCCCTGCTCGAGATAGGTCGCCATCAGGGCGTCGTCGACCTCCACCACCTGTTCGATGATGCGCCGATGACCCTCGGAAGCGGAGCCGAACGCGGTCGCGCCGTCGGAGTGCTCCCACAGATCGATGACATCCTTGCCGCCCGGCGTGGGGAGATTGACGGGGATCAGCTCGGAGCCAAAGGTCTCCTGCAGGTGTTCGAGCAGTTCTTCCAGATCGTCCACGTGCTCGTCGATCTTGTTGATGATGACCATGTGCGGAACGTTTCGTTCCTGCGCGATCTTCATCATGCGGCGGGTCATCGTCTGGATGCCGCGATCCGCGCCGACCACAACGGCCACGGTCTCCACCGCCGGCAATGCGCTCAGCGCCTGGCCGATGAAGTCCGGATAGCCCGGCGTATCGATCAGGTTGATGTAACGGCCTTCGTGATCAAAGTTCACGATTGCGGAGTTGAGGCTGTGCTTGTGGTGCTTCTCTTCGGGCTCGTAGTCGCAGACGGTGTTGCCTTCCTCGACGGTTCCCGCTCGGCCAACGAGCTTCAGGCGGTTCAGGAGGGCTTCGACGAGTGAGGTCTTGCCTGAGAAGGCATGACCGACCAAGGCAATGTTGCGGAGGTCGGCGGTCGTATGGTTGGGCATGGCTGGCTTCTCCTTCGAAGCAGGTTCGAGGGGTGCGGCGACTGGACCCCTCCGAGCGCTCGGAGGGGGGAGCCGACGCGACCCATTTGCCGTGCCCGGCGGATCCCACCCTCCGGCCGCGGCTGAGACCAGTGTACCGCCGGGGACACCCTCCCAGCGATGCTGAAATGGGCATTTAGGCGACGGGATCGGCGAGCATTCTCAGCCCGGCGACAAGCCGCTCGCCGGGCGCGGCACGCGTCTCGATGGAAAGCGTCTCGCCCCGACGACCCCCGCGCTCACTCAGCCGGAACCGATGCGCCGACCGGGTCCGCTCAACCTTCACGCCGTGGACCGGCG
>JBGSZV010000139.1:0-4457 GCA_041750235.1 Phycisphaerales bacterium
CGAAGCTATCGCCGCCGTCCGCGGCATGGGGATCGATATGCCCCGCCACACCTCGACACCGCTCTCGCGGGAGATGCTTGCGGATGCCGATCTCGTCTTCACGCTGACACAGGGACACCGCCAGAACGTGCTCGCCATCGATCCCTCGGCCGACAAGCGCGTGCTGGTGCTCGATCCCTCGGGCAGCGATGTGCCCGACCCCATCGGCCAGCCGCAGGAGGCCTACACCCGCACCGCCCACCGGATCCGGGAACTCGTGGAACAGCGCCTCAACGAGCTAAACTGGTAACTCAGAGCACGCCGCCGACGTTCGGCGCGTCACCCGTCTCGCGGACTTCCACACGCAAAGGCACGCCATGAAGCTGCTGATCGGCGCCGACCACCGGGGAGCAGAAGCCGCCACGCGACTGGGCGAGCGCCTCAACACGCTCGGCCACCACGTCCGCGTCGTCAGTCCTCCCGCCGGCGAGGCGTGCGACTACCCCGAGCAGGCGTGGGAAGTGGGCAATCTCGTCGCCCAGGGCGACTTTGAGATGGGCGTCCTCATCTGCGGCACCGGCGTCGGCATGTGCATCGCCGCCAACAAGATCAAGGGCGTCCGCGCCGCGAGCGTCCACGACGAAATCACCGCCGAACTCAGCCGCTCCCACAACGACGCCAACGTCATCTGCCTCTCCGCCGACCTTTTGGGTCAGCGGCTCATCGAGAAGATCGTGGACCTCTGCATCATCACGCCCTTCTCCGGCGGCCGCCACGAACGCCGCGTCGCCAAGATCCGCACCATGGAAGAAGGCAAAGACCCAAGAAGCGCGTAGGCGCTGTGCGCGTTGCGCTCTGCGCAGTGCGCCAATCGAATACCTGCGGCTCAGAGTCTCTTCTGGCGCACCGCGCAGAGCGCAACGCGCACAGCGCTCACTCCCCGCCTTCGCGCATCGCGTCCAGCCCTTCGGGGAACGGATAGCTGGGGAACACGCCGACATTGCCGACATTCCACATCGAGGTCGCCGGGTACACGTCACCGCGATAGCCCGACTGGTACATCGTCCGGAGCACGCTCTCGAAGCTCGGCTGGTGCGGGTTCTTCTCGCTCTCGATCAATCGATTCGACCGCGCACCCAGGAACGAAACGCTCGCCACCGGCAGCCGCTCGCGCCGGCCCTGCAGCATCTTGTTCACCGTCTGGAATCCGCGCCCCAGATCGTCCAGCGTGAAGAACTCACGTCCCTGCGGCCGCAGCAGCGCCAGGATCAGGATGCTGTCGAGGTCGTACTTCAGGATGTACGGCTCGCGATCGCCGGCCGCATGAATACTGATCGCCTCGCTGAACATCTTGGCGTAGCTCGTCACGCTCTTGGCGGTCCACTGGCTGGTGCTCGTGAGGTCCACGAGCTGCGCGATGATGCCGTGCGAGTTGTCGATGCTGTTCACCCCGCACACCACCGCGCGGTACCGGCCCGCGAGCAGGTCCGGCAGCATCTGCTGCCCCCACAGGATGCGAATTCGTCCCTGCTTGTCGATCGTCACCGGCGCTTCGGGAAGCAGCGTCACGCGCTCATGGCGGGCCGCGTTGCCCGACATCAGGGCATCGCCGTCGTCGTCATAAACGCGCAGGGTGTTGGGACGGGCTTGGGAGGGCTGGCTCATGGTCGAAGCTCCTTCTGCGGCCGCCAGTGTAGCCTCTTCTCACCCCTGATACGCCGCGCGGGAACCCCCGCACCGAGCCGACTTTGTCACTCCCCCAACGGCAGCGCAAGTGCCCGCTCCAGCACCGGATCGCGTGCTCCCTCAAGATCGCGCACGCTCGGTTCAACCTCAATATCCGGCATCGTCGACTCCGGATCGGTCCCCGCCGGCGCGGTGCGGAACTCCTTGGTCGAATACTGGATCTCGATCCCGCTCGAGGGCAGCTTGAATGTCCGCACCTCACCAAAGGCGTTGGGCTTCTGCCCGGTCGGCTGCCCCACCAGCACCGCGCCGCACTCGCGCTGCAGTTCCACCGCGTTGAGCTGCGCACTGCTGAAAGTCCGTCGCCCGATCAGCACGGCCACGCTGCCCTTCTGCTTGAACACTTTCTTCGACGCGATGAGCTTCGTCAGCGGCGCCATCACCGCCGAGTTCCCCCCGCCGTTGAACCGCAGGTCCACCACGATCCGCTCCGCGCCGATCTCGTCGATAGCCGTCCCGATCGACTCGACGAACTCCTTGAATGGCCGCTCGGGATCATCACGGCAGACGTCGTAACGCACGTAGACCGCCTTCTTCTCAGGCATCGTCACGAAGCGGTAGTCGCGGTCCCGCGTGTAAGACGCCGGCCAGTGCTCCTTCGGCACGCTCGGCAACGAGGCGATCTCCGGCCGCGGCCCGGACGCATCAACGGGATTGAAACGGACCACGTGCTCCACTCCCGCAGCATCCACGAACGTGAAAGGCGCCTCCTCCGGGCGATCGATCAGTTGCAGGTACACCAACGGCTCGGCCTGTGTCACGAACTGGCACACGCCGTTGATCACCGACGAACGATTCTCCGCGGCAAACAGCGTCGAGATCCGCGGCTCGGCGTCGTCGAAAGTCGTATCGCCGATCTTCACCAGCCGCGCCCCCAGCAGCGCCGCGTGCGGCTTCTCGACCGCGATCAGGCAGGGCCCCTCCTTGAACATCGACACCGCGAAGGGATACCCCCGGAACGAGATGCCCGGCGCCTTCCCGACGCGGGTGTGGGAGTCCCCCAGCATCGCGACCAGCTGGCACAGCCGCAGGTAGTAATCCACGTCAGCCAGCAACTGCGTCTCGATGCCGAGCTGCACCGCCGTGCGTCGCCACGCCGCTTCCGAGACCTTCTCAAACGGGCGGATGTGCAGCTTGGGCAGCTCCTCCGCCAGGAACTCGACATCTTGCGCCCGCTCTTCGCGGTGATCACCCAGCGACTGAGACGGAGCCGGCTCGGCGCCGATCGCCACGACCTTCGAGAGCGCACAAAAGAGGGCAGCGACCAGGAGCAGGGTCTTCATGGATGAGCCTCATGCCGTGGGGAGGATCGGTTACGAAGATTGTTGGAGGTAAGGACGGTGGGGATGCTGAGTCGCGGCGCCAAAAAGAAAAAAGCCCCAACAAGGTTTACCTTGAAGGGGCTAAAAGTCGGCGATGACCTACTCTCCCGCAGTGCAGTACCATCGGCGATCTGGGCTTAACTGCTGTGTTCGGGATGGGAACAGGTGTTGCCCCAGACCTATGGTCACCGACAAAGCCCGACACCGCTGTTGAGCGGTGGCGGACGTGACATAGTCCGGTATCACAAACGTGATTGCTATTTCATAAGCGTCTCCCCGGGTGGCCTTGCGGCACGAAACCGGCGAAGAGCATTGCGTTCCGAAAATCGAAGTGAGAAACGAGGATGATGATCGTTTGATCGGGCATCATCCCGGGGTGCTCCAAGTTGGAGGCCCGAGGTTGATGTGATCAAGCGTTCGACCGTTCGTACCGCTCACCTGAGCAACTTTCATTGCTTGCAGTTGCGGCCGATCAACCTGGTGGTCTTCCAGGGGTCTCACGCACTAATGTGCTAGCAGGTCTTATCTCAAGGGGGGCTTCCCGCTTAGATGCTTTCAGCGGTTATCCCTGCCGTACGTAGCTACCCAGCGATGCATCTAGCGATGCAACTGGATCACCAGGGGTACGTCCCTCCCAATCCTCTCGTACTAGGGAGAAATCCTTTCAAACCTGCAACGCCCACGACAGATAGGGACCGACCTGGCTCACGCCGGTCTGAACCCAGCTCGCGTACCACTTTAATCGGCGAACAGCCGAACCCTTGGGACCACCTTCAGCCCCAGGATGTGATGAGCCGACATCGAGGTGCCAAACCGCGCCGCCGCTATGGACGCTCGGGCGCGATCAGCCTGTTATCCCTAGGGTACCTTTTATCCGATGAGCTACGGCCCTTCCACACGGAACCGCAGGATCACTAGAGCCCTCTTTCGAGACTGCTCGACCCGTCGGTCTCGCAGTAAAGCCGGCTTGTGCTCTTGCACTCGACACGCGGTTTCCATCCGCGCTGAGCCGACCTTTGCACTCCTCCGTTACTCTTTTGGAGGAGACCGCCCCAGTCAAACTGCCCGGCACTCACGGTCCCCCGCCCGGTTTCACGGGAATCGGGGTTAGACCACGAACGTACAAAGGGTGGTATTTCACCTGTGACTCGCCCCGGGCCGGAACCCGGGGGTCAACGCCTCCCACCTATGCTACGCAATATATGCTCATGGTCAATAAAAGCCTGCAGTGAAGGTCCATAGGGTCTTTCCGTCTTGCCGCGGGTAAGTGGCATCCTCACCACTACTACTATTTCACCGAGTCGGTCGTGGAGACAGTGCTCCAGTCGTTACGCTATTCATGCGCGTCGGAACTTACCCGACAAGGAACTTCGCTACCTTAGGACCGTCATAGTTACGGCCGCCGTTTAC
>JBGSZV010000140.1:0-5719 GCA_041750235.1 Phycisphaerales bacterium
GCGTCGCCATCGAGCGCATGATGGGTGAACTGCGCCAGATTCCACTGCTCTCCAACGAAGAGTTTCAAGACACGATCCAAAGCGACGCGGCGATGCTCGAACTGCGGCGGTGGGACGGCTCGGCCGAACTCATCTCGAAGCTCTCCGCGGTCAACCTCGAGACCGACGACCCGGCGGCGCGGTCCAAGCTCATCACCGAACTGAGCCGGCTCGCGGGCGGCAGCGGGCTTCAAGGCCAGCAGGGCGCGGTGGCGGTCCAGCGCATCCTGAACGAGGCCAAGCGGACATACATCTTCGACCGCAAGGCGACCGAACAGCGTCAGGCGCAGGAAGTTCAGAAAGTCAGCGATGTGCTGACCACCTATCGCTCCGGCGATGTGCTCTACCGCCGTGGTCGGGCCCTGACCGAAAAGGAACGAACGCTGGCGCTCGTCGAAAGCCACGAGTTCCGATCATCGCTGGGGTCTCGCGAATCGGCGCAACGATGGGCCGGCGTTGTCGGCGCGGTCACCATGCTCTGCGGCGCGCTGGGTGGCTATGTCGCACTTTTTTTCCCGCGTTTGAGCCGGAGTCCCTGGCGTCTGGCCTCACTGGCTCTGCTCATGATCTTCTCGGTGGGGGCCGCCTGCTGGGGCACGCTGCTCAATCCCGGTGAGGTCTGGCTGGCGGCGCTGTGCCCCACGGTTTTTGCAGCGATGATCCTCGTCGTCGCCTTCGACCGGCGCCTTGCCCTTGGCGTTGCCGCGGCGCAGAGCCTTCTCATCGCCACCGCGCTCGATCTTTCCGCCGGCTATCTGCTGGTCAGCATGCTCTCGGCCGGTCTCGTTTCGTGGCAGCTCAGCGACATCCGCACCCGCACCGATCTCATCCGCGCCACGGTGCTCCTGACCGTCGGCCTGTGCATCTCGGTGCTGCTGGTAAGCCTCATTGAGCGCCCGCTGGTCCGCGGTATCGAAAAGGAAATCTTCGCCGACGCATGGAAGGCCGCCCTTGCCGGGTTTGCCGCCGGGGCGCTCACCCTGCTGGTGCTGCCCGGCGTCGAGCGGGCGTTTGATGTCGTCACGGGCATGAAGCTCAGCGAACTGCGCGACCCCAAGCAGCCGCTCCTGCGTCTGCTCCAACAGCGTGCCCCGGGCACCTACAATCACTCCCTCACCGTCGCCAGCATCGCCGAGGCCGCCGCCGAGTCCATCGGGGCCAACGGGCTGCATCTCTATGTCGGCGCGCTCTACCACGACGTCGGCAAGATGAACAAGCCCGACTACTTCGTGGAGAATCAGTCGGGGGGCATCAGCCGCCACTCCAAGCTCAGCCCCGCCATGAGCCTGCTGGTGATCGTCGGCCACGTGAAGGACGGCATCGAACTGGCCCGGCAGTACAAGCTTCCCCACGGCCTGCACCATTACATCGAAAGCCACCACGGCACGACACTCGTGGAGTACTTCTACGACGCCGCCAAGCGTGCCGCCGACGCCGGCGATCAATCCGACCACCCGGACGAGGTCGAGTACCGTTACCCCGGTCCCAAGCCTCAGACCAAGGAAGCGGCGATCCTCATGCTGTCGGACGCGGTCGAGAGCGCGACTCGCGCGCTCACCGAGCCGACGCCTTCGCGCATCGCCTCGCTGGTGCACGCGCTGGCGACCAAGCGCCTCAACGACGGCCAGTTCGATGAGTGCAGCCTGACGCTCCGCGAACTCTCGACCATCGAGGAAGCCATCACCCGCACGCTCTGCTCGATCTATCACGGGCGCATCGCGTATCCGACCGCTGCGACCGAGACGAACAAGCGGGTCGAGCAGACTGCGTAAGCCCCACGCGATCGACTATCGCTTTGAGCGCCGCGCGGTCACCAGCCGGATCGCCTCGTCGATCGCACGATCGAGATTGTCGTTCACGATGAAGTGGTCGTACACGCCGCAGCGCTTGGCCTCGGCGATCTCCTGCTTGGCGGCGGCGAAGCGCCGCTGAATGACCTCTTCCGCCTCGCGCTTGCGCGAGCGCAGCCGCTCCAGCAAAGTCTCTTCGGTGGGGGGCAAAATGAACAAGCTGAACGCCTGCGGGTAGAGCCGCTTGACGTTCTTGGCGCCCACCACATCGATCTCAAGGATCATGAGTCGCCCGCGTTCGAGATTGGCATCCACCGGCGCCCGCAGCGTGCCGTAGCGGTTCCCTGCGTACACCGCGGTCTCGATGAACTCGCCCGCCTTCTCGCGCCGGAGGAACTCTTCTTCCTTTGCGAAGTGGTAGTCCACGCCGTCCACGTCGGCGGAGGTCTGTGGGCGCGTCGTCATCGAAACGCTGAAGACCGAGCCCGGGACGGAACGCTCGACGGCCCGGGTGATCGTCGTCTTGCCTACGCCCGACGGACCTGAGATGACCAGAAGCAGGCCATTGTCCGTGTCGCTGGCCAGGCGGTGGTGGGCGTGCTGCGGGTGGGCGGGTTCAACCATCGCGACACTGTAACTCAGCCCGAAGCGCTCTACTTGAACTTGATCAGGCTCTTCCAGAACGACTCCTCGTCGGGCGAGACCGACGATACCGCCCGCACATCTTCGACCACGTAGAAGCAGGTGGCGTCCAGATCCCGGGCGCGATCCGCCAGCGGCTTGATGAGCTTGCGATCGGTCTGAATGTAGAGCAGCCACACCGGCCCGTCCCGACCCTCGCCCGGGAAGACGGTGACCCGGTGTCCCTCCATCCGCAGGCTGGTGGCGACCGCGCCGGGATTACGGGTGAACACGCGCATCACCTGCTGCCCCATGGCGAGTCGCCGCTCGACCGTCATCCCGAGGAAGTTGCCGGCGGCAAATCCCAGCGCGTACGCGATGCCGTACAGCGGCTCGAGCGTTGCGGCGGAGACGACCTTCGACACCACGAAGATCCAGATGAGTACCTCGAAGAAGCCGAGGATGACCGCGAGGTGGCGACGCCCGTGGATCACCGACACGGAACGCAGCGTTCCCAGAGAGACGTCGCCCATGCGGGCGACAATGATCAGCAGGCAGTTGAGCAGGATGGTGGTCGTCATGGTGAAGAAAACGCCCGGGGTGGATCGTCCCCGGGCGCTTGCGAGAGCCTTTGAATGTCAGGCGTCCCCGGGGGAGATGGATCAGTTGTTCTTGAGTGCGCTCGCGTCGGCCACGATCTCGATCGGGATCACCGCCTGGGCGAGTCGCCCGGAGGGCACGCCGCCCGACGAGTCGGTGTCCATGCTGGTGTCGCGGAGCACGACTTTCAGGCTGTAACGGCCGATCGTCAGCGTTTCGGGGAGTTCAATGATCTGAACGACGAAGAAGTCGCGGCGGCGGTTTGCGGAGAAGTCGCTGATCCGCTCGTCGCTCTTGCGCCACGCCAGCACATCCTCGCTGCCGCCGCTGAACGACAGCCGCAGGTCCTGCATGAGTTCGACGTTGTACCCCTCAGCGCCGTCGCGCACCTCGCGACGATGCGCGAAGTTGTCGACTTCTGTGTAAACAATCAGCTTCTGCTTGCGGCCGGCGAGGAGCTTGTAGGTGTCGCCGTACTTGCGGAGCTGGGTGTAGACGCCAAAGCCGTCCACCTTGGTGCAGAGCAGTGCCTGCGGGATGCCCAGCGACTGCGAGCCGCCGAGCGCGTGCGTTAATCCGGCAACCGAACCGCCGAGGCGCGAGATGTCGCCCGACTCGGTCATCGTCGTGCCCGCCTCGGTGTGCAGATCGCGCCAGGCGCCAAGGAACGAGACTTCCTGCGGATTGAGGCGCGTCTGAGCGTCCCCCTGGGCGAGCGAGCCGAACACGCGCTCAAATGTCCCCGGCTCGATGGTGTCGAGCACCGCGAGCTTCGAGAGTTCGGCCACCGGGGTATCCGACCGCATCGCATCCTCACGCAGGCTCTGGGCCAGCCGATCGGTCAGCGTCCGCTGGAGTTGATCGGGGGGAAGGTCCGCCAGCGGGTCTTTGTAGACCACTTGGGTCGTGCCGTCGCCCGCGGCTGGGGCCATCTTCGCCATCGTGATGCTCGCAGCGCGCTCAACAGCGCCGCCCGCGGCGTACTCAGTGGTCTCGGGCTGCTGCGCGGTCGTTACTTCGGTGGCGGGCGTTGTGGGCGCGGCAGTGGGAGCCGCGGCCGAGGTGGTCTGCACCTGACGAGTCCGCTGCGTCTCGCTCTGAGCAGCGCGTGTGCCCTTGCTCGCGCAGCCGGCGCTGGCCAGAAGCGCTGTGGCGCACAAGCACGACAAGAGGCCAAGACCGGAACGGGAGCGCGACGTGTTCATGGGTGTCTCTCGGGAGAGTGTGAACGTGGAGGGGGCCAACATGGAGCCACAGCCATCGGGCGTTGCGGCATCCCCGCTGGACCACGTCACCCACCAGTTATCGACCCGCTACTGCGCCAGGCTTGCGAATCGGAGCGTCAGGATCTCGAGCCCCCGCACCTCATCGCCGACCCCCGACTTGGCCCGGACATCGGATTCGATGGTCGCCTTCAGAAGGTCGGCGAGATGCTCCGGGTCCACCCGCCGGGCGATCGCCAGCACGGCATTGCCCGTTTCGCCCCAGAGCCGAAGCTGGCTGAACAGCGAACTTGGGTTCGCTCCCGCCCGCAGCGCCCGCGCCGCCGCGTGCAGCTTCCGCGCCAGGTCGGCGTACGACCACCGGATCGGCACCGCATCCACCCGCGACACCTCCAGCAGCTCATGGAGCTTCCGAAGCGCGGCCTGGGCGTCGGGCTTGAGAAGGTACGCCTGGATCTCCCACGCCTTGTCCTCGCGCGACAGTCCGACAAGTTCGCGCACATGTTGCGCGGTGATCGTCGTGCCGCCCGAGGCTGCCGCGAGCTTGCCCAGTTCACTGTCGAGGCGTCCGGCCTCCGTTCCCAGACGATCGACCAGCATCTGGGCCGCCTCTGGATCGATGGTCGCCCGGTGTTCGACCTTGACCCGCTGACTGACCCACTTCACCGCCTCGGCCAGCTTCATGGCGTCGCATTTCACGACAAGGCCGTACTCGGCGATGAGCTTGTCGAGCTTCCCGGCGTACCAGGTGGACGCACGGAGCACCAATGTGGCCGTTTCGCTGGGGGCGCTGGCGTACCGCTCGATCAGGGGGCGTCGCTCGTCGCCTTTCACAAACGCGTCGGCGTCGTCGACGACCACGATCTTGTGCTGCTGCAACAATCCGATCGTGCGGCACTCATCAAAAACGTCGGCGGGTTGGGCGGTCGCACCGTCAAACCGGAGGCTTTCGATCGGGACCCCGGTTTCCTCGACGAGGGCGCGGAGCTTGTCGGTTTCGGCCTGGCGTCGGAAAGCGTCGTCGCCATGGAACAGGGCGAGCAGTGGGGGGCCGCCGGGGGCCGGCTTTTTGCGGGGCGGCGCATCGGCCGCGGCCGCTTTGGGGGCGCGGGACCGCGTGGTCTTGGGAGTTTCCGACCCCGAACTGACCGCCTTCTTCGCCACGCCTTCACGATACTCGCCGATGATGGGGGCCGCGTATGAGGCGACGTGATTTTCCAAACTGTGAGTACGGCCCCTTTCAGCTCCGAAGGCTGTTCCGGGCGAGGTTCCTGCCAGGAGAACGGATCATCGGCTGGGCCCCCGCGCTGGTGAACCCTCCCTTTTGGCTGCTCGTGGCGGCGGGGGGCCTGATCATGATCCCGCTGGCCGGCCATGCGCTGCTTGCCGTGGTGCTGTCGAGCCATCGCCGCATGGTGATCCTCACCGACAGCCGCGTGCTGGTGC
>JBGSZV010000141.1:0-2930 GCA_041750235.1 Phycisphaerales bacterium
CGCTATGTTCACGAAGTCCATCGGCTTCTCGCGAGCGAGGACCGGCGGCGAGGAGCACGATGTCATGCATCCACGTTCTTGTCGGTTCGTTGCCTGTCTCCTGATCGCCCTCGCATCCGTGCGGGCCTTCGCTCAACCCGATCGTGTCATTCCCTACGCGGCCGCGAGGGAGGATGCGGCCATGGCGCGGCGGGCCGTCGAGATGATCCACCCCGGGCTTGACCGGTACTCACCCCGAGCGGAAGTTGATGCGGCCTTCGACCGCCTGGATGCCGCGTGCACGAAGGACATCACAGAAAGGGAGTTCTACGCCGCACTGTCGGTCGCGCTGGCCACCATCCGGTGCAGCCACACCAAAGCCGAGCCGTCCAGGGCCTGGGCCGATTGGCGTGAGAACACTCCCTCGTACTTGCCCTTCCGCTTTATTGAGGATGATGGACGCATGATCGTGACTCGATCCGCTGCCGAGGGAGTACGGCCGGGCGACGAGGTGGTGCGGATCGACGGTGTCGCGGCTCGGACCATTCTGTCGACCATCTTCATGGCCGTGCCCGCCGATGGGTGGACCGACAGCGCTCGGCGATTCGCCCTCTCGTCAATGAGCGACTTGGACGAGAGCGAGCTGGACCATTTCCTCCCGGCGTTCTTCGAGTTTGGAGAGGTCGTGCAACTCGAGGTCCGCAGCCCGAGCGACGCACAGTCGCGATTGATCGACGCTCGGCTGATGACTCAGGAGTCCCGGCGAACGGCGCTCGCCGAGCCCCCGCCCGCCCGCAATCTCGATGAGGCCGTCTCGCTCGACGTCAGGGAGGGCGGTGTCGCGGTTCTGCGTGTCGGCACGTTTGTCGCCTACCGCAACGCCATCAAGCCTGCGGACATCTACCGCCCCCTCTTCGAGCGATTGGCGGCCGAGAAGACGCAGACGCTGATCCTCGACCTTCGCGACAATGGCGGCGGCAGCGACGAGGCGGCGATCGACCTGGCACGTTTTCTCTTGGCAAACTCGTTCTCCGTCGAGTCGAAGGCTTGGGTCCGCACGTACCGCTTAGGAGACTTGACCGACAAGCTCGAGACGTGGGACCGCTCCGTGCTCAGCATGCCCGAGGAAGCGTTCAAGGACCTCGGCAATGGGTACTTCGAGGTGCAGGCGCCGCCCTCCCAGCCGCTGGAACCGTTGGAACCGGCCTTCACGGGCCGCCTCATCGTGCTGTGCGGTCCGGCCAACGCTTCGGGCGCGACGTTGTTCATGGCGGGTCTGCGGGAGCGCCGGGAGCTCACGCTCATCGGTGAACCCACCGGCGGCAGCGCCGAGGGACCGACTGCTGGGATCATGCTCTTCCTGCCGCTGCCCAACACCGGCATCAAGGTGCGCATCCCGGCCATCCGTTCGGTCACGGGAATCCGGTCCGCGAACCCGGGCGGCGGGCTGGATCCGGATGTGATCGTGCGTCCCACGTTGAGCGACGTCCTCGCGGGCCGTGATGTGGTATTGGAACGAGCGATCGATCATGCCACGGGAGCAGAACCAAGCACGGCCCTGCGCTGATGAGTTTAGATGCCGGCTGGTGCCTTGATCGTGATCCCGAGTCTCCTGCGGAGAAGTTCGGCGTCGATCGTGATCTGGGTGCGGGTCTGCGGCGTCATGCGGTCCACGTTCTTGAGGATCATCGCCATCCGCTGGTTCTGGGCCAGTAGCTCGCGGGTTCGGATCAGGAAGTCCCAATAGAAGACCGTGACGGGACAGGCCGCGGGGCCGCTGCGTTCGGCGGGGTCGTAGCGGCAGCCGGTACAGTAGTTGCTCATCCGCTGGATGTACTTGCCGCTGGCGGCGTAAGGCTTGGTGCCGACGAGGCCAGTGATACCCTTGGGTGCGATCTGGCGCCTGTCGGCGTGCATGACCATGCCCAGCGCGTTGGGGAGCGTGACCCAGTCCACACCGTCAACAAACATGCCGAGGTACCAGTCGCTCACGGAACGCGGGTGGACGCCGCTGATGAGGGCGAAGTTGCCGGTGACCATCAATCGCTGGATGTGGTGGCCGAAGCCGGTGTCGAGCACTTGACCAACGCAGGCCTTCATGCAGGCCATGTCGGTGTCGGCCGTCCAGTAGAAGGGCGGCAGTTCGCCGTGCTGGTCGAGCCCGTTGCGGTCGGCGTAGGTGGGGCCTTCCAGCCAATAGACGCCGCGGATGAACTCGCGCCAGCCGATGATCTGCCGCACGAACGCCTCCACGGATTGCAGCGGGGCCTCGCCGGCGCGATACGCCGCGATGGCTCGCTCGCAGCACTCGCGCGGATTGAGCAGCTTGAGGTTGAGGGAACAGGAGAGCGTTGAATGGTAAAGCGTGGCCTCGCCCGTCCACATGGCGTCCTCAAACGGACCGAACTGGGCGAGGCGGTGCGTGATGAAGTCATCGAGCGCGGCGAGGGCTTGCTCACGCGTGACAGGCCAGGCGAAGGTTTCGATCGCGCCGGGTAGGTTGGGGAGCACGCGCTTTATCGCCGCGAGGACCTCGCGGGTGGTCTTGTCGGGCTTGAAACTCAACGCCGGGCGCGGCCGCGGGCTGGGGCCCTGCTTGCCGAAGGGCAGTCGGTTCTCCTTGTCGAAGTTCCACTCGCCCCCGGCGGGTTTGGCGCTCTTGCCACTGCCCTCCATGAGGTAGCCCGTGTTCCGGCGCTGCTCGCGGTAGAAGAACTCCATCGTGAGCGCGGCGCGGCCCTTCGCCCAGACGGCGAACTCGTCGGGGGTCGTGAGGAAGTGCTCGTCAGGCACGATGGTCATCGGGACCCCCGTGGAATCGCGGACGCGCTCGATCATCGCCAGCACGCGCCACTCGCCGGGGTGCGTGCAGACGATCTCGGCCGGCTTGAGCGCCGCGACCGGACGGGTGATCTCTGTTTCGAACGAGCCGGTATTCTCAGGGTCGTCAA
>JBGSZV010000142.1:0-13048 GCA_041750235.1 Phycisphaerales bacterium
GAGGCGATGACGATCTCCTTGCGGCTCCAGCGCGGCGGCCGGGGGCGACGCCCCCTCGGCTCGCACACCTCAGGAAAATCACGCCGCAGGCGCTCATTCAGCACCAGCTCGTCGGACACATTCTGCAGCAGCGCCTCGGCCTGGCCGGCGGTGCTGCTCAGGATCACGATGAACGGCTCGTGGCCGTAGCAGATGCTCCAAAGGACATACGCGAGGCTCACCAGCGTGCTCTTGGCGTGCCCACGCGGCGCTGCCACCGCAACCTTGATCCCACGTCGGCTCGTGCACAACTCGAGTCGCTTGGCGACCGCCTCATGCATGGTCGAAGGTTCACGCTTGAAGTGGTGAGCGAGATAGCACTGCCCGAACAAGAGGAGGGAGTGGGCGCACAGCCCCCGTCGCTGCTGGGACAGCATGCGATTGGCCATGTTCCACTGCTGTGCGAGCTCAATCGGTGCAACCATCAGTCAATCCCCTCCTGGCTGATCGATCCGGTCTTTCAGTTCTTCAGTTCGCTGCTGGATGGAGAACCCCGTGGCGGCGTCGCTCAACTGCTTGAGCTCGGCGATGAGCTGCGGGTCATTGATGCCGCGTTTCCGGGCGACCGTCGCGAGCTGATGCGCCTCCCCGGCGAGGTCGGCGAATCGGGGCAGTTGCAGGCCCATCTCTGTCACGAGTTCGCCCCGGAACTCCGACGCCGCCGTCGGCAGGTACCCCAGGCTCTGCAGCGTCTGGATCAACTGCCGGCGGATCTCGAACGCGATCCGTTCGGTCTCGACCCGCACCGAGGGCGGGGTGGCGGCGTCCTTGCTGATCCGCCGGAGGCTCGCGACGGCACGGTCGGCCTGCTGATGGATCACGCCGGCCAGTTCGCCGGGAAGGGTGGCGCTCCGCACGAGCGCGTTGTCGGCGCGGACCTGGGCCCGGTCCCGGTGAACGGTGCGTTCACTCACCCCGAGTGTCTCAGCCATCTCGGGAACACCCCACCCCTCCCAGGTCAGGTGCTCCACGCACCGCTGCCGGTCCGCCGGCGCCAGCATCCGGCCCTTGAGCTCGCCGGCCTTGATCGACCGCATGAGCTTGATGACCGAGTCGCGCTCACGCGGGACCGGGTCGGTGGTCGGTCTCTTGCCTGGTCTGCTTGCCTTGGTGGGCGGCGTCGGATCGCTCGGACGAGCCCCCCGCTTCGTGCCCTTGGGAGCCGGGTTCGAGGGGTTGGGCTTCGGGTCGCGATTCTTGCGGGGTGTCACGCGGCGGCTCCTTTCTTGCCCGCGGATTCAGCGCGGCGGTACTTGCGCGCAATCTCGGGTGACACGGCCGCCTCGCCGGAGAGCGCGATGAACCTCCGCACGATGACGTCGCAGTAGGCGGGGCTGATCTCCAGCCCGTAGCACCGGCGCCCGAGCTTGTGCGCCGCGATGAACTGCGAGCCGCTCCCCGCAAACGGCTCGTAGCACACCTCGCCCTTGCGCGTGTGCTGCAGGATCGGCACCTCGAACAGCTGCGTGGGCTTGCTGGTGGGGTGCTCGGTGGGTTGCCCGACCGGCACGGTCGGCACGTTCCACACGCCCGGCAGCACGTTGGTCGCCCGCCGCGGCGGCTTGTTGGGCCGTCGCCAACCGAACAGGCACGGCTCGTGCTGCCACGTGTACCAACTCCGCGTCAGGATCGGCCGGTCCTTCACCCAGATGATCTGCTGGTGAACGAACGCCCCCATCTCGGTCCACACCGCCTCGACCATCGCCTGCCGCCGTGACGCGTGCCAGCAGTACCACGCGGCGTCGTCGGTGATGGCCACATCGATCGCGACCTTGATGAACTTCCGGTAGAGCGCGGGATCCGCGTCCTTGTCATCCCACGTCACGCCGTAGCTGGCCGACCAGTCCTTGTTGGCGTCTTTGGGTGGACGCTGCTTGCTCCGCACTCCGGGCACCCCTCCAGAGGAACCCGCTTTCACGCCGTTCCCGGATGGCAGGTGCGCCTTCGCCCCAGCCCTCCCCCGCTTCTTCGAGGCCGGATGGTTCATCCCGTCGTAGCCCACCAGGTACGGCGGGTCGGTTGAGAACAGGACCGCCCGCTGTCCGTTCATCAGACGGCGAACGTGCTCGGGGTCGGTGCAGTCGCCGCAGAGCAGGCGGTGCTGGAACCGCGGGTCACGCCCCAGTGTGATCAGATCGCCGGGCTTGGTCACCGTGTCCGTGGCGGTGCCCGCCCACCGCATCGCGGCCTCGACATCGAACGACTCGGCGTCGTCGCCGCACGCGCGGTGCAGCATGTCGGCGATCAGGGCCGCCGACTCGTCGGCGTCGAACCCGGTGGACTCGATGTCGAACTCGGGGAGCTTGCAGAGTTCGTCCAGCAGCTCGGCCAGCGCATCCCGGTCCCACTCCCCCTGGACCTTGTTCAGGGCGATGTTCAGCGCCTTCTCGCGCTCCAGCGGCAGATCGACCCGGCTGACGATGACCTTCTGGTCGCCGCGGGCCTTGATGACCTTGAACCGCTGGTGGCCTCCCACCAAGTGGCCGGTGCGTGTGTTCCAGACCAGCGGCTCTACCAGCCCAAAGTCGTCGATCGAGCGCTTGAGCCGCTCGTACTCGGGATCGCCCGGCTTGAGGTTCTTGCGCGGGTTGTACGGCGCGGGATTGATGCGGGCGATGGGGACTCGGATCAGATCCATGCGTGTGTCTCCAGGGGTGTCAACCACATATTGCGCGCAGGACGCGTAATTCGGAGTAACGCTTTGGGAGGTCTGAGACAGCATGAAGCGAGTTCCTCAATAGCACACTTTCAAATCGAGTCAAACCGACCTCACGATCTTTGTGCGCGCGCAAACACGTTGCGCCGCGGTTGTCGAACGCTCTGGCTCGGCGCCGCGCATCTTTCCGTGACGGAAAGATTCAGGCTGTGAACGGGTCGTTCCGCGAGGTGCGCCGCGGGTGTCAAGTGAACCGTGTCAGTCACGCGGCGCGCCGCGTATGGCAGCGAGCGTGCGCGAATCCATGACGTGAAGCACGCCGCCGCGGCGGCATCCGCGCTGCGTGCAGCGGTCATTGAGCAATCCAGAAGGTGAATCGGCCCAGGGGCCTCACAGGATGAGGCGGCCGCAGAACCCGTGCGGGAGTGCGGTTTTGCCCTTGCTATCCCCCACCACACTCGCCCTTATGGCCAGCGTGCCACGGCCGAACGTCGGCCGCATCGGCACGCCCCACGCACCTCCGCAACGGAGCCCGCCATGACGACCAAGACGACCAAGACGACCAAGAAGACCAGCGCCTCATCCACCCCCACCACCCCCAAGCTCAAGACCAAGCCCAACGTAAAGACCGCGGCGAAGCCAGGCTCAAAGGGGTCGGCCAATGCGCCGACGGCGGGTGAACCGCCGGTCGCGGTGAAGCCCGCGCGCAAGACGACCACGACCACCGCGCCGCGCCTGAGCGGACTCGAGGCCGCCCACCAAGTGCTCGTCGAGTCGCGCCAGCCCATGAACATGCGGGACCTGACCCAAGCGGCGATCAACAAAGGACTGTGGAAGCCCGCCGGAAAGACCCCCTCGGCCACGCTGGCTTCCGCCATCGGTCGCGAGATCAAGACCAAGGGCAAGCTCGCGCGCTTTAAGAAGACCGATCGCGGGCTGTTCGCCGCCAACGCCAGCAAGAAGTGACCCCCCTGCTCACACCGCACCACCACCACCGCACCCGGCCCACGTCGATAGGCCGGGTGCGGTGCCATTGAAGGAACGCGCCATGCCCAAGCGCACGCGCACGACGCAGCCCGACGAATCCGATCCATCTCAGTCAGCGCTGGACTTCGCCCGTCTCCCCGGCTTGTCCATGGACGCCCTGCGGGAACTCTGGGCTGTCCACGTCGGCCGGGCGACCCCGCCCCGTCAGAAGCAGGTCCTGATCCGCGAGCTCGCTTGGCGCGCACAGCCGGGCGCCCGGAACTCATCGAGGTACCGTTGCATTCTCCGGCATGAACGTCGAGTCAGCAAACGCGATCGACGGCAATACTCACTTGCGCACAAAGGCCGGACTGTTCAAGGCCGCCTTAAGCCCAATACAACAACTACTCTATCAAGGCACGCTGCCTGAGACCGAAGACCGGCCGGGCTCGCGTTCCCATCATCTTGGGCTGTAACATGCTGGGCGTATGGCGAGTGCACTGGTCATTCCGTGCCACATCCGCACCAAGTGGGACCTGAAGTGCCTGCTTCGTCTACTCGACAGCGTCGGTGACCAGTCTGCGCGGTTCTCCCGCGTGTACGTGGCAGATGACGCGAGCCCGCTGAAGCACTCTTTGGCTGACCGCGATGTCGAACACATGGTCTTGCCAACGAACGGTGGACCTGCGAGGGCGCGGAACGTCGCTGTAGCCAAGGCATTGGCCGAGGGCCATGAGTTCGTTTTCTTCACCGACCACGACTGCATCCTCCACCGCGACTGGCATGCCCAGATGTCCCGATTCCTTTCCGAGACGGACTTTGCGGCCGTCGGAGGGATGACCTACGCAAGGGGCTCAACGCTCCTTGACCGGTATCACGAGATCAACGGGACGCTTGCGGGCAAGTGGCTGCTGCCGGACCGCCGGGAACTCTGGTACATGCCGTCGCTGAACTTCGGCATGAAGGCCTTCGCCGCGCAGGAGTTCCCGTTTGACGAGCGGTTTCCGCATGCTGCAGGCGAAGATGTGGACCTTTGTCTTCGATTGCGGAGCAAGTATCGCATCGGGTTTTGTGCTGAGGCAAAGTTGTGGCACGACTTCGGATACTCAAGCACCGTCACAGGGTTCTGTCGCTTCATCAAGCTTTTCATGAAGTACAAAAGCTCCAGCGCGACGCTGTACGAGGGACACACGGTTCTGATGTGGGATGCGTCCGAGTCCATCTTTGAGGGCAATAAGCATGAGTCTGGTCTACGACTTGAGGTTGAAGGGACCGGGCATCGGGCAAGCGTTTCGGGACTACACCGGCGAGATGAGTCACTTCGCCCGGAGGGTGCAGAACCCGGCCCTATGGGTGCCGCTGGTCATGCTGAAGTCCATCGAGTGGTCCATCTACCGGTGGTACAAAACCCCTCTCCGTCGATTCTACGGTGTGAAGGGCAACGAGCTGATCTACATGATCACGAACGCCTGCAATGACCGATGCCCGAAGTGCGCGATCTGGGAACGCCCAGAGCCCAAGAACCAGCATCTTGACGTTGCCCACTTCCTGCGCTGTCTTGAACGCCTGCACCACAACCTGTACCAGGTCACGCTGACGGGGGGCGAGCCGCTTCTGTTCAAACGTGACGTGATCAAGATTGCGGACGAGGCACACCGACTGGGCGTGCCGATGGTGATGGTGACGAACGGGCGCGGGTTGGATGAGGGGTTCCTGACACGCTACCACCAGCAAGGGCATGTGCTTGTGATCTCCGTGGATTCGGTCAACCGCGAGAAGTGGAACGAGTTCAGAGGCACCGAGACCTTTGACCTGGTGATGCCCAAGATTGAGCTCGCTCGTCGCATCCTCGGGGACCAACTCCGCATCCAGTCCGTTCTGTCAAAGGAGTCTCAGGAGGAGGTTCCAAAGGTAGCCTCGTGGTGCAAGGCCCGGGGAGTCCGTCACAACGTCCAGCTCTATCAGGACTTCGGAGCGAAGAACTGGACTTACGCGGTCGAACCCGCACAGATGGCGGCCGACAGCACGCCATGCGCTGCTCGCAAGAACATCTGTGTCTACCCCAACGGCGATGTCGTGAAGTGCTTTGACCACAGGAGGATCCCGATCGCAAGAGAACCCCTGGGCAACATCGCGAGGCAGGACATCCTGGAGATTCTGTGCACGCGACGTTCAACGGAGGTCACGAGGGTCATGCGGGACTGCAACTTCCCCTGCAAGCAGATGTCGTGCAACAAACCACAGGCGGCGTTGTTTCAATGAACGCCGAATTCCCCGATCTGATTCTGCTCAAGGGTGCTCCCGGCGTTGGCAAATCCACCGCGGCCAAGCTGCTCGCGCAGCGCTTCCCGTCGGGCGTGCGCGTCGAGGTGGACACGCTTCGCCAAATGGTGATCTCGGTGGACTGGACCAACCAGGTGGAACACCGAAATCTCCTCAAACTCTCGGCACAGCTCGTCGCCGGCTTTCTCCGCGCTGGGTTTTCTCCTGTCATCTTGGTCGACACGTTCAGCAGCGACAAGATCGACGGGTTTCTGATCGAGTTCCATGCCCAGCGCCCGGTCAACCGGGTGTGCGTGGTTGTGTTGCACGCGTCTGAGGTCGTGCTACACGGCAGACTGCTAAATCGTGAGGCTGGTGCATTTCAAGATGTCGGGATCGCGACCCGGATCAACTACGAGTTGGTGCGCGACGCCCGGCCCTTCGAGCTGGTGCTGGATACAACCGCCTGCTCCCCGTCGGACGTGGCGGAAGCCGTCCTTCGAATCGCAACCAAAGTATCCGTAGACACCCCGCGAGAGGCGGGGAGACAGTCAGACACTCACCCGAAGTAGATCCACTGCGGAATTCCAAACCACCCAAACTCGCCGACTAAGAAACCGGCCCCGAACCCGCCACCTTTTCACCGGTTTTCGCGGAGAGACCACCAAGAACCTCTCCGGGTCACGATTCCTGGCGATCCGGGGCCAAGTTCTTCGTCGGTCTCGAGAACCGCCTTTTCGGGTTCTCGTCGTAAGCGGAGACAGTGTGATTCAAGCCCCCGGTAGAAGTCACTGCGAAATTCTCCACCGACGAAACTCGCCGTTTAAGAGCAAGCGCCCAAAACCGCCGTCCGCCCGCTCTATTTTCGCATTGCCGCCGCGAAGAGCAGCCCCGGATCGCGATATCTCGCGATCCGGGGCCAAGTTCTTCGACTTCGGAACGCACTCCCAAGGAGTACGTTCCCGTAAAGCGGAGAGGGGGGGATTCGAACCCCCGATAGAGTTACCCCTATACAGCATTTCCAGTGCTGCTCCTTCAGCCGCTCGGACACCTCTCCGGCTGGGGGACGGAGAGTCTAGCGTCCAAACCCCAAACGCTCTACCCGCTACCCTTCCCGCCCCTTCCTCCACCACGCGAACCCCGCCATGGGCCAAAAGAACCGCCGTCCAGACCTCAACGGCATCATCATCCTCAACAAGCCCCTCACCTGGACCAGCGCCCGCGCCTGCCGTGCGGTCCGCAACGCCTCCGGCGGCGCAAAAGTCGGCCACGCTGGCACACTCGACCCCCTCGCCACCGGCGTCCTCCTCGTCTGCCTCGGCAAAGCCACCAAGTCGATCGACTCCCTCATGGCCACCGAGAAGCGCTACACCGCCGACATCGACCTCGCGCACACTTCCCCGACCGACGACCTCGAATCCGAACCCATTCCCGCCACCATCGCGCGCATCCCCACACTCGACGACCTCCGCCGCGCCTGCGACTCCTTCGTCGGCGCCATCCAGCAGACGCCCCCCAATCACTCCGCGATCCAAGTCGGCGGCCGCCGCGCCTACGACTTCGCGCGCAAGGGCGAGGAACTCATCCTCAAGCCGCGCACCGTCCACGTCCACGAGATCAACATCCTCGCCTACACCTTCCCCATCGCCACCCTCGACATCCGTTGCGGCAAGGGAACCTACATCCGCTCCCTCGCCCGCGACCTCGGCCCCGCCCTGAACACCGGCGGCATGCTCAAAGGACTCATCCGCACCGCCGTCGGTCCCTACACCATCGACCACGCCCTCGACGGCAACACCCTGACCAGCGAACAGGTCGAAGCAAACCTGATCCCCGTCCCCACACCATCACCCGATTCCGCTTCCCCTCCCATTGGGAGGGGCTAGGGGAGGGCTTCTGCCTCTCCTTCTGAATTCTCTCCGAGTCTTCCTCTCCCATTTCGCTTTGAGAATGGGGAAAAGGCAGGGAGAGGGCGCTATTCCTCCCGCCTCTACACCGACTCATTCACACGCCACAAGTAAGATTGGAGCGTGGTCCTCCTCCTCACCATCCCCTTCCTCCTCGGCCTCACCCTTCTCGTGCTGGGCATTCGTGGCCGCCGTATCAACACCCATCCCACCTGTCGCAAGTGTCGCTACGACCTCCACGCACTCACCGGCCCCACCAACTGCCCGGAATGCGGCAGCGATCTCACGAAGCCGCATGCATTGGGCAAAGGCATGCGAAAGCGCAGTCAGGCACTGATAGCTGTTGGAGCCTCGCTCAGCGTCATAGGTTTCATTTGCGCCGCAGGCTTTGCTCTGTTGGCCTTCAATCCGACCACACTGAACAACCACAAGCCCGTTTGGTTGTTGACGGTTCAGGCCCGGTTCGCGAACTCCAGAGGATCTGTCGCTGCGC
Source organism: Phycisphaerales bacterium (assembly GCA_041750235.1). Taxonomy (GTDB): domain Bacteria; phylum Planctomycetota; class Phycisphaerae; order Phycisphaerales; family UBA1924; genus JBGSZV01. The sequence goes on from JBGSZV010000142.1 coordinate 8,324, forward strand.
TGTCCGAACTCAATAAGCGGCTGGGCACGCCGGAGATGCCGGCTGCGCAGGTCGCAAAGGTGGTTTCGCTGTCGCTTGACATCCAAGGTGATCAGACCCGCACTTGGAGCACCGCGTGGGGAGATTTCATCGAGACAGCCCGTGGCCTCGGATTTGTCACCGACAGCCAATGGTCGCGGTACGCCCGCCAATCCGTGCAACTGACCGCGCGGACACGAGAGCACACTCGGCTCGGCGAACCCTATGCCATCAAGATCAACGCCACCATGCGAACTGCGCAACGAACAGTGCTTGCGGCCTTTGTGACCGGGTTCACGCCCGCTTCCGACGCGAAGCACTCCGCCGGGGACTATTCATTTGGCTTTCCGTCACAAAATGCTGGACAAAGCACCAGCTCAGCGACGACAAGATGGCTCGGCAGGGTGGCCGTGCTGTCTCGCGACGTCGACACTGCGTGGGCAACACCCCGAGCGACCGAACCCGGCTTGCAAACGATTCGAGGCCCGCTCGGCGTGCTGGTCATTGACCAATCCGGCACTTCCATCGCAAAGACCGATCGGTGGAATGAGGCCGAGGACTTCGCGAACGCAAAGCTTGCGGGACCGGAGGTGCAGACAATCACCTCCCAAAGCACCGGAGCAGCGACATGGTGTGAGTTCTTCACTGTCACAACTTCGAGCGTGCCACGATCACACAACATTCTGTCGTTGCGAAGAGCAGAATCAGATGTCAGATCGATGCAAACTGCGTGCGAGACATTTGCACTCGCCATGAACGAGCATCAATTTCCCGGCTCAAAGGATCCGACGGTGTTTTGCACGCTGAGCCTGCCGAAGTTTCCAAACGCTGTGGCATTTGACTTGATCTGGCTCGAACCGTCCGACAAGGAAACCCTGCTCGGCACTTTCGTGAGCGAGGGACCCGGCGACGCTCCGAATGTGACTATCTCTGAGACCGTGAGCAGGCGAATTGTGAATGCGTGCCGTTCCAAACAGCGAATCACGTTGATGTTCCGACCCAACTTGGCAGCCGCATACGCGAATGTTGACATCACGTCGATCCACGGCACTGAGATCACTCTCAAGGACCACCCAATCCGCATCAACTGACTCATGCCCCTACTCCTGCTCACCATCCCCCTCCTCCTCGGCGTCACCCTTCTCGTGCTGGGCATTCGTGGCCGTCGCATCAACACCCACCCCACCTGCCGCAAGTGCCGCTACGACCTCCACGCACTCGCGAGCCCCACCATCTGCCCCGAGTGCGGCAGCGAACTCGCCAAGCCACACGCGATTCGCATCGGAGTCCGTCAGCGCCGCAAGGGCGCCGCGATTGCAGGCAGCTTTATGCTTGCGCTCGCAATCTTGTTGATCGCAGGCCAGATCACTCTGATAGCAATGGGGCCGAAGGCGAATGCGTACAAGCCGGTGTGGATGCTGCTATACGAAGCACACTCCGCCACAGTCGTATCAGCCGACGCAGCATTAGGAGAACTGCAAAGCCGCCTTCTCCAAAGCAAACTATCCGCCGACGCATCGGACGAGGTCATTGCGCAGGCACTCGCCTATCAGTCAGACCGCTCACTCCAATGGCGAACTGGATGGGGCGATGTCATCGAAGCCGCACGGAGTTCTGGCTTGCTGCCCGATCAGCAATGGCTTCAGTACGCAAAGGCGGCAATCCAACTCACCCTCGTGCCACGTGCTCGTATTGAAGCCGGCCAGCCGATCGCCATCTGCCCAGTATTCCAGACTCGCCTGGCGAAGAACTCCGTGTTGAGTTACGAAGCGAGCATTGTGGAGACGTTCGACGAAGACTGGCCGCACGCAATAGCACTACAGTTTGAGCACGAGCTCCAACCGACAACTCGGCAGCGATTTGGGATAACGCATAGCAATTCCTTCGAGTCTGTCTACTTGGGCTACAAGCCACGAACCCCTAACGAGCATCAACAGACCGGTCGCCAATCGATCGAGTTGCACATCAACATCGTCGCGTTGGACACATCGATGCGAAACCTGCGCACGGCAGTCATCCCCGTGGAAGGTCCCATCCCATCGAACTCGGAGAGCTGGGATGAGTTCTGCAAATCGCAGATGGGATCATGGCTTTGGCCGCCGACCAAAGCGATTCGGAGTTGGAACCAGACTCACACGCTTTCGATAGAAGTCCTTCCCGAAGACACTCCGTCGGTTGCACTGATCAGCGCACCCGACATGGCTGCCGCATTGAAGCTGTGCCTTGCGAGCGCAAGAATCGTCGAAGTTCGCAAACTCGACGCCATACACTGTAGTGAAGTAAGATTCACGGTGGAATTTCCGCTCGACCTGACGCTGCCAACATATGCCTCTGTTCTTGCACGATCCGCCAGTGGCAACGAAACCACGTTGTTGGAGATCACTCCGGCACCTCGCCTTGTGCAAATGAAACGAACGCGGACTCTCTCCTCAATAGTGGTCATGAGGGCAGATTTCGCCGCACAGGATGGAGTGACACTTATCCTTCGACCCAATCCACAGCGCGCCGCCCGCACCGTCGACATCACCGAAATCTTCGGCGAAGAAATCACCATCGACAACGTCCCCATCGACCACCCCACCCCCTAACTCACCGTCTCACCGTCTCACCGTCTCAAGCCTTTCTCACCCCCCTCCCACTCATGCCCCTCCTCCTCCTCTCCATCCCCTTCCTCCTCGGCCTCACCCTCCTCATCCTCGGCCTCCACGGCCGCCGCATCTCCACACACCCCCACTGCCGCAAGTGCAAGTTCGACCTCCAAGGCCTCCCCAGCGCCACGAACTGCCCCGAGTGCGGCAGCGACCTCAGCCGCCCCAAAGCCATCACCAACGGCCTGCGCCGCCGCACACCAATCCCCTTCTGGTCCGGCACTACCATCCTCTCGCTCGCACTTCTGGTCGCGGCACTCGTATTCGCCACCGTATTCCTCGGCACCACCGCCAACCCCTACAAACCCGTCTGGCTCCTCTCCCTCGAACTCACCGGCCCGCGCGACGGCAAGGCAAACGCCGCCAGCAACGAACTCGTCACGCGCCTCCGGGCCGGCAAGTTGTCGCAGGCCGCCGTCGGAAAGCTCGTCACCGGAGCGCTCGATCGGCAGGCTGACATCACTCGCCCGTGGCGCACCGGTTGGGGCGACATCATCGAAGCCGCCCGTGCCGCAAAGCTCGTCTCCGATGCCGACTGGGCGCGCTACGCGCGGAACTGCGTCGCCCTCACCATCATCACGCGTGAAACCATCCGCGTCGGCGATCCATTCGTCGTCGGCCTCATGCCCGACAGCCGCGTCGCCGCCAAGAGCAAGCTGGAGCTGCACCCAAGCTGGTGGATCACGGCAGCACCGAATGAGAACAACCCCGCCCGAGTGTTCTGGGATATCAACGCGCTCCGCCGCCCCTTGATGCTGACCGCCAACCAGCGCTTCGCCAACGGCGCGCCGCCGACGAGCCATCACATGAGTCATGCCGGCATGACGGATGTGCACGGCATCAGCACGCCGACCGACGTAGGCCAGGCGACCATCGAGTTCCCCATGGCATTCATCGTCGTGGACCCCGCGATCCCGTCCTTCCCGCCCACGCTGCTCGTTCCCCCGAACGATGACGATCGCGCCGCCGATGCCATGCTCCCCGGCAGCGCGACATTAACGCCGCCCCCCAACACTGTCGCGCTCTGGAAGCAGCCGATCCGCGTCACCGTCAACGTGGTCCCGCGCGACACCCCGGTCATGACATTGAACACCGATCCCGCGCTGCGCGACGCCATGCACACCGCCGCCGAGTCGCTGCGCCTCCGCATCGACTTCGCCGGCCGCAGCTGCGCTTCCACTCCGCAGAACCCGCAGCACCAGATTGAAACCTACTTTGGCTCGACACCCATTTCAACGGCGTTCAAGCTCATCATCACGGACCCGGAACACGGCGACCTCCCCGTTCACACCGTCCGTTGCTATGGGCCGCAGACATCAACCGGCAACTTCATTTGCAACCCCGGCGAGCCTCCCCCGCACCTCGCTCGTCAGTTCGTCACGGTTCGCCTCATCCCCGACGTCGACGCCGCCATGACCACCCTCGACTTCACGCAGATCTGGGGCGAGGAGATCACCCTCGACAACGTCCAGGTGCTCGACTCCATCACCAACGCCGGCAACATCACGTCCTTCCCCTCCACCGCCAAGGCCCGCTAGATTCGGCCCGCACGCACTTTCCCCAACTTTCCACTACCACCCCCGCGCCCGACCGAAGTACCTTGAACAGCATCCACCGGCCCGCCGACCGCGAAGGCGATGGAACGGCACTTCCGCCGTGCAGGGGGACTCACATGAACGCACCCGCGCGAGCATCCGCGAACCTCCGAAGCCTCGCTTTCGGCGCTTCGCTCCTCTGCCTCGCCGGCGCGGCCTTGGGCGTCGAGTCCTCCGGCCCCGGCCCCTTCCCCAACTTCCCCGACTCCGGCATCGACCTCGCCGCCTTCCTCGGCGCCACCACCTTCTACAACCACGGCTACACCGGCACCCGCGCCACCGCGACCGTCCTCGACGGCGGACACATCTGGTCCGGCCACGAAGCGCTCGGCCACGCCACCACGCAGATCAAATCCAACTCCGGCCCCTACCCGCAGCTCTCACAGGACGACTGGCACGCCACGCTCATCGGACACGCCCTCGGCGGGCGCGGACCCACCGCGCTCCAGCGCGGCATCGCCCAC
>JBGSZV010000143.1:0-14837 GCA_041750235.1 Phycisphaerales bacterium
TGCCGGGGGTCGTGCCGGTAACGCCGCCGAGCAGCGTGCCGCGGCCGCCCTGTGGTCGCTCCAAGAACTTCGCGCCCTCCTGCACGCTCATTTTCCCGGCGACCTCGCTCATCGGCGTGAGCAGGGGGAGGGTCGGACGGCCAAACTGGCCGGGCTGTTCGAGGGTCTCGTAGGCGATCGCGCAGATGCCCTGCTTGAGGCAGCCGTCGGTGCAGGCCCGGTCGGCGGCGAAGTGGAAGTAGGTGAAGACCTGCTGCCCCTGGCGCATCATCGGGATTTCCTGCGGCTGCGGCTCCTTGACCTTGATGATCATCTCGGCTGCCGCCCAGACCTCCGCGGCGCTCTTGCAGATGGTCGCCCCGGCACGGACGTATTCGCCGTCCTCGTACCCGGACCCGACGCCCGCGTTGGTCTCGATGAGCACGGTGTGCCCGTCACGCTTCAGGAGTTCCGCGCCCACCGGACGCAGGCCCACCCGGTACTCATCCGACTTCACTTCCTTGAGCACGCCAACGACCATGACCACTCCATCGCGGGGAACCCGCGGCTCACCGTTTCGGGATGAAAAAGGGCCGACGCACCTGCGTCAGCCCCGGGGTGGAGAGTGTAGCCCGGAGGGAAGAATCGGTGATGGTGGGCGGTTCGGTGTACGGGCGGGTCCGGTGCCTCGAAACCCCCGCCGAGCCCCGCTGTTCAACTTCCTTACAATCACCTCCATGCCGAACCACCCACGAACGACGAGCGCCCTTCTCCTCGCCGCCATCGGATTCGCCGCGACGCTCAGTCCCGGCGCTCTGGCCGCTGGTGGCAAGACGCAACTGGAAGCCGCCAACAAGCTCGTGGTCGCTCCCGCAGGCAACACGTCAGCCGACCCGATCCTGTTCCCGGCCATCGCGGCCATGACGCCGCCTCCCAGCGTGCTCACCGATTGGTGGACGGCATCGCTGCTGACGGCGTCCAGCCCGGAATGGGAAGAAGTCGCTGCATGGGCCGCCGCGGAACCGCAGCAGAAAGCCATTGAAGCGGTGGCGAAGCTCGCCGACACCAAGGCCAAGTATCTGCTCACACTGCCGTACACCGCCAAGGGCGTGGACCCCGAGTGGGTCAACGCCGGGCTGGTGATCGAAACCGATGCCGAGGGTGTGCTGGCCGGCGCGAAGTTCAAGTATCTCGACGCGATGAAGCCACTGGTGCTGCTCGCGACGGTCGAGGGCGAGCGACTGGCCGCCAGCGGCGAGGGTCGCAAGGCCGGCAAGCTGATGCTGGAAACGCTCCGATTGGGTCGGATCGTTGCCGATCGTCCGGGCCTCGCTGAGAAGCTCATGGGCATCCAGCTCATGCACAATGCTGCTGAGCGCCTGCGTGATCTGGTGTACCTGCACCCGGACGCGTTCAAGATCGAAGACCTCAAGCAAGGGGTGATCGAGCTCGACGAGCGCATTATCAACGTGATGAAGATCCGCCTGCCGGAGGCCAACCGCCTCGCGGCGGAACAACTGATCGAGATGACGATTGAAGATCGCGGCGAAGCCGATGCCGGCAAGCTTGGGGCGACCATGTCGCGGCTCGCCTCGTCCGATCGTCCGCTCACGCGATTCTCCGAAGCGGCCAAGTGGAAGAAGGTCGCCGGCATTCACGCGGGGTGGTTCGACTCCCAGGACCAGCTCAAGAAGCTCTGGGGCGACTGGACCACGCGGTGGAACCTCCAGGACCTGCACGACCCGCTCCTCCGCAAGGCGACCGACTATCAGAAGATGCCCAAGGCGAAGTTCGCGATCCTTGATGAAACGCTCGCCGGCGTCGACCAGATGCGCGATCGCCGCCTGCGGCTGCTGGCCGAGATGTCGGGCACCCGCGCTTCGCTCGCGGTGGTCGCCCTTTCCAAGCGCAGCCGAGCGATGCCCCCCGCGGTGCAGGCGGTCGTTCCGGACTTTGCGCGTCGCGAGTACCTGACCGACCCATACGCCTACGACCGCCGCTACCGCACGCTGCAGCAACTCGAGTACTTCGTTCCGATCCGCGATCAGAAGTTCGGCCCGCGTGAACTGCCGCGTCCGCATGAAGTCACTGTTGTCGTCGGCGAGGGTGACATCGCCCCGGCCGCCAGCGGTGACCTTGCGGGCATGGTCATCGGCATGGGAGAAATGCTGCTTGTCATCAAGAAGACGATGGCGACGACGCCCACCGCGGGTGTGATGGAAGCGATCAAGAAGATTCCCATCACACCACGAGAACGGGCCGAGTACTCGCAGATGCTCCTGGTGATGAGCCAGAATCTTGCGAGCGGCCAGAACATCGCCGACATCGTGAAGCAGGAAATCCTCGCGACGCCCACCGGCCAGATCCGGCGGATCGCCCGTGATCTTGAGATGTCTCCCGATGATGTGAAGGCCTACGCCGCTGAGGTGTTCGGCGGCCTCTACGCTTCACAGACCATTCAGAACGCCCGTCAATCGGGGCTCACCGGCACGATCAGTGACGATGTGCTGCGCCAGGTACGCGACGAGTTCCTCACCCTTTCACTGCGTCAGGAAACGCTGGATCGTTACCTCAAGAAGGCCCCAGCGCCGGAAGCAAGCGCCGAGCCCGAGATCGCCGGCAAGACCACTTTCACCGCCAAGCTCGACGAGAAGGTTTTCCTCCTCTACTCCGTTGGGCCCGATGGCCTCGACAACGAGGCCCGCAACGTGGGCGCCGGCGGTGATGACATCCTCTACTGGCCGTCCGTGCTCAGCCTGTTCCGTGAGTACCAGAACTGAGCCCACCCAACCAAGAACCATGCCCAACACGAACCACGCCGTTCACAAGCTCGTCATCATCGGCTCCGGCCCCGCCGGCTGGACCGCTGCCATCTATGCCGCACGCGCCCAGCTCGACCCCGTGGTCTACATCGGCGTCCCCAAGCAGACGCCCTCCATCGTCCTTCCGGGCGGGCAGCTCATGCTCACCACCGAAGTCGAGAACTACCCCGGCTTCCCGCACGGCATCACCGGCCCGGCCATGATGGACGCGTTCCAGAAGCAGGCCGAGCGCTTCGGAACCAAGGTGGTGACCGAGGACATCGAGTCTTGCAATTTTCGTGCTCGCCCCTTTGAACTCAAGACTTCGAGCGGCGGGACCGTCCGCGCCCACAGCGTCATCATCGCCACCGGCGCGGTCGCGAACTGGATCGGCCTCCCCAACGAGATGCGACTGGCTCGACAGGGCGGCGGCGTTTCGGCGTGTGCCGTCTGCGACGGCGCGCTGCCCGTCTTTCGCAACCAGCCGCTCGCGGTGGTGGGCGGCGGCGATACCGCGATGGAAGAGGCGACCTATCTCACGAAGTTCGCTTCACGCGTCTACGTCATCCATCGGCGGGATGAACTGCGCGCCAGCAAGGTGATGCAGCAGAGGTTCCTTTCCAAGCCGAATGCGGAAGTGGTCTGGAACTCGGTCGTCACGGATGTGCTGGGCGAGGACCATATCGAGGGCATCCAGCTCAAGAACACTGTGAACGGCGCGGTCAGCACGCTCCCGGTGAAGGGGCTCTTCGTCGCGATCGGCCATACCCCCGCGACCAAGTTCCTCGAGGGCAGCGGCATCACCGTCAACGACGCTCAGTACATCCATCTTGAGCACCGCCACAGCCACACCAACATCGAGGGCGTCTTCGCCGCCGGTGACGTGGCCGACGCGGAATACCGTCAGGCAATCACCGCCGCGGGGATGGGATGTCAGGCCGCGCTCGACGCCGAACGCTGGCTCGGCAAGATGGGGCTGGCCTGACGCGGATCACGCGTGGGGTTTCGTCGGGGCTGCCAGCACCTTCTTCACGATCTTTTCCATCGCCTCGGCGGTGGCCATTTCTTCGACCACGACGCCGCTGGCGCCGATGCTCGCCGCCGCGATTCCCTGGCTCACGTAGTTCAGCCGCACCAGGATGAACAGTCCCGGGTGCAGTTGGCGCGCCAGCTTGCACGCCCGCATGACGGTCTCCGTGTCGGGGATGGTGAGGATCAGTGCATCGGCGCCCTCGATGCCGGCGGTTTCGAGCACCTCCGGGCTGGAGATGTCGCCGAAGACGATCCGGCGACCCAGCGCCATTTGTTTCTGCACGGTCGCGGGGTTCATCTCCACGATGGTCGTCGAAATGTTCATCCGCTTCATCTCGTCGGCCACCGCTCGACCGACCAACCCGAACCCGGCGATGATCGCCCGCTTGCGTGGGGCTTCGGCCGTGCCCTCCGCAGTGGTTTCGCCGCTCCCCGTCGTCTGCGGCGCATCGCTCAAGGTTGAGACATGGTTCCACGGGGCCGTGCCGATGCGACGGATGCGGGTGTTGATCGCGTCCGCCGCCTGGATGAGGCTGGGCGTCAGCATGAGCGACACCACCACCATCGCGATCAAATCGCTCACCGCCACGTTGTCGAGCATGGCGATTTCGTCGGCCTTGGCGGCATAGAGCATCACAATGCTGAACTCGCCCGCCTGTGCGAGTGACAACCCGATCTTGATCGCGGTGTTGCCGGTGGTGCCGAAGGCCCACGCCATCACCCCGATGATGATCGACTTCACCGTCAAAATGATGGCCGTCCCGATGAGGATTGTCGGCAGGTGTTCCACGAGACCGGCGAGCGATACGCTCATGCCGATGGCCGTGAAGAAGATGGCGCCGAAGATGTCGCGCACCGCGCCCACCTGACCGCCGAGCTGATGGCGATAGGGCGTGACCGCCAGCAGGAAGCCCGCAAGGAACGCCCCGAGCGCCTCGTTCAGCCCCAGCAGTTGCGTCAACGCGGCGGCGCCCATGGCTCCTGCCATCGCGATGACCGTGAGGACCTCGCCTGCCTTGTTGCGGGCCGCTTCCTTGAGGAGCCGTGGCATCACGAGCCGCCCGACGCCGATGATGGCGGCGACGCCCAAGATGGCCAAGACCCCGTTCTTGACGACAGGGCTCGTCCAGAATGGCCCGGTGTGTGTGGGGCCGTCGGCCTTTTCCATCACGCCGCCGCCGCCGGTGCCCGCCCACTGAGCCAGCGGCGGGAGCACGAGCAGCATGGCAATGGCCGCCAGATCCTGGATCACGAGAACCGCCAGCGTGATGCGCCCGGATGTGCCGTGGAGCTGCCGCTGATCCTGCAGCACCCGCAGGACCACCACCGTGGAGGACATCGAAAGCGCCATGGCCGCAGCCAGCGCGGATGGCCCGTTGAGCCCCATGAGCAGTCCGGCGGGCCAAAGGATGGCGATGCACAACACGATCATGGAGACCGCGCTGGCGGCGATCCGCCCAAGGCCCCGGGAGAGCACGTCCATATCCGTGTGCAGGCCGATACCGAACATCAGCAGCACGACGGCAATGTCCGCCACTTTCTGCACTTGCTCCGGATTGGAGACAATCCCCATGGCGCCGGGCCCGATGATCGCCCCGGCGAGCAGGTACGCCGGGATCGTCGCCAGGCGGAGGCGCTGGGCGACGAGTGCCACAAGCCCCGCCATCGCCAGCACCATGACGATGTCCCGGAACACCGAGTGTCCCGAACCGTGGGCGGCCGAAGCGAGGAGCGTGAGCATCCCGCCCATGGTAGTGGACGGGTCGATTTTCAGGCCATCCACTACAATCCAAGCGTGACCACCCCCAGTTCCACCATCGTCGGCGTCACCGGCGCCACCGGCTTTGTCGGCTCCAACACCGTGCGTGCGCTGCTCTCACGCGGCTACCGCGTTCGGGCGCTCGCTCGCGACCGCGCCAAGGCCCAGCAGGTTTTTCAGGGCGTGCCGTCGCCGCAGTCGCTTGAGGTCGTCTACGCCGACATCTTCGATCGCGCCGGCGTCCGCGCCGCCTTCGCCGGGTGTCAGGCCCTCGTGCACACCATCGGCATCCGCCGTGAGTTGCCCCCGGACGTCACCTTCCGCCGCCACCACATCCTCGCGACCCAGATCGCGCTCGATACGGCTGCCGCCAACTTGATTGGTCGTTACGCCCACGTCTCCGCCCTTGGCGTTCGCCCAGATGCCCCCGGCGACTACTTCAAGACCAAGTGGGAAGCCGAGGAACTGGTCCGCGGCAGCGGCCTCGATTGGACCATCTTCCGGCCGAGCATCGTCCATGGGCCCGACGGCGAGTTCATGCAGATGATCAAGAACTGGGTGCTCGGCCGCTCCTCGCCGCGGCTCTTCATCCCGTACTTCGCGAAGCTTGAAGTCGAGAAAGGCTTCCCGCCCAAGCCCCCGAAGCTGTCATCGGCGCTTATTTCGCCCGTCAGTGTGCTCGATGTTGCCTCGGCGATCGCGGAGTCGCTCGCGAGCGGCCGTGCGGTGGGTGAGATCTATCCCCTCACCGGCCCTGAGACGCTCGACTGGCCCACACTGCTCAAGAGCGTGCGCGACGCGATGCCGCTGGGCGACAAGAAGAAGCGCGTCCTGCCGCTTCCCGGCTACATGGGCTGGGCGATGGCGATGAAGGCCAAGATCCTTGGCCTCGATGCGCTCCTGCCCTTCGGACCCTCCGAGCCGCTGATGGCCATCGAGGATTCGACCGGCTCGTGCGTGAAGGCGCGCACCCACCTGGGCTTCAATCCCGCGCCATTCACGAGCACCATGCGGGCTTACGCCGACCGGATCTAATCCGGGCGATTGCTCACCCAGCCGCGTTCGTCTAACTGCTCAGCCCAGATGGCCAGCGAGACCAGGGCAAAGAGCCGCTGGCCGTGGTCGCGTTTGCGGACATGGCGGGTGGTGTACTTGGGGGTGAGCCCGCCAGCGGCCCAATGCTCGTCGATCATCTGCCGGACGTAGTCCATGTTGATGGGCAACACGTCGTGGACTTGGCCAAAGGGCCGAGGCTTGTCGAGGTAGTGGAACAGGAGCGTGCCGAGGCCGCCGAAGTCGGATCGCCACCAGTCGGAGATGGGGATGGCAAAGCCCTGCTTAGGGCGGTCGGCGACATGACCTCCGAGATGACGGCGAGCAAGAGCGCGTGGCACGGCCTTGCGCTCACGACGGAGATATGGAAGTTTGCAGTAAAGATCCATGGCCCAGAGTCTTCGAGACAGGAACGGAGCGCGGGCTTCGATCCCTGACATCATTGAGGCCGTGTCGGTTTTCTTGAGAATGTCCCAACGTAGGTACTGCCATTCATCAATCGCACGCGCGGAACTGTGGTCAATATTTTTGTCCCACCACTCGGATTCAGGAACCACACTGAATAGTGCCTGATAGTCGGCCGTGGGGAAGATAGAGACGAGATCTCGATACGTGTTCGTTCGTAGTGCGCGAACGAGGCGAGCCAGTTTTGACGATCTCGAACCGGGATTTGCCTCACTGAGTAGTTCGACGGGCAACCGCCGGATAATCTCGCGACGTCGTCGCGACAAGCTTGGAATCATCTGGCGTTGATAGCCGTAAAAAAGTTCGTCGCCGCCGTCGCCCGTTAACGCAACCTTGACGTGTTCAGCGGCCCCGTTGCAGAGCCAATAGGTTGGCAATATGGAGGAATCGGCAAAGGGCGCTCCGATTGCGCGGACGAGATGGGCAAGATCATCCGCAGCGTGCGGAGACGCATCAAATACGACATGACGTGTCCCGAGTTGGCGGGCGACCTCAACCGCAAACTTGGACTCATCAAGCCGATCGCTCGGCATTCTCATCGTCAGCGTGGTCAAGTTCCCTAGTTGTCGCTGCGCGTGGTAGGCGATGAGTGAAGAATCCACGCCTCCTGATAGGAAGCAGCCGATTGGCACATCTGCCTCAAGCCGCCGTTTCACCGAATCAGAGATGAGTGCGTCAGAAAGATCTACCGTCTCCTCAAAGCTCAGCGGTTGGTCGTGAGGCGGCAGTGCAACGGTTTGCGGAGGGGCGTTCGGAATTCCAAACCACGGGACATGGTTGAACTGGGTTCGAAATACACCGTCGAACTCACGTATCGGACCACAAGAGTGACGGTGCCCCCCAAATCGAACCCATAAACGGACCCGTTTGGGTGCCACAGGGCTCGAACTACCGCAAGCGCGTCGCATCGCCGCGAGCGCGGGAATCGTGCTGGCGAATGCCTGAATGCGCTGAGAGCCCGCTCGAAGTCGAGTGACAAAAAGCGGCTTCTCGTCGTGATAGTCTCGAAACAGCACCACGCGCGCCAGACTTGAATCCCATATCGCTGCCGCGCACATTGCATCCAGGCGCTCCCGTGCCCGAAATCCCCACTCACCGTATGCGTGTGCAAGTACTTCCGTATCGCTGTGATCGCTTGCGAACACGTGACCGGCTTCTGTCAGTGCTTGGCGAAGGAACTGCTGGTTGTAGACACACCCATTGAAGACCACCGCGAACCGTCCGACTGCACCGATCGACCTCGCCCCACGTCGGCGATCGAGCCTGCGTGTCTGTCCACGAAGGCATCCTGGGCATCCATTCACCACAAACGGCTGCCCGCCTCCCTCATGGTCAATGATCGACAGCCGCCGGTGCACCAGCGCCACCTCGACCACCGTGCCATCGGGGCGTGCCACCACATCCCGGAACCGACCCGCACCGTCCGGTCCGCGCCATTTGATCTCCTCATCGATGGCATCGAGCCACGCCTCGGGAATCCGCTGATGCCTCTCGCCGGGCTTGGTGATCTTCAGGATGCCGCCGATGCCGCACATGCAGGCAGAGAATAGCGGCACGGCCCAATGAAAAGGCCCCATCACCGGAGTGACGGGGCCTTTGGATCGACGATTGAACGTACGTCGTGATCAGCGACGACGCCGGGGGATCGCCAGCAGGCCGGCGATCGACGCGAGGCCGAGGGCGCCCGGAGTCGGAATCTCAATAACGAAAACGCCCGTGCCGCTGGCCAGATCATTGGCCGAGAGACGGAAGTTCACGGCACCGCTGATGTCCGAAACGTTCCCAGCGACCGCGACAGGTCCAAGATTGGCGCTGTCGGTCGCCGATTGGAACGCGCCGGCGGCCGTGCCGTTCACGAAGTTCGCGAAGTTGGTGCCGGTCGGGACGAACCCGTTGTAGTCCCACTCGAAGATGGGTGCACCGCTGATACCCGCGATCGTCGCGCCGTTGCCGTCAAAGTCGGTGACCGTGACGCTGCCGCTGGCGTTCCCAATCGGGTTGTTGATGGCGGGGAACGAAAGCAGCGCGGTCGTGATGCTGAAGTTCGTGTCCGCTCCGCCGGCCTGCACGCTGAACCCGATGCTCACCACCGGGTCGGCGATGAGCAGCTCGTTGAAGTTCACCAGCGTGGCGATGTGCGCGCCGCTCTCGCTCGTGATGGCCATCGACGAGGGCAACGTGTACGTGAACGTCTCGCCGTTGTTCCCGACGAACCCGTGTTCGATCGGTATGACGATCTGTCCCGAGCCTTGCGCGTTGCTCGCGTGAATGATGAGGGCTGCGCCCTCAAAGGCCGCTGTCGCCAGCGGTGCGGTGGCCAGCACGCCGGCCGCCGCAATCCATGGTCCAAGACTTCGATTCATCCCTGACTCCTCTCTCTCTACCCACACGACCCTGTCACTGGCCTGTGCGAGCCGATGACGGGGAAAACTCCTGGAACATCTGTCAGTTGCGTGTGCGCCGCCGCGTGAGCCCGGCAAGGCCGGTCACAAGCAGGAACGACGCCGTCCCGGGCGAGGGGACTCGAATCAGAAAAGCGCCGTTGATGGTGGCTTGATCAAAAGGGGAAACCGAGAATCGGACATCCGCTTTGAGCACGCTGGGGACTGCACCCAGCGGAATGAAGGTCGGAGCGGGCGACGATTCATCGTTCGCCGCGGCTGTCGAGAATGAGCCGGCGACGATGCTGTTGAGGAACTGCGTGTCGAAGATCGTGTCACCGCCCAGATCAACCGGAGTGGTGTACAGGTAGTGAACGATCGACCCATCTTCGTGGCCACCGCTGAGCGCGGCGCCGTCGCCGTTGACGTCGAGCACGCTCGCGACGGCGTATGCCCTGGCTTCCAACGGTTCGTTGGGCGGCGTCACCGGGTTCGCAAAGAGGAAGGAGAAGTTCGTGGGGACGGCCTGCAGATTGGTCACCGCCGCCACAAAATTCAGCTGGCCGGCCAGATCGAGCGTGCCGGACATCGTGACGACGCCGACGGTTTCACCCGTGATATCCGTGATCTGCATGGAAGAGCGGAACTCACGACCCGGCTGCGCACCGGCGAGTACCGACGAAAGGTCGAGCGAGACAAAGGTGTCTCCGCCCTCAGGCTGAGGTGAAGGAGCAAACGCCGCAAACGACGTCGAAGCGACGCCCAGCCCTGCGGCAAGAACCAACACGCGCGATGCGTGGAAAACCTGCATTCCGACTCCTCTCCGACCACGACCGGTTGGCCCTGTGCAAAGCCGTCCGGTCGGACAATTAACCCGGCCGCGATGGGTTTTCGGGAGAGTGCTTGCGCACCATCAGCCCAATGCCACCTGCAGTCGGAAACACACCACAATGTCGGGAAGGAATGACAGACCCTTCCCCTGTGCAGTTTGGAGTGTCGCCGATATGGGGGCTGTCGTCAAGTGAAGACCGAGAAACTTCGCGCAGTTATCGCACTTTCGGCCCATCTGAACCAATGAGAAAGGCCCCACCGGGACTGCCGGCGGGGCCTTTTTGAGGGGTTCATTACGTCGACTTGCCTTCAGCTTTTGACGGGCGGCACCCACGTGCTCTTCACGTGCAGATCCCGAGCCTGAGCCTCGGTGATCGCGCTGGGGGCCTTGGTCATCAGGTCCGCCCCGGTCTGGGTCTTGGGGAACGCGATGACGTCGCGGATGTTGTCGGTGCCCGTGAGGTGCATGACCAGCCGGTCGAGGCCGAACGCGACCCCGCCGTGGGGCGGCGCGCCGGTTCGCAGGGCGTCCAACAGGAAGCTGAACTTGGACTTCGCCTGCTCCGGCGTCATGCCCAGCAAACTGAAGACCTTGCTCTGCACCGCCTGATCGTGGATTCGGATGGAGCCGCCAGCGATCTCCGAGCCGTTGAGCACGATGTCGTACCCCGCGCTGAGCATCGAGGCGATCGTCTCTTCATCGTCCTCGCTGGCCGCGACGAACGCCGCCTGCTGATCATCCCGCGGCGCGGTGAAGGGATGGTGCATCGCCACCCACTTCCCCGTCTCCTTGTTCCGCTCGAACATCGGGAAGTCGACCACCCAGAGGAAGTTCCACGGCCCGCCCTGAGCGCCCGGGGGCGGCACCATGCCCATGTCACGGGCCACGACCTGACGGAGCTCGCCAAAGGCTTTGGTGGCAATCGAATAGACGTCCGCGACGAAGAGCACGGTGTCGCCGACCTGCAGGCCGAGGCGCTTGATCAGTTCGTCCTTGATGGGCTCCAGGAACTTCGCGACGCCCGTTTCGAATCCAGCCGGGGTTAGTTTGACGACCGCCACACCGCCGGCGCCGAACCCCTTCACGAAGTCCGTGTAGCCGTCGGTCAGCTTGCGGGTCAGCTTCTCGCCGCCCCCCGGCACGCGCAGCGCCTTCACGACGCCCCGCTTGCTCGAGTACTGCGGGCGGTCCTGGCCCTTTTCCAGCGTGTCGCGGAAGACCTTGAACTCGGTCTTCGCCGCGAGATCGGAAATGTCGTGGATCTCAAGGTCGTAGCGGAGGTCGGGCCGGTCGATGCCGTACTTCTCGACGGCCTCGCGGTAGGTCATGCGGCGGAGCGGCGGGACGTCGTAGTTGCACATCTCCTTCCAGAGGCGGCGCACGAAACCCTCCATCATGGCCATGATGTCGTCGCGCCGGACAAAGCTCATTTCCAGGTCGATCTGGCTGAACTCGGCCTGGCGATCGGCCCGGGGGTCCTCGTCGCGGAAACAGCGGCAGATCTGCATGTACCGGTCGCATCCCGCGACCATCAGGATCTGCTTGAAAAGTTGCGGGCTCTGCGGCAGCGCGTACCACTCGCCCGGCTGCAAACGCGAGGGCACGACGAACTCGCGAGCGCCTTCCGGCGTGCTCTTGTAGAGGATCGGCGTCTCGATCTCGAGGAAGCCGTTCTCGTCGAAATACTTGCGGGTGACCTGATACACCTTGTGCCGGGTCGCCAGGATCTTCTGCATCGCCGGGCGGCGCAGGTCAACGTAGCGGTACGACAGCCGCAGCTCCTCGTTGGGGAGCTTGCTCATGTCGTCGGGCAGGAAGGGCGGGTTTTCCGTCTTGTTGAGAACGTCCACGCGTGCGACCACTAGCTCGACCTCGCCGGTCGGCAGCTTGGGGTTGGTGCCGCCCTTGCGGATGCGGATGACGCCCTCGACCGCGATCACGTCCTCGTTGCGGAGCTTGTCGGCGCGTTCCATGAGGTCCGAGGGGGTCTCGCCCTGCTCAAAGACCACCTGCGTCAGGCCGTGACGGTCGCGCAAATCGATAAAGATCAGGCCCGTGCCGTGGTCTCGGTAGGAGTTGACCCACCCGCAGAGGACGACCTTCTCTCCGACGTTGGAGGGTCGAAGCTGGCCGCAGGTATGGGTGCGGCGGTAGGGGGAGTACGGCATCGTGGCGGTCATTGGGATGGGGTCCGCTGCAACTGAGTTCAAATTGTCCGGAGGAGCCCCAAAACTCGGGGCGACGTGATTCCCACCGGCAGGGCGGAGTATAGCGGTCACAAACAATCTTCCTTGACACCGTCACCCGGCCCCTCTTCACTACCCCCAATGACCACGGACGGCGTCATCCCGACCCTCCTCTTCACCGCCTTCGAGCCGAGCGGTGATGACCACGCCGCTGCCGTGATCCGCGAGCTGCGCCGTCGCCACCCCAACTTGCCGATGTACGCGTGGGGCGGACCCAAGATGGCCCGCGCGGGCGCAACGATCATTTGCGAAACCGGTCAGGACGCGGTGGTGGGAGTGCCAGGCTGGGACAAGATCCGCCAGCACCAGCGGATCAACAAGGACATCGCGCGCTGGATCGCGACCAATCGCGCGACGCTGCACATTCCGGTCGATTCCCCGGCCGCCAACTTCCCGATCTGCAAGCTCGCCAAGAAGGCGGGGCTGAAGGTGTGCCATCTCGTGGCGCCGCAGGTCTGGGCGTGGGGCGGCTGGCGCATCCGGAAGCTGCGTCGACGTACCGACCTTGTGCTATGCCTGTTGCCGTTCGAGGAGCGATGGTTCAACCAGCGCAAGGTGCCCGCGCGCTTCATCGGGCACCCGCTCTTCGATGAGCCGCTGGATTTCGATCGGCTCGACGACCTGATCCGCAATCTTCCCGAAGGGCACCCGCGCGTCGCCCTCCTGCCCGGATCTCGCCCGGCGGAACTGCGTCGCAACTTCCCGGTGATCCTGCAGGCGTTCAAGGAACTTCGGCGCCGCTTCCCGGACATGACCGGCGTGATCGCCGCGACAACGGACCAGGTGCGCGATCAGCTCTACAGCCGTGCCGTGAAGATGGGCGGCTGGCCTGAGGGGCTGGACATCCGCACCGGCGAGACCGATCTGGTGGTGCGCTGGTGCGATGTGGCGCTGGTGGTGTCGGGAACCGTCACGCTGCAGATTGCCAAGCAGGCCAAGCCGATGGTGATCATGTACAAGACCAACGAGCTGACCTATAAGCTCGTCGGCAAGCGGGTGATCACCACGCGGTACTTCGCGCTGCCCAACCTCATCGCGGGTCACGAAGTGATCCCGGAACTGATTCCGTACTTCAAGGGCACGCGTCGGCTGGTTGAATCCGCGGAGATGCTCCTGCGGCATCCCTTGGCGCAGCAGGCCCAGCGAATCGCGCTGCAGGATGTTTCGTCGAGGTTTGCCGGGAAGATCGCCAGCGCCGAAGCGGCGGACGCGATCGAAGAGATTGCCGGCATGCGGCCCGAGCGAATCCGCACCCCCGCCAACGCGACGCGCCTCGACGACACCAAGACCAGCTACTCGACCGAGCAGGTCTGAGGCGAGCGCTACGCCCGGTGCACGGGCGCGAGCGCCACGCTGCAACTGCCGTTCCCGAGCCGGTCGGTGATCGCAAACTGCTGCACGAACGGCACCGACACCGGCAATCCCATCAGCACACACCGCTTGTGCCACTCGCCCAGGTCATGCTGCGCGGTCGCGGCGGTATCGGTGAACATGACGATCAGCACCGCCGCCGCGGAGATCCCGCGCTCTTTGGAAAGCTTGCGCACATCGCTCGTCGCTTCGCGCAGCAGCAACGAGGAGTACGCGGGATTCGCCCGGATGCCGCCGTCAAACAGCATCCACTGGTGAACCACCTTGACCTCGACCCACAGGGCCTGCTCCGGATCCGCCCCGCGGGAGCCAAAGAGCGTCCCGGCGGCGAGCGGGTCGACCAGATGGTGCGCATCCGGAGCATCCCGCGTGTCGATGACGACGAAGTCGCACCGCTCGCCCTCGCTTCGACGTTTCTTTGACCGTGACGGCGGATACCGCTCCTCGGCGAGCACGCGGTAGGGGCCGCTCGCGATGCCCGCGCGGAGCAGCGGGTGGAGCAAGATCTCGCCGACCGCATCGATCCCGCGCACCGATTGATCGGCGGCGAGCCTCTGTGCTTCGCGTGCGAGGCCGGAGGCGGCGAGTTCGACGAGTAACGCGTAGTCCCAGGACATGGTGCCGCCCCGCGAGATCGAGTCAGCCCACGCCGAGATACGCCTTGCGCACCTCGTCGCTGGTTTCGAGCTTCCGCGCCGAGTCGCTCATCACGATGCTGCCGACTTCCAGCACGTAGCCGTGGTGCGCTACCTGCAGCGCCATGTGAGCGTTCTGTTCGACGAGCAGCACGGTGGTGCCGCGTTCGTTGATTTCGCGGATGATCTTGAAGATGGTTTGGACGACCTGCGGCGCCAGGCCGAGCGACGGCTCGTCCAGAAGCAGAAGGCGGGGGCGGGCCATGAGCGCGCGTGCCATCGC
>JBGSZV010000144.1:0-18406 GCA_041750235.1 Phycisphaerales bacterium
TGCGCGTCGGGCGGCAGGGCGCGGCTGAGCGACGCCTGTCGCGCCACGAGCCGTCGCGCCCACTCCAGCTTGAGGCGCATGTCGTTGACGGTTCCGCCAGCGGTCGTTCGCGCCTCAGTCTGGTCCGGGATCAAGTCCCGCAGGTCATCGAGCGTGACCTCGCGCCCTTCGCGGGCGTTGGCTTCTACGAGAGCGTAAATGCGGTTGAACTCGACCTTGTCGCGCCGTCCGGACTCGTCGCGCAGCCCGAGGTTGAAGCTCGCCCCGAGCACCACGTTGCCGTGCGCCCGGATCGCTTCTGCCAGTTCTCCGTCGCCGTCGACCTCCTGAATCGTCTGTGGTTGTTGCGGATCGCCGACGAGGCGCTTTTCCTGGGGTTCATCCAGCAGCAAGTCCAGCGCCACCACGCTGGCGCCGGCCAGTCGCAACTCGTCGATGGCGCGGGCGAGCTTTTCTCGGGGCCAGGGCCATCGCCCGACGGTGTTCAGCGCCTCATCATCGATGGCCGCCACGACGATTCGCGGGCTTGGCGGCGGAGAGAATCGCGTGAAGGTGACCGCCCGGAGGTCCAGAGAGGGATACTCAAGCGGGTCGAGCGACCGCGTGACCAGCAGCGTCATGACGATGACGGTCGCACCGATGCCCAGGAGCGCCTGGAGGCGGCCCATCTTTGCGGCACGGTTCCGAGTTCGGCGGGACTGTCGCGAGGTGGATTTCTCGCGTGCTGCTCGCGCCATGGGCTGGGTCTTCCGTTCGAATGACTATTGAACGTCCGCGCCCGAGGGGACCGGCCTGCTCGGGGCGGTGCCGCCCGCCTCCTGGAGCATCTGGAAATCCTGCGCTTTGCTGATGACGCCCAGGTAGTCCAGTCCGCTGAGCACCTGCTGCTCGGTGCCGGGGGCCATGATGCCGAGGTAGATCATTTCCTTGGCGGCGTAGCGGGGACTCTTGTCGGTGATCCGCATCATGACGCCGCCCTTGACCTCCAGCACGTGGCAGAGCGCCTTGGCGAGGGTGCCGCGCTGCATGGCGAGCGTGCCCGGCTCGTCGAACCCCTGCGTGACCCAGCCGCGCTCCTTGAGGAGCGCGACCCGGGCGTCGTAGGACCTGGTCGGGTCTTCGCCGTCGGCGAACACCAATACGCCGTGCAGCCCTTCATCATTCGTGACCGCGGAACGTCCGGGCAGGTTGTGCCAGAAGTCCAGTTCCGCATTCTCGTCGTTGGGGTCGTAGTCGGTCGCCTGTGGTTCGCGCACGGTGGTGCGCGTGCATCCCGCCGCCGCGATCAACATCGCGCCAACGACCAGGGTACGCCGGACTCGGACTGAGAACTGGTGCGGCATGCTGCGGGCCTCAGAAAGAGAGGGTCACGCCCCCGAACAGGAAGTGACGGACATCATCATCCTCGATCGCGGGGCCGGCGAAGAACACGCCGTAGCGCCCAACGATCGCGAAATCGCTGGTGAGTCGGTAGTTGAGGCTCAAGTCGAACTCGGTGCCCAGGTACATATCGTCGTTCGTCGGCTCATCGATCGGGGCGTCGGCGTTGAACTTGTTCAGGAAGTAGACGTCGGCGCCGAGCTGGAGCTGGCGGAGCCCCTCGACGTTCGCGAAGGGAATCGTGCTCCCGCCGATGCGGAACGAGAGCAGGTTGCTGAACACTGGGGCGAACGCAAGACCCGTGTTGACGAAGCCAAGGCCGTTGTAGGCGTTGTCGTCGGTGCCGGGGGCGTTGCCGCCGACGGTGTCGGTGGTTACGAGGCGGTCGTCATCGCCGCTGGCGATCAGCGCCTCGAACTGCAGGCGCGACTGGCCGCGGTCCTTGAAGAGGTAGGTCAGGATGAATCGGCCGGCGAAGGCGCTGATGTCCTCGCGCGACTGGGCTCCCAGCAGCGGGTCGCTGTACCCCTTGCCGAACTCGTAGACGAACTCGGTGCCGTAGAGAAGGCTCGAGGTGATGCTGCCCTGGGCGCCGATGCCGAGGTATGTCGAGTCGTAGGTGAACTCCACGGGCGCGCCCAGCGGCACCTGCGGCGTCTCGTCGTCCTGGTTGTTGTCCTGCTGCCAGAGCGCGTAGGCGTAGATCTGGTGCGAGGCGCGGGTGTCGTAGCGCACCATGCCGCCGAAGAAGACGCGCTGGGTCTCGGTGTTGTAATCGTCGCGGCTGGAGTCAAAGTCGGTGATGCTGTCGTCGGTGGGCGTCTGACCGATGAGTCCGTCGATCGAGAACTGCCCGACCTCGATGGTCGCCTTGCCGGCGTAGAGCGTTTCCGACAGCGCCAGGCCCTGTCCCCAGTCGATGAACTGGCGGCCGACGCGAAGGTTGAAGTTGCCGTCGATGCTCCGGCCTTCGTACGCCTGCATGGCGCCGCGCAGATCGAACTCGTACCAGTAGCGATCGACAAAGGGCTCTGTCCAGCGGTCGCCCTGCTCGTCGAAGCTGTCGCCCTCGCTGAAATCGCGGTACTGGAAGCGGGAACGGACGAACAGGGTGTGCGCCCCGTCGATGACCGCTCGACCGTAGAAAGAGACTTCGGGCTGAACCAGCGAGCGGGCGTTGCCGTCGCCTTCGGTGAGGTAGAGGTAGCTCAGCGCGGCAAAGCCGCCGAAATCGAGGACCGAACGCTCGCCGATTCCCAGCGATGTATCGACGAACTGAAGCTGTTCAGCGCGTTCGATCCGTTCGAGCGTCCGCTCGATCTGGCGTTCATCCTGCTGTCCAGACGCCGGGGTGGCGATGGCGAGCAGCAAGCCGGTGCAGGCCCCAGCGGCGGCCTTCAACCGGTCGGGAGCTGGGAAACACGCCATCGAGCGACCTCCAGTACGCCACCCAAGCCCGGGAAACCGATCCCGGGGGGGTGTCAAACTGGGCCATTGAGCGCCCTACGGCGTGCCCTGTCAAGCCGGGGACTTCCCGGCGGGGACAACCCGGGCGAAAGTTGGGCGGTGGGACCACCGATCCGAATGGGCGACCGCGTGCGAATGGATGCTTACAGTCCGCTCGCATCCGCATTGCACGCCGATGACGCCCTTGGAGAGCCATGGTCCGAGAACCCACCATCGCCCGAATGACCAGCCTCTGGCTGTTGACGCTCAGCGGGCTGGCCCTTGGGGCCTCTCCCAAGTCGACCGTGCCCCTGAAGGGCGCGGAGATCGACTCTTCGACGCCCAAGCGACTCACCCGGGCCGACATCAGTCGGGCAACCTCGAAGCGGCGGTTCCTGCTGCAGCTCGACGGCCCCATGACCCCGCAACGCCGCGCTGTGCTGGAGCAAGCGGGAGTTGTGCTCGGTCGACCGGTCCCGCCCGACGCGTACATCGCCAAGATCGACCGCGTGGATCCAGCCAAGGTGGCATCGCTGGATTTCGTCCGGTGGCATGCGCCGTTGGACCCGGCATGGAAGCTCGATCCGGAACTCGGCGTGCGCGATCACTCGACGCCGGAGCGGATCGATCTGGACCGTCGTGGATTTGTCCCGGTCGTTGTGACGCTCTTTTCTGATACTTCGCCGGCGGAACTCCAGGATGTCCTTGGTGCCATCGCGGCGCTGCCGCAGGCGAGCGTTCACCGCCGGTTTCTGATCGCCGGGGAGCCTGCCATCGCCGCCACGGTGCGTTTCGAGGATCTCGGCGCACTCGCGATGACCGACAGCATTCAGTGGATCGAGGAAGCGCCTGAGATCACCGAACGCAACACCAGCGTTCGGTGGATCGCGCAGAGCAACATCGTGAATCAGACGACCCTGTGGTCCAACGGTCTCACCGGCGTCGGGCAGGTGGTCGGCATTCTGGACTCCCGGATCGACAAGAACCACTGCGCATTCAGCGACGTCAATCCCATCGGGCCGACCCACCGCAAGATCCTCGCCTACAACCCGACCTTCGTTCTTTCCGCGGCTCACGGAACACACGTCGCGGGCACGCTGACCGGCGACAGCGGTGACTTCTCCGACAACCGCGGCATCGCCTACGGCGCGAAGCTGGTCTACAACCTCACGCCGAGCTTCCTTGAGAGCGACGTTTTCGAGCGGCTTTCGCTCCATCACGCACAGGGCGCGCGGGTTCACAACAACAGTTGGGGCAACAGTGCGACGAGTTCGTACGACGGCCTCTCGCGGGGAGTGGATGACTTCCTGTGGCGCTACGAGGACGACGTCGTCGTCTTTGCCATCAACAATGGCAGTCCGGCCTCATCGCTCACCAACCCCGAGAACGCCAAGAACTGCATCGCGGTCGGCGCTTCCGCCGACACGCCGAGCCAGGATTCGCACTGCTCCGGAGGCTCAGGGCCCACGCCAGATGGGCGTCGCAAGCCGGACCTTTACGCTCCCGGTTGCGACACGGTGTCCTCCGCGGCCGCGTCGGGATGCGGCACGGTGAGCTTCAATGGCACGTCGATGGCCACCCCGGTCGTCACGGGCCTCGCGGCGCTGACACGCCAGTACTACACCGATGGCTACTACCCCTCGGGTACGGCGTCGAGCGGCGGATTCACCCCCTCGGGCGCGTTGGTGAAGGCGACCCTGATCAACGGCTGCGTGGACATGACCGGGATCGCGGGTTACCCCAGCAACACCGAGGGCTGGGGCCGGGTGCTGGCCGACAATGCGCTGCGCTTTCCGGCGGATACGTCCAAGATCTTCATCGTCGATCGACGCAACGCCGGCGGGATGGCGACCGGTGATGTGGAAGAGTTCGCGTTTACGGTGAACTCGGCGGCCGTGCCCTTGCGGGCCACGCTGGTGTGGACCGACCCCCCCGCCGCTGCCGGTGCGGCGATGCCTTCGGTGAACAACCTCGATCTCGAGGTGATCGCGCCGGACAACACGACGGTCTACATCGGGAACGCGTTCGTGGGCGGCGAGAGCACCGTTCTCCAGCCTGCGGACACCAAGAACAATGTTGAACAGGTCCACCGCCTCACGCCGGGCCCCGGTGTGTGGAAGGCCCGCATCAATGCGACGGCGGTGAATGAGTCGTACCAGGGGTTCGCGCTGGTCGTGACCGGGGACATCGTCACCCCTCCGACGCCGCTCATCATCGCGCCGGCCAGCCTGCCGACCATGGTTGAACCGGGACGCCAGACCAGCGTCGAGGTCAGCATCACCGGCGTCGGCCAGACCATCACGCCTGCCTCGCCGACGCTTCACTACCGCACCAGCCCGGGACCGTTCCAGACGGCGGCGCTCTCACCCCTTGGCGATGGCAAGTTCCGCGGATCGCTCCCGCCCGCGCCGTGCGGCGGCGAGATTGAGTACTACTTCTCGGCGGCGGGGAGCATCACCGGCGTTGAGACCTCTCCGTCTGGCGCTCCCGGTTCGACTTACAGCGCGGTGACGGGCACGGTGGATTCGACCACCCTGCTGTCAGCCAACTTTGAATCGGGCTTGCCGGCGGGCTGGAGCACCACCGGCCTGTGGCACGTGACGACCAGTTGCGCTCAGTCTCCGGCGTGCGACGGCATCCGGTGGGCCTACTTCGGCCTCGACGGGGCGTGCGACTACGACAACGGTCCGGGCCGTGTGTTCGGTTCGCTGACCGCCCCGCTGCTGGCGCTGCCTTCGATCAACCCGGGCGAAAAGCTGACGCTTTCGTTCTGCAGCAGCCTGGGGCGTGAGTCGTACGCGAATGTCGATTTCGCCCGCGTTCGGGTCAATCTCGGCGTCGTTCTTGACCTGGGCGCCGCGTCCACCGCGTGGACCAATCGGACGATCGACCTCACATCGTTCGCCGGTCAGAACGTGACGATCGACTGGATCTTCGACAGCGTGGACGGCTTTGACAACACCTACCTCGGCTGGCAGGTCGACAACATCCGCCTGGAACGCCAGGGCGTGGTGTGCATCCCGCCGACATGCCAGGCGGATGTGAACGGTGATACCAACGTCAATGGACTCGATCTGTCGGTGCTGCTGTCGAACTTCGGCGCGATGGGCGCGACGCTGTCACAGGGCGACATCAACGGCGACACGCAGGTGAACGGCGGGGACCTCTCGGTCCTGCTCAGCGAGTTCGGCAACACCTGCAACTGATTTGAGATGGCCGGAAAGAAAACAGCACGCCTCGAAAGGCGTGCTGTTGTGATGAACTGTGATCGTACTGAGCTGATGATCAGCGGCGACGACGGGCGCCGAGCGCGGCCGCCATGCCGAAGACCATGAATCCAGCAGGAGACGGGATCGACGAGGAGGGTGTCACCACGATCGTGCTGATGCCCGAGGATGAACTCGGCACCGAGCCGGTCGGGAGCGGGCCGCTGGTCGAAGGAACGATCGGAGCGAAGGACGTCAGCGCGGGCGGCGGGGTGTTCTCGAGGTCGATGTCTTCACCCGCAAGGTCACCGATCGAGATCGGGCCGTTCTCGAACTTCACGGGCGTCTTGCCCGGTGCACCGGTCCAGCCGTCTTTCCCACCGGTGATCGGGAGGACCGAGGGCAGGTCGGGAACATCGGAGTGAGCGAGGGATTCACCGCGGCCAAACGAAGCGGAACCGGCGAGCAGAATCACACCCGCGGCGGCGACAGTTCGAAGACCAAAGATGGGTCGAGTTCGGCTCATATTGGTGTTCACTTATTCGCCTCCACGACCCTTGCGGTTTCCAAGATCCGCCAACCAACATTGCGGAATACCGGGAATCGGCCCATCGTGGCTGTAATCAGGCTCCGGTCCTCCTCATCGATAGTAAGCGGAAGATCGAGCCCGGACGACTCGCTGAGCTGGCGATGGAGCGAAAACTGCAGGGTGAACACCCGTTCCCGCATTGCCCAGTTGTTCAGGCCGTCCGCGATTTCAAGCGTTTTGCCCAGAAGCGTGGACATGGAAGTCTGGAGGGCCCGCCCCTTGAGGTACCGGAGGGCCACGTTGCTGGCGAAGATGGCCCACCAGCCGTAGCTCTCGCGCCAGTCGCCGATCGCCTTGTTCGGATTCTGGTCGAGGGTGGTCACTCCCTCCATCAACTCGGCGACGGCGGACTCGGGAGAGCGGTCTCCCATTTCCACATCGATCTCAATCAGACCGCCGCGGCAGGTGTTGGCGATACCGGCGAGCGAGGGGTCGCCCAGTTCGTCGGCCAGTTGCGTGTACATCTCCGCGGAGCGGAGGAGGTCGCGCCTGGCGGCCTCGCAGTGGGCCTGCTTGAGTTCGGGCTCGAGTGCGATGAGGCGCCGGTGCGTGTTGCCACGAACGTAGTACACGAACGCGGGCCGCTTGCGATCGACAGGCTTGGCGGGCGGGTTTGTTTCGTACCACGTCGCGAGCACTTCGGTCGTGCCGAGCGCGGGGGTCAGGTCCCAGAGGGAGTACCAGGCGTTCGCGAGGTCGGCACGAAGAATGTTTCGGGTGGTGGCGGAGATCGGCGTGTGGGCAAGGCCGCGACGCGCTGCGTCAACACCCTGCATATACCGGCCCAAACCGTCCCAACCGGAGTACTCCATCGCACAGGCAAACGCCTTGCGTTCCTCGGACTGGGCGACTTCGTACATGCGGCGGGAGGCGTCCACCATCTGCTGGTACTGACCGGCAAGGTGCGCTGCCCGGGCCGTGGCGTAGAGGTCTTCGTACTTGACGGGCTCGGCCTGAGGGTCGATCTCGTCGCCCTTCCGGCCCCAGACCGTCTCCATGACGTCGCCAACCGGCCACTCAAGGACCTCGGCGAGCTTCATGATGAAGTCGGCTTTGGGATTGCCGCTGTCCGGATAGATCTTGGTTGGATCACGCCCGAGCGCGGCGGCGAGTTGGGCGCGGCTCCAGCCGCGCGACACCCGTGCCAGATCGATCAGGCTGTGAAGACGATGTTTGCGTTCGTCCATCGAACTCACGAATCGCTCCCGTTGCGGCGGCGAGGAAAGGTCCCCCGCCTGAGCCAGATTCGCTGCAGCGGCGACGGAAGATCCCGGCTACGCCGGAATCCCGGTCGTCTCTGATCGCCGGCCCACGAGCCGTCGACCACACAGCAACAATCTAACACATGCCTATCAGGCCGGGCCACTGCCTTTTCGCCCGAAGGTCACGTTTCCGCCCGGGAAACGGAAAATGGGCGGGGGTGGAACCGATTGGCACCACCCCCGCCCAGTTGACTACCCATCTTTACAGCACCTCAGACGCCGTCTCGCGGACCGGCGGGCGGATCTTCACCACCACGCCTTCTTCCCCAGCATCCAGGGAAATCGACGACCCGTCGGCGACATCCCCCGCGATGATCGCTCGGCCGACCTTGGTTTCGACCTCGCGTTGCAGGAACCGCTTGAGCGGCCGGGCGCCGTAGATCGGGTCGTACCCCGCCTCGGCGATGTACTTGCGTGCCGCATCGGTGAGATCGAGGGAAATGTCTCTCGACCGGAGGCGGCGGCGCAGGTCCTCGACTAGGAGGTCCACGATGCGGGTGATCTCTTCGAGCCGAAGCGGCTTGAAGAGGACCACATCATCGATGCGGTTCAGGAACTCGGGCCGGAAGTGCGAGCGCAGCTCCGCCATGACGCTGTTGCGGGCTCGGGCGCTGATTTCGCCGCCCGCCATGCCGTCTTCGAGCAGGTGCGGCGAGCCGATGTTGCTGGTCATGATGATCGCCGTGTTTTTGAAGTTCACGGTGCGTCCCTGCGAATCGGTCACGCGGCCGTCGTCGAGGATCTGCAGCAACACGTTGAACACGTCCGGGTGCGCCTTCTCGATCTCGTCGAAGAGGATCACGCTGTAGGGCTTGCGGCGCACCGCTTCGGTGAGCTGCCCGCCCTCTTCGTACCCGATGTAGCCGGGGGGCGCGCCGATCAGCCGCGAGACGGAGTGCTTCTCCATGTACTCGCTCATGTCGATGCGGACCAGGTTCTCTTCACTGTCGAACAGCGACTCGGCGAGCGCGCGGGCGAGTTCGGTCTTTCCGACGCCGGTGGGGCCGAGGAAGATGAACGAGCCGATCGGTCGCTTGGGATCCTTGATGCCGGCGCGTGCGCGGATCACGGCATCGGCGACGAGGCTGACGGCTTCGTCCTGCCCGATCACCCGCTTGTGCAGGATCTCATCGAGGCGCAGGAGCTTCTCGCGCTCGCCTTCGACCAGGCGCGTGACGGGGATGCCCGTCCATTTCGCCACGATCTCGGCGATTTCTTCGTCGGTGACTTCCTCGCGGAGCAGCGGCCCGCCCTTGGACCCGGCGGCGCCCTTGCCGGCGACGCGGGCTTCTTCCTGTTCCAGCTCGCGCTGGAGGGTCGGGAGCGTGCCGTGCTGGAGTTCAGCGGCCTTGTTGAGGTTGTAGTCCCGCTTGGCCTGCTCCACTTGCTGGCGGACGTGTTCGATCTGCTCGCGGAGCTTCTGCACCCTTTGGATGCCTGCTTTCTCGTACTCCCAGCGTGCCCGCATTTCTCCGGACTGCTCGCGGAGATCCGCCAGTTCGCGCCGAAGGGTCTCAAGCCGGTCCTGGCTGGCTTTATCTTTTTCCTTCTGCAGGGCCGCTTCTTCGATCTCAAGCTGCATGACGCGCCGGGTCACTTCGTCGAGTTCGGCGGGCATGCTGTCGATCTCGGTGCGGATCATGGCGCAGGCCTCATCCACAAGATCGATCGCCTTGTCGGGGAGGAAGCGGTCGGAGATGTAGCGGTTGCTGAGCACCGCCGCGGAGACCAGGGCGTTGTCCTGGATGGTGACGCCGTGGTGGACTTCGAAGCGCTCGCGCAGGCCGCGGAGGATGGAGATGGTGTCTTCGACGGTGGGCTGATCGACCAACACCGGCTGGAAGCGGCGCTCGAGCGCGGCGTCCTTCTCGATGTGCTGGCGGTACTCGTCGAGCGTGGTGGCGCCGATGCAGCGCAGCTCGCCCCGGGCCAGCATGGGTTTGAGCATGTTGCCCGCATCCATCGCGCCTTCGGCCTTGCCGGCCCCGACGATGGTGTGCAGTTCGTCGATGAAGAGGAGGATCCGCCCTTCGGCCTGCTTCACTTCGTTGAGAACCGCCTTGAGGCGTTCTTCGAACTCGCCGCGGTATTTGGCGCCGGCAACGAGTGCGCCCATGTCGAGGGCGAACACCGTTTTGTCCTTGAGGCCTTCGGGAATATCGCCGCGCATGATGCGCTGGGCGAGGCCCTCCACGATGGCCGTCTTACCGACGCCGGGCTCGCCGATGAGCACGGGGTTGTTCTTGGTCTTGCGGGAGAGGATCCGAACCACGCGGCGGATTTCCTCATCGCGACCGATCACAGGGTCGAGCTTGCCGGTCTGGGCGAGTTTGACCAGGTCTTGCCCGTACTTGCTGAGCGCTTCGTAGGTGGCTTCCGGCGTCGCGCTCTGCACGCGCTGGTTGCCGCGGATGCTGGTGAGGGCGCTGAGGAACTTGTCGCGGGTGACCCCCGCCTGCTTGAGCAGACGACCGGCATCGCCGCGATCGCCCTCGTCGAGCATGGCGAGCACCAAGTGCTCAACGGAGAGGTACTCATCCTTCAACCGTTTGGCGTGCTCTTCGGCCTTCACGAGAAGCTGGTTGAGCCGCTGCGTCACGTACGCCTTGCCCGGTTCAACGCCAGGCCCCGAGACGCGCGGTCTCCGCTCCAGCGCCGTACGCACAGCCGCCCGAAGCGGCTGCACAGGGACCTGCACGCGTTCGAGCAACGTCGGCAGCAGACCAGCTTCTTGATCAAGGAGCGCGGCCAGCATGTGCTCCACGTCGATCTCGACGTGGCCGTGCGTCACGGCACGATTCTGTGCCTCCTGAAACGCTTCCTGGGTCTTTTGCGTGAATCGATTTGCGTCCATGGCGTCTCACATTTCGCAGAGGGTCATTGCTTCCTGACCTCACCGGTTGCAAATCCAATGCCTGTCGCCGCCGCGTCTCCAGGCCCCCGAACGGTGCAGGAACCCGCTCTGTGTGCCGACGGTTGCCAACTCGGCCAGTTCTGCCACCCGCGTTGCCACTTTGACAGTCAAGTCTGGTTCTGCGGCGTTTCTGGGGTGTCCGGATCGAAGTGGATCCAGTGGCATGACCTTTGCCTCCTTCCTGGGCGGCGACAGCCCATCCGGGGTGTGTCGCGTGATCCTGAGTCTTGATCCCGCATTCTGGAGGAATCACCATGCTCGCCATCCGCACGAATCTTCCGATGAACCCCAGCGTTTTCGGTCGCGAGTTTGACCGCCTGCTTCAAGGCGTGTTCTCGCCCGCGACGTTCGGTTATGCGCCGCAGTCGGCGACCGCGCTGTTCCCGGCGTTGAACCTGCACGAGACCGAGCGCGGCTACACGATCGAAGCCGAGCTTCCGGGTTTCACCGACCAGAACATTGATATCGATGTCCGAGGCGACACCCTGACGCTCAAGGGCTCGCGCGAAAGCGAGTCCGGGAAGGATGGAGCCACGTTCCATCGCCGCGAGCGCTGGAGCGGGAGCTTCGAACGCGCGCTTCGCCTCCCGGCGGAGGTGGACGCCGAACGTGTCTCCGCCACCCTCACCAATGGCATCCTCACCATCAATCTTCCCAAGCCTGAAGTGGCCGCCCCTCGCAAGGTCGCCATCACGTCCGCTTGAGTCTCGTGAAAGTTCACCGACGCACCACTTCACAGGAGCACCCTGATCATGGCAACGATGAATGACTGCTGCGGCGGCACCGCCTGCGCGACGGCCCCGACTCCTGAAACAACCAGCAAGGAAGTGTCTTACTTCCGGCCCGATGTTGATGTCATCGAACGCCCGGATGCTTTCGTTGTCACGGCCGATCTGCCGGGCGCGAAGCTTGACTCCATCTCGATCGAGTTCGAGAAGGGGACGCTGACGCTCACCGCCGCGGTTGAGCCTCGGACGAATCAGCGCCCGCTCGTTCAGGAGTACGCGGTCGGCGATTACCGACGCGTCTTCCGGATCGCTGAGAGCATCAACGCCGAGGCGATCAACGCCGACTACAACCACGGCGTGCTGACGATCACGCTTCCGAAAGCCGCGGAAGTCAGGGCGCGGAAGATCGAAGTCCGCACCAACTGACCCGGCCCCCGGCCCAACGTTTCCCCCCTCCGCCGACGCGGCGCGATCCCCGCAATGCCGCGTCGGCGGTCTTTTTGCGCCGCTTGACGCCCGGAAGGCTGCCTGACTATATTGAGACTGAATCTCAACGAAAGGCAATGCGTGAACACTTGGGCGAAAAGACTCGGTGCGGGAGCGTTCCTGTTCTTTCTGGCCAAAGGGCTGCTGTGGCTGATTGTCCCGGCGGTCGTGGTTGCGTGGAGGGCGATGTCATGACAGCGATTGCGAGTCCGGTGATGGAACAGCTCAAGGTCGCGACCGCTGAGCTTCACGCTTCGGCCGAGGGCCACGCCTTCCAGCAGAGCATGGTAAAGGGCAGCGTCGGTCGCGATGGCTACGCCCGCTACCTGACGCAGTTGCTGGCGGTGCACACGGCACTGGAGAAGCACATCGCCGCTCGGCGTGCCGCGGATCCGGTGCTGGCGTCGATCGTGACGGACCACCAGTTCCATTCGCCGCGGATCCGCCAGGATCTTCAATCGCTGGGCGTGGATCCGGCTTCGACCCCTGTGACTCCGGGCGCCCGCGAACTCATCGGCGTCATCGAACGGGCATCCGGATCGATTCCACGGCTGCTTGGCCTGCATTACGTGCTCGAGGGCAGCATGAACGGGAACAAGTACATCGCTCGCGCGTTGATGCGCGGCCTTGGGCTTTCTCCGGGCAACGGCCTGAGCTATCTGGATCCGTACGCCGACCAGCAGCGGGCGAACTGGCAGCAGTTCAAGGATGCGATGAACGCCGCGGATTTCCCGCAGGCCGACATCGACGACATGATCGACGCCGCGTGCGAGATGTTCCGGGGCATCGGCGAGATCAGCCGGGACATGACGCCCGCCACGGCCTGAGCCCCGACCACAATCGCAACCGTTTCGACAAGCAACGTCTCAAAATGAAACAAGGCGAGCGGAGATCCGCTCGCCTTGTGCGTTGGTCAACCGTGATCGGTCGGTCAGCAGCTTGTCCCGAAGGCGCCGAGCAGCACCGACAGGTCGGCGCCGTTCACGAAGCCGTCGTTGTTGAAGTCGCCGCTAGAGCCGGGGGTCACCTTGGTTCCGAAGTTGCCAAGGACGACCGACAGGTCGGCGCCGTTGACATTTCCGTCGCCGTTGGCGTCACCCGGGCAGTTCGGCGGGATGGTCGTGAACGACCAGATGGCCCCGGTCGTGGGGCCCACGGCGTTGCGAGCATCGATGCGCCAATAGTACGTTTCGCCCGCGACAAGCTCGCCGGGGTTGTAGGAGACAGCGGTCTGATTCTGGACGAACTCGGTTTCGTCGGGGGTGGGGTCGGTGCCGAAGTAGACGTCGTAGCTGGTGGCGCCGCCGCCGTTGGCCCAGCCCAGCGAGGGCATGACCGAGACATTGGTCGCGCCGTTGGCCGGCGTGGGACTGATCGCCGCGCTGGGAAGCCCCGGAGGCGAAACCGTGAAGGACGAGGATGCGGGAGTGCCGAGGGTTTCGACACCGGTGCTGCCGATGGCGTAGACGCGCCACCAGTAGGTCTGGCCCTGGGTGAAGGTGCCGTTGCTGGTCTGGAGCTGGCTGATGGGGAGGTTGTTGAAAGTCGTGCGATTGACGAATGAGGCGTTGTCGGCGAACTCCAAGCGATAGAAGGACACGCTGCTGGCGATCGACCAGTCGAGCAGCGGGCCGCTGGTGGCGATCGAGGCGCCATCCGCGGGCGAGAGGAGGTTGAAGTTCCCGGGGGGCGGGGGCGGGGTCGCGAATGACCAGACGGGGCCGGGCGTCACGCCCGCGGCGTTGCGGGCATCGATGCGCCAGTAGTAGGTGGTGTTCATCACCAGGTTCCCCGGCGGGTCGTAGAAGAGCGCTGCCTGATTGCCGATCAGTTCGCTGTTGCCGGAGTCGGCGTCGGGGGTGGGGTCGGTGCCGAAGTAGACGTCGTAGCTGGTGGCGCCGCCGCCGTTGGCCCAGTTCACGGACTGCGTGAGCGGCACGTTGACCGCGCCGGACGACGGATTCGGGGTGGTCGCCGGGGCCGGACCACCGGCGTTCAGGCAGCCGCGGGTGTTGCGGAACGCGACGATCTGGTTGATCGACTCGGTCGCGAAAATGTTGGCGCCCGTGAGCGACGGGTTCATGGTGAACGAGGGGCACGAGCAGTGCACCGAGTTCCAGTTGTGTCCCAGCTCGTGGGCAGAGAGGTCGGTGGTGCTGGCGAAGGAACCGCAACAAGTGGACCACACGACGCTGTAGGCCTGGCTGATGTTGCACACCACGCCGACCGACGCGAGACCGATGACTCCGGCGGGCTGGGTGATGGAGCGGGCGGTGAACATCTGGACAACATCGCGGGTGATGGCGCCCTGCGAGCTGTTCCAGTGATTGCCGACTTCGTTCAGCAGCGTGTTGATGCTGCCGGTGGACGAGTAGGGGTCTGTGCTGGTGGATCGAACGAGGATCGCGGTGATCGCGTGCGTGATATTGACGTCGCGGTCGTACTGAATGTTGATGGTGTTGACGATGTTCTGGATGCGGGTGTTGACCGCCGCGACCGAACCCCAGAACTGGAAGAACTCGAAGTCTGAATCGCAACCGATCTGGGCGACCGAGGGAGCACCACGCTCGGTGTTGGGACGGACGCCGAGATCCACGCCATGCTCGGCATGGGTGCCGCACGTTCCGACCGGCTTCACGTTCTCGCCGCGATAGATGGCGTGATCGTCGATGGCGGCGTCTGCGACGCGGATCGAAAGGGGCTCGACCCAGAACTGCTGCCCGTTGTCCATGATGATGCGGGCGTAAAGGCCCTCATCTGCCAGAGTCGCCGCGACCACGGAGTTCGGGAACTCACGGATGGTGCCGCGCAAGGTGCGGATCGGACCGGGATCAACCTCGTGGTAGCCGGTGTCGTCCTGGACGATGAGTTTGAAATCGGGGGCCAGATTGCTGTACGGCTGAAGGTTGAGCGTCACCGCCTGCCCGTCGATGGCGAGCATGGTGGTGAACTCGGTGGCCGGGGCGACGTTGACATTCAACGACGCGACCGCGACCGTCTCGACATTCAGGTCGCGGGCCACGCTCTCGACCAGCGGACCGGAGGTGCGGTAGTTCATTGACGCCAGCACGTCGGCGTTGAACATCGCCCGGATGTCCGAGGCCGAGATCTCCGATGACGTCGAACCGGACGGACCGGCGGGAACCTTGCCGGTGGCGGCCAGCCCTGCGGAGCCGACCATGAGCCCTGCCGTGACTGTCATCGCGGTCAGAAAGTTGCTGATCTTCATCTCGAGTTAGTCTCCCAGTCGGACCATTCAGCGAGCGACCGACGCCGGTGCCGGAGCGCAATGGGCACCAGTCAACCCGCGGTCGCACCCGGGAACGGGTCCATGACCCGCCGCGCCAGGCGCGGTGGACAACCGCAGGCATTTCGCCCACTTGCCATACTGTCTCGGACAGTTGCGCCCGTTCAAGCGATGCGCCTTTCATTTTCACTCAATCCCGATAATGGGAGCGACTTTCGAACGCCTGACACACCGCCCTCCCGCGCTCCGGGGACCGAGAACCTACATGCAAATCAGTTGCGTTCTATTCAGGACAGGCGTTACGATCGGACGCGACGCATGACCACCACCGCCCCACCACTTTCCGGCCGCCATCTCCTTCAACTGGAGGGGCTGAGTGCCGAAACGATCACGGCGATGCTGGATCGAGCGGACGCCTGCGTGACGGCTTCCGCGGCCGCGGAGACGAAGCCGCTTCCCCTCTCCGGACGACGCCTGGTCAACCTGTTTTTCGAGAACTCCACCCGCACGCGCACCAGCTTTGAAACCGCCGCGCGACGCCTGGGCGCGGACGTCATCAACTTCGACCTCGCCAACAGCAGCGTGAAGAAGGGCGAGAGCCTCCTCGACACGGTGCGGACCATCGACGCGATGCAGCCGGACTTCATCGCGATCCGGCACGCCAGCGCCGGCGCCCCGGCCTTCATTGCCGCTCACACGCGGGCCTCGGTGATCAACGCGGGCGACGGCTCCCACGAGCACCCGACCCAGGCACTGCTCGACGCGTTGACGATCCGACGCCGATTCGGGCGCCTCGCCGGCCTTCGCGTCTCCATCGTTGGTGATGTGCTCCACAGCCGCGTCGCCCGATCGAACATCTGGTGTCTGTGCACGCTGGGGGCCTCGGTCACGCTCGCCGGGCCACGGGCGTTTGTGCCCGAATCGCTCGCGGGCTTCGGCGGCCACAGCGTTCGCGTGGCGCACGACCTCGCTTCGGGCATCCAGGGGGCGGATGTGGTGATGCTGCTCCGCATGCAACTGGAACGCATGCAAAAGGGGCTGTTTCCATCGCTTGGGGAGTATCACCGGCTGTTCGGCCTGACGAGCGAGCGGCTGGATGCGCACGCGCCGAAGGCCGTCGTCATGCATCCCGGCCCCTTCAACCGGGGCGTGGAGATCAGCGGCGAACTGGCCGACTCTGATCGTTCGCTCATTCTGACCCAGGTCGCCAACGGAGTGCCGATGCGCATGGCGGTGCTGACCGTTCTCGATGAAGCCCGGAGGGCCGGACGATGAGCGACCTATTGATCCGCGGCGCGCGGGTGGTCGATCCGTCGCAGGGGCTTGATGCCCAGCGCGATGTCCTGATCCGCGATGGGCGTATCGCGGCCATCAACGACTCCGGAAAGGGAGACAAGGCCGACCGCACGCTGGATGCCGGCGGGCTCGTGGTGGCTCCCGGGTTCGTTGATGTGCACATTCATCTCCGGTATCCCGGCGGCGACGCCTCGGAAACCGTCGAGACGGGCACGCTCGCGGCGGCGGCGGGCGGGTTCACCAGCGTCTTTTGCATGCCCAACACGAACCCCACGACCGACTCGCCGCTGATCGTGCGCTCGATCATCGATCGCGCGAAAGAGGCGTGCGGGGTGCGGGTGTACCCGGTCGGCGCGGTCACGAAGGGACTCAGCGGAACCGAGTTGGTCGATTTTGCCGCGATGAAAGCCTCAGGCGCCGGCGCGTTCAGCGACGACGGACGGCCGGTCGCCACCACCGACATCATGCGCCGGGCGATGGAGTGCACCCGCGAACTCGGCGCGGTCATTCTCGACCACTGCGAAGACCTCTCCCTGACCGGCGACGGCGTGATGCATGAGGGGCCGACAGCGGTCCGACTCGGGCTTGCCGGCATCCCGCGGCTCTCGGAAGCGGCATTCGTGATGCGCGACTGCGCCCTGTCGCTACTCACGGGCGCTCGCCTGCACATCTGCCACGTCTCGAATGCCGAGAGCGTGGAGGTGATCCGCTGGTACAAGTCGCGCGGCGCGCCGATTACCGCCGAGGTCTCGCCGCACCATCTCACACTGACCGACGAGGTGGTCGCCACCGGCTCCAATGGCCGTGGCTCCTACGACACCCACGCCAAGATGAAGCCGCCGCTGTGCGAGGAGAGCGACCGGCTGGCGCTCATCGCCGCGCTGGAAGACGGCACGCTCGACTGCATCGCCACCGACCACGCCCCCCACTCTCCCGCGAGCAAGTCCACACTCTTCGACGAGGCGCCCTTCGGCATCCTGGGAATGGAGACGGCGTTCCCCGTCTGCTACACGGAGTTCGTCGCCTCGGGGCGGTGGAAGCTGCCATGGCTCATCGAACGGCTGACAATCGCCCCGGCCCGAGCGGTAGGCATCGAAGCCGGCACGCTCCGCGTCGGCGCTCCCGCCGACCTGACGATCCTCGACCTGCAGGGCACGCACCGATTCCGGGAGTCCGATCTGCGCTCCAAGAGCCGGAACTGCCCGTGGATCGGCGCCGACATGAAGGCCCGCATCGGCGCGACGCTCGTTGGCGGGCGGACGGCGTTCGTGCATCCCGATGCCGCCCAACTGGCCCCGCTCTCACGCTGAAAAACGCGGCGGAGTTGTCCACACGCGAGACAACTCGCGGCGAAGTCGCTACGATCTGGCTTTGATGCTCAAGAAGTTTCAACTGCCCGCCGCGGCTCAGCAGCCGTGGCCGATGTCCGACCAGCCCGGCAACGGGTCGTTCCCGACGTGTGCCGCGACGCTGTCGATTTTTCAGACTTCGAACCCCGCCTATTTCAGCGGGGTTTTTTTTCGCCCCGTCACATTGCTGGGGGCTGCATGATGCCAGCGACCTCCCCCACCGCCGCCGAGAAGCTGGCCGAGATCCAGCGCCGGACCGCGAGCGTGCTGTCGGCGGGTCTTGAACCCTGCCCGGAGTACCTGCCGCGCGGGTTCGAACCGACCATCCGGGGCTACGAAGCTGCCCTGCGGACGCTGATCGACGCGACCGCCGGACTGGTCTGCGCGTACAAGCCGAATCTCGCCTTCTTCGAGTCGCTGGGCCCCGATGGCTGGTCGCTGCTGCGCCGCATCCGCGATGCCGTCCCGCGCGACACCCTGTTCATCGCCGACGCCAAGCGCGG
>JBGSZV010000145.1:0-12472 GCA_041750235.1 Phycisphaerales bacterium
GGTGCGGGCGATGTGGCCGCGCCGGCGCATGAATCCAAACGCGGCCATCCGATTTACTTCGCGTGGTCGTGGGTGGACAGCCTGCTCGCTGAGATGAGCGTTCGCCCGCCCGAGGCGTCCGAGCTGCGCCTGGATCGCATCATCGCCCCGGTGTTGAAACATGTCGAAGTGGACGATCCGATGGTCACCGTCAACCTCAACACGCCGGAGGATGTCCGGGAGTTTCTGCGAAGAGAAGGTCCCGGCGGGGGTTGATCGATCCGGTATTCTTGCGGCATGACGACCTCGCTCACTGCTGCCGCTCTTGCGCCGACACTCTCACGTCTCAAAGCCGCCAACGACGCCTTCGCCGCGATGTTCCCGGGCGAGCCCGAGTCGCGTCAACCGGTGCACACGCTGTACGGCGGCGCTCATCTGTTCAAGGCCGATGCCGCGAAGAAGCTGGGCGACCTGTCGCTTGCTTCGTTGCGGGAGTACGCGCCGGACTTCTGCAGCTTTGCCCGGGCGATCGGGCTGCGCGGCGCCGAGACACTTCCTGATGCCCTTGCGGATGCCGCTCGGCTTGAGGCGTACGTCAAGGGCAACCTGGCCCAGGCGTGGACGTCCAACCCGCACGCGGCGCTGGCGTATGCCGTGTACACGCGGGTGGTGGAGAAGCTCACACGCGAGGCGGTCGAGGACTTTCGCATCGATTTCGAGGACGGCTACGGCTACCGGCCGGATGCGGAGGAGGATGCGTGCGCCGAGCAGGCGGCGCGGGAGTTGGCGGAGGGGATGAAGCGCGGCTCGCTGCCACCGTTCATTGGGATCCGCATCAAGACGTTCAGCGCTGCGCTGCACGCGCGAGGGATCCGCACGCTGGACATCTTCCTCTCGACGCTGGCGGGACTGACCGGCGGGGCGCTACCGCCGAACTTTGTGGTGACGCTCCCCAAAGTGGTGGCTCCGGAACAGGTTTCGACGCTTGCGGATGTGTTCGAGCTGATCGAGAAGGCGACCAGCATCAGGCCGGGGACGCTCAAGATGGAGCTGATGGTCGAGACCACGCAGTCGATCCTTGACCATGAGGGGCGGGCGATGCTCCCCCACCTCATCCGCGCGGCGCGGGGACGATGCCTCGGGGCGCATTTCGGGGTGTACGACTACACCGCTTCGTGCAACCTGACGGCGGAGCAGCAAAGCATCGTGCACCCTTCATGCGAGTTTGCGCGTGATGTGATGCAGGTCTCGCTCACCGGCACCGGCCAGTTTCTCTCGGACGGCGCAACGAACATCATGCCGGTCGGGCCGCATCGCGCCGCGGCGGGGGGTTCACTGAGTTCGCAGCAGGTCGCGGAGAACCGATCGGCGGTGCACCGCGCGTGGCGGCTGCACTACGAGCACGTGCGTCACTCGCTGAGCCGGGGGTACTACCAGGGGTGGGATCTCAACCCGGCGCAGTTTCCGACGAGGTACGCGGCGGTGTACGCGTTCTACCTCGAGGCGCTGGGCCCGGCGACCGAGCGGCTGCGGAACTTTGTCGAGAAGGCCGCGCGGGCGACGCTGGTCGGCGACATCTTCGACGATGCGGCCACGGCGCAGGGGCTGCTGACGTATTTCCTCCGCGCGCTGCGCTGCGGCGCGATCACCGAGGACGAGGTCCGCGCGACCGGTCTGACAGCCGATGACATGCGGCTGCGGTCGTTCTCGGAGATCATGAAGCGGCGATCAGGCTGAGGATCACCGGCGGGCGATCGTCGCCTCGATCAGGCCGTGGGGCTCGTCGGTGGGCACGAAGATTTCGTTGGGGTTGTCCATGCCGAAGGGCTTGAGGTTCACGAGCAGGCAGTGCTTGT
This sequence comes from Phycisphaerales bacterium, assembly GCA_041750235.1. GTDB lineage: Bacteria > Planctomycetota > Phycisphaerae > Phycisphaerales > UBA1924 > JBGSZV01. Next base: position 1,836 of record JBGSZV010000145.1, read on the forward strand.
TGGGCATCGAGAGCCGGATCGACTCGATCGCTGAGCAGGCGTTCAGCGCGACTTCGCCCATCGCGTAGAGGGTTTCCTGCACCGATCGGCTCTTGTGGTCGGCGAAGGTTTCCACCAGCGCGGTTCGGATCTTCGACCGATGGCGTGCAAAGTCGGCGTGCACGGGATCGGGTTTGGCGTAGGTCCAGCGAGCCGTCATGCTGGTCGCGAAGATGCGATCGTCGGTCTCGGGGAGCGTGGTGTACTTGTCCTTCAGGTAGCCGCTGAAGCCCGAGTCGGTCGTTTTCAGGATGACCAGCCCTTCGATGCCGGAGACCACCGATGCCGCCTGCCTCGAGAGCGAGACTTCGCATGTTGCCCGCTCGGCGGCGCCTTTCGTGAAGAAGTGCGTGTGCTCGGCCCCGCGGACGGTCATGCGGTCCCACGGCACCTGAGCGATCTGGACGCGCGCGGTCGCGACCTGCTTGTTGTTCGCGAGGAAGTAACCGGCAAGGTCCAGCGCGAACACCTCGATCGGCTCCACCGGGTGCTCCTTCGCGAGGGCGTAGACGGTGTTCTTCATGGTGTCGGTCGGGAGACACTTGCAGTTGTCGCCCTTGGTGTGGATCTCTTCGAAATCGCCTTCGAGCGCGATGTCCACGCTGAGTTCGGTGATGGCGTGTCGCGGCGACGATGCATCGCGGACCACCTTGACGAGGCGGACCAGAGACTTGCCGTAGTTGTTCTGACCGAGATACACAGTCATGATCAGCTTCCTCGATACGTGGAGTAGCCAAACGGGCTGAGAAGCAGCGGGATGTGGTGGTGGCGTGAAGGGTCTGCGACGTGGAAGACGACTTCGACATACGGATAGAACGCACCGCTCCCGAGATAGGCGGAGGTGTCGAAGCGGAGCCGATAGGCGCCCTTGACTGCCGCACCGGGGGCGACGAGCGAACGGCAGCGGCCGTCGTTGTCGGTCACGGCGCTGGCGACCGGTGTCCAGCGGTTTGCGGCGTCCAGCAGTTCCAGCAGCACGGGAATGCCCGGCGCTGGGACGCCGCGTGAGGTATCCAGCACATGGGTGGTGATTCCGCTCATGATGTCAGCATCCTCCGGAGCCGAAGCTCGACGATCCGCAACTGCTGCTCTCCCGCGTTGGCCAGTTCCTGTTCGGCGCTGAGCGTGATGCGGCGACGAAGCTCATTGAGCATGAACTCGGCGGAATGGCCCGTGGCGCAGATCAGGAACACATGGCCGAAGCGGGCTTCGTATTCGCGGTTGAGCTGTTCAAACTCGGCGCGGATGGCGTCGGTCGCTGCCGCCATACCCGACTGTTCCTTGGCGGACTGCTCGCGCGTCGCGGCAAAGCGGGGCTGGTCGAGCTTGCGTTCACCGATTCTCGGGTGGTGCGAGAAGGCTTCGAGCCATGATTCGCGGTCGAGCCTTCGCCAGGCCGACTCGGCAGCCGAGATCAGCTCGCTCGGAGTTGAAAAGGGACGCTGCGCCATCATGTCGGCCACCCAGCGGCGCGAACCGCAGCACGAGATGAGCAACGCCTGCGCCTGGGCATCCGGCAGGGCGTTGAATCGATCGAGAGCAGGGTTGTGCCCGTGATCACTCACAGCGCCACTCGCCCCCACATCCGCAAACGGCTGACGCCGCCATCGGGATAGATCGACAGGCGGGCGTGGGTGCACGGCGAACCGACGGCGTTCCGCTCCAGCTCGGATTGAAAGTGGTGACGGGTGTCTGCTTTCAGCTTGGTGCGCGGCAGGAGCGGCTGCCACTTCACGCCGGCGGGGTCGAATGCGTCGGAGACATCGCCGGGGACATCGCAGACTTCGATCATGCAACTCTCCGGGTAGTTGCCCTTGAAGTGGTTGGTGTCGACTTCGAGGCGATCGACAAGACCGCGGTGTCCGAGGCGCACGATGCACCAGTCAAAGCCGGGTCCGCGACGGCGGCGGGTTTCCCAGCCGTCGCCCATGTTCTCGGCGCGCCCGGGCATGATGAGGTTGTGGCGGGAACCGAAGTGCATGTCGTTGCAGGCGATCACCAGTCCGGCGTTCTCCGCCGCAGCGAGATCCACGGGTTCATTCCGCGCCGCGAGCGACTTCCAGTCGGGCAGCACTTCGCCGTGTGCGCGCAAGCGGGCGACGCCGCCATCGGGGTAGATATTGAGCCGCAGGTGCGTGAAGCGCCGGGTCTTGGCGTCGGGAAGAGCGGCGATGAGGTGCTCGGAATCGGGATTGAGCGTGGTGCGCGGGATGATCGGGGTCCATGCGACTTCCGGCGCGGTCAATCGCGCCGCGGGTGCCTCGGCGTCGAGTTCGGTCGCTTCGACGATGCAGGATTCCGGCTGATTGCCCTTGAAGTGTCCGGTGTCGACATTGACGCCGTGGATCCGGCCGGGACGGCCCAGCGCGATAATGCACCAGTCGTGTCCGGGTTCGCGGCGACGCCTGGTTTCCCAGCCGTCCATCCATTTTCCGAACTCGGTGAACTTGCCGGGGATGAAGACGGCGCGGCCGGGCTTCAGGAGGTTCTCCTTGGCCGCGAAGAACTCATCGTTGGCGACCACGGCCCGGCCGCCGAGGCGTTCCGACGCCAGGTCGATCAGGTCCGCAAAGCCGCTCATGCCCGTTTCCGCTTGACCCATTGCCCAACGCACTCCTCGGCAAAGCCGTCTTGATCGAGCTGTCCGACGCGTTCAAAGCCCGGCGCTGCGTAGACCTGTCGTCCGCGCACGAATGTGGCGCGGACCACGCCCCGCAGTTGCGCCCCATCGTACGGCGTGAGCTTGTGGCGGTGCTGTAACGTCGACGAATCAACTTTGAAGCCCGCCTCCGGGTCCCACACGAGGAGGTCGGCGTCGGAGCCGACGGCGATCCGTCCCTTGGATCCGGCGATCCCGGCCAGGCGTGCCGGAGCTTCGGCCATCCAGCGGGCGATGTCGGTGAGGTCGGCGCCGTGTCCTGTGGCGTGCGTCCAGACGACCGCCAAGCCTAGTTGCAGGGACGAGATTCCGCCCCATGCTTTTGCGAAGTCGCCTTGTTGAAGCAGTTTCAGCGCGGGGGGGCAGGGTGAATGATCCGAGACCACCATGTCGAGCGTGCCATTCTGCAGCGCCGCCCAGAGTCGTTCGCGATGGCTGGCCTCTCGGATGGGCGGGGCGCATTTGAACTGCGTGGCGCCATCGGGGATGTCCTCTGCGGTGAGCGCGAGATAGTGCGGGCATGTTTCGGCGGTGATCGGCAAGCCTTCGCGCCGGGCCGTCGCAAGCAGGTCGATCACTTCCGCGGCGGCCACATGAACGACGTGCACGGCTGCGCCGGGGTGGCCCGAGCGTTTCAGATCGCGGGCGAGTTCGATCAGCAGCTTGACCGATTCGACCTCTGCGGCCGGGGGCCGTGACGCCAGATAGGCGCGGTAGCTGGTGGGGGCTGCATCCAGATCGGAGGACCGCCTCGCGTGCGCGATGATGTCGGGATCCTCGGCATGGGCAAGCAGCACCGCGCCGAGGCGAGCCAATATGGGGGCGGCTGCCTGGAGGTCGCTCCGCGTCACATGAGGGAAATCGTCCACTCCAGAGGGCGTCAGGAAGCACTTGAATCCGAGCGCGCCGGCTTCCCACATGCTTTCGAGTTCCGCGGCATTACCCGCGACCAAGCCGCCCCAGAGGGCGTAGTCCACGAGCGACTTCCCGTGTGCGGCCTCTGCTTCGGCCTGCAGCGCACGGACGTTGGTGGCCGCGGGCGTGCAGTTCAGGGGCATGACGACCATGGTGGTCACGCCGCCGGCGGCCGCGGCGCGCCCTGCCGTGCGGAAGCCTTCCCACTCGGTTCGTCCGGTTTCGTTGACGTGGACGTGTGTGTCCACCAACCCGGGCATCACTACGGAATCACCGACGTCCAGCACCCGCGCATCCGAGACAAGCGGCGGACGATCCAACACCGCGGCGATTCGTCCCTCGCGGATGAGCACGCCGCCCGCCACCACCCGATCGGTGAGGACCAGACGCCGCGTCGTGATGAGGAGGTCGGGGACTTCCACTGGCCGCAGAGTATGCCAGCGTTGTGCGCCTGCCGCGCGAGCGGCGGGAAGCTGCCGAAGTGGGCGCGCTCGGATTCGAACCGAGAACCCTTCGCGTGTAAGGCGAATGCTCTAGCCGTTGAGCTACGCGCCCGAGCCGAAGCCGGCCGGAATGACAGGCGGAGTGTATCGGTCCCATCGCCCCGCGGGCGGGGATCGGACGCTACGCTGATGCCATGGCGTCTCGTCTACTGGTCAATCGTTCGGTGCCCCGCAGCGTCGCGCTGGAGACGACTTTGCTGGCCCATGGCGTTCCCAAAGGGGAGGGAACCCGTCTGGCGGAGGATCTGGCCGCGATCGTGCGGAAGCACGGCGCGGAGCCGTGCGTGGTGGGTGTCGTGGCTGGCGTCGCCACGGTGGGCATGAACGCCGCCGAACTGGGCGAACTCCTTTCGGCGACGAGCGTTCCAAAGGCGAATACGGCCAACCTGGGCGTGCTGCTCCACTGGGGCTCGCACGCCGCGACCACGGTGAGCACCACCATGGAACTCGCCGCCGCGGCCGGCGTGAGGGTGTTTGCGACCGGCGGCCTCGGGGGGGTTCACCCCGACATCGCCTGCCACCTTGATGTGTCTTCTGATCTCGCGGCGTTCACCCGATTTCCCGTCGCGGTCGTGACCGCCGGGGTGAAGAGCCTCCTCAATGTCGAGGGCACGCGCGAGGTTCTGGAGACGCTGGGGGTGCCCGTCATCGGCTACCGCACGAACCGATTCCCGGCGTTCTATCTGCGCGAGAGCGACGCCAAGGTCGATGCCCGCTTCGACGATCCGGCGTCGCTTGCGGCGTTCGTGTTCGCGGAGATGTCGCGTACGGGGCGCGGGGTTGTCGTCTGCAATCCCATTTCCGAGCAGGACGAGATCCCCCGCGTCGACTGGGAGCGGTGGCTCGATGCGGCGCAGACGCGGGCCGAGGACGCGGGGGTGAGCGGGCGGGATGTGACGCCGTTCATCCTGGGCGTGCTTCATGAGGTTTCTGGCGGAGCGACCCTGCGGGCCAATATCGCCCTCGTGAAGTCCAACGCCGCGCTGGCCGCGCAGCTGGCTGCGCTTCAACCGTCGGCGTAACGCCATCTTCATTCGGGCCCGTTACGATTCCGGCATGGCATTCATCGATTGTGTGCTCTTGCCGTCGCTCCTCGCGCTGGGCGCTTTTCCGGCCCCCAAGGCAGTCCCGGCGCTCGATGGCCGGCTCAACGACTGGGCCGACCTGCAACCCGCGTATCCCCCGGCCGGCGAACCGGTGCCGCGTGGCCCGTACGCGCTGCAGCGGTTTGATGCGGCCGCCGACGGCACCCGCGTGTGGGTGGCGCTGGACTTCGGGCGCGAGTTCAACATTCAGGCGGGCCCGTCGTGGGAGGGACCGTTGTGCCTGGAGGTTCTTCTGCCGGATGCACGGCGGTTGTGCCTCAGCCTGCGCGATCGGCGGATCGAGTTGCCCGTCCCGTCTGATGCAAAGCCGCCCCGCTGGCCCGACATCGACCTCATCAGCGCGCCGACGGCCGCCTCAGACCAGTTTGAGATCCGATTGGATTTAGAGGCGTACGCGCAGCCCGGAGATGTCGTCACTCTTTCGGCGCACTCGTCGACGCTGCTCGCAGCTCCCTTGACGATTCGCCTTGGTGATCCGCTCCCCCGTCCGGGCGTCCGGCCAACGGCGCGCGAGGAAGGGACGTGTGTGCGCTTTGCGAGCTTCAACACGCATCTCGACGGCTTCACCGATCCGAAGTCCGCCGACGCCCTCGGGCGAATCGTGTCTGCGGCTGCGGCCGACGTGTACTGCTTCCAGGAGCAGTGGAAGACGCCCGCCGAGGACATTGCCGCGCGGCTCGTGGAACTCGCTCCGGCGGGGCAGCCTGCTTGGAATGTCCACAAGATCGACGGATGCATCATCGCGACGCACGGCCAGCTCGACCCCGTCGCGAGCGGCGATGATCGACACGCCGCGGCGATCGTCACGGTCGGGCACGAGCCGCCCATGCTGGTGGTCAGCGTTCACCCCAAGTGCTGCGGGTACATGGGCAGCGAGGAAGACCTGCAGCGGATCGAGCAGGCGCTCTCGATCGCCCGCACCGTTCGCGGCGTGCAGTCGACGCACCCGGGGATTCCCGTCGTGGTGATCGGTGACTGGAATCTGGTGGGCTCGGACGTTCCTCTGCGCGTGGTGCGGGAAGCGGTGGACCCGAGCCTGGTTCGGTGGTCGTTGCGCCATCTCGCCAGCACCGACGAGTACACCTTCTACGACCTACCCGGTTCGTTCACCCCGAGCGTGCTGGACATCGTGGTCCACAGCCCGAACCTCAAACGCCGCAACGGATTCATCCTGGACAGCACGACCCTGCCGGACGAAACACTGGCCGAGTTGAAGCTCGAGCGCAGTGACAGCCGTGCCAGCGATCACCTGCTGATCGTCGCCGATTTCACACTTCCCGACTGATCCTTGCGATCAGCCGCCGCGCCGGCCGTTGGCGGGGAGGCAGGGATGGCCGTCGGGCAGATTGTCGCGGAGGTGCGCCACGGTGCGACCGATGCCGCTGGTCTGGTTGACGTGGCGGAGCATGGCTTCGGGGATCATGCCGATCAACTCGCTGGTCGCGCAACCGGCGGGGTCGATGGCGGTGTTGATGATCTCAGAGCCAACCATGTGCTGGAGCGCACCGGAACGCAGCGACCGCTCGCTGAAGGCCAGCGTGGCGAAGAGCGCGTTGATGGTGGTCGTGTCGATGGCCCCCTCGGGATTGTCGAGAACGACCGCATCACGGCCGCGGCCGCGCGGGGCCGAGCCGATGCCCGTCAGACCACGGTTGCGACCGCGATTGACGCTGGAGACGTACGGGTTGCGACCGGTGCCGGCGGCGTCGGGGTTGATCGTGATGAAGGCGTTGGTGCGTTCGCCCTTCTCGGCGTTGCTTCCTTCGACGGCGAGCACGATGCGGCCGTTGACGATCGTAATGCCCTGGACATCGAGCGAATCGGAGTTAAAGAGCGTGGTGTCGAGGCCGTTGCCGATGAGGGTGCCCTGGCGGATGCTGAAGTCACCAGCGGCGCCGCTGAAGCTGTCGGCGATGTAGTTGTTGCGCGGGTCGAACTCGAGCACCGTCAGGCGTGCCAACGGACCGGCGTTGCTGCTGTCGATCAGGTTGCCGACGACAAACAGTGAGCCGTTCTCCTGCGACCCCATGAGGTTGCGGGCCGCAAAGCCCTGGCCGAAGTTCATCACGTCGGTGTAGGTCTCGGTTTCAAGGTCGAGACGAACAATCGTGTCCAGACTGCTCTCGAAGCCGCTGGCCAGATTGGTCGAATAGAACTCGCCGTCAACGATGCCAAGGCCGGCGAGGATGTCGCCGCCGAGGTTGGTCTCGCCGTCTTCGGCGTCGGTGAACTTGCCGAGCAGGGTGAACTCCGCCGGCTCGCCGCGACGCCCGCCGTTGCCGATGTTCGCGACGTACAGCTCGTTGAAGGCCTCGGACTCCTGATCCTGGCCCTCGGCGAGGTTTCCGCCTTCAAGCAGGTAGAGACTGAATCCGCCGGGATTGCGGCCCTTGCCCTTGCCTTTGCCTTCGCTTACAGCCTCGCCGATCGTGAGGCCACCGACGTCGAACTCCTGCGGGCTGTCGGCGAACTCGCGGAAGCGGCCGTTCAGCAGGTCGAAGCGGAGCACTTTGCCCGACTCGATATCGGCCACGGCGATCCAGTTGCCCGGGCCGGGCTCGGGGGCGATTTCGTTGGGGTCAAAGCCATCGAAGAGGAATCCAGACACCAGGCCGCCGCCGCCGGGCACACGGTCCGCGGCGTCGGACTCGCCCTCGTCGCGGGATTCGCCGTCGCCGCTGTCCACGAACGCTTCTTCGTCGCCATACTCGGCGGGATCGGTGGTCTTGGAGTTGGACTTGCTGCTGTCCTTGATTTCGGCGGTGCCGTCGCCGTATTCAACGACGATCCGGCCGCGATTCTCCGGCGCGCCGTAGGCAAGTGTCGGGTGTCCGCCGGTGACTTCCATCGCGCCCTGAGTTCCCTTGACGGCGAGGGTGGCGTCGCGTGCCTTGATGACGACATCGTTGGCGAACTTCGTGCTCGTGACGTCGAACTTGACGCGGCCGTACTTCAAGCCGAGTTCGGTCTTGTTGACGCCGTTCTCGCGGAGCACCTGGTCGAGCGCCACCATGCCGATGCGGTCAACCGTGATGACCTGTGTGTCGGAGATACGCAGCTGGATCGCCGAGCGCAATCCGGTGCGAACAGCTCCGCCAACGGGGATGACCTGGCCGGTTTCCGCCGGGAGCCAGTCGGCGTCCTTGGCGGTCTGGTACTCCACCTTGCCCTGCACCGCGACGATGATCGCCACGAGCGTTTCATCGGCGGGCGCCGCCTCCACCGCTGGCGCGGCGGGCTGCGCGGTTTGAATCGCAAGAACGGGGGCGCACGAACCGGCGGCAATCAGCAACGCCAGCGCACACTGCGAGTATCGAGTCTGCACGTCTGAGGCTCCACATACTGCGCGGCGATCACTTCTCGGTGAGCACCACAGTTCCCTGCCATCCCGGCGGTGGGCCGCCGCTCGAGACGAGCAGATCGATCGAATGCCGATACACCTCGGCGAAGACCGAGTCCCCGAACTCCTCGCGAAGACGCGCGAGGAAACCGAGGCACTCCTCAAGTCTACCACCGATATACGCCTCTACGGCATCCTCAGTCACGCTGATCCATTCGTCTGTGCGGTCTCCGCGGGGTGTGCGGGCGCCGATCAGCTCAAAAAGCGTCTCGTACTCCACCTTGCCCTTCAGAACGACCCGGCCCACGGGACGCACCCGGAGGTCAGGACCGATAAGGCTGCGGGTCCGCTCGGTCATGAGGATGGTCGTCCCGAACTGCCGGTTAGCGGCTTCGAGTCGAGCGGCGACGTTGGCGGCATCCCCGATGACCGTATAGGAGCTTTTGTAGGGCGGGTTGCCGAAGTCACCGACGCTGACCTCGCCGGTCGCCAGCCCGACCCGGACCGCCACCTTGCCGGCGGCCCCGAACGCCCCCTCCTCGTTCATCCGGTCGAGCACCGACATCATCTCAATCGCTGCCTTGGCCGCGTCGCGGGCATGATCCGGGTTCTCGATCGGTGCGCCCCAGAAGGCGACGATGCCGTCGCCGATGTACTTGTCGAGGGTCGCCCGGTTGGCCTGCAGGGCCTCGGTCATGGCCTTGAGGTAGGTCCGCAGGAAGGTGCCGATACCCTCGGTGCCGAGGCGTTCAGAGAGGGTGGTCCACCCGGCGATGTCGCTGAAGACGATGGTCAGCTCCCGCCGGTCGGGCCGCATGGTGTCCATGTCGGGGTTGTTGACGAGGATGTCCACGACATCCGGCGAGACGTAGCTCCGGAATCGGGCCTCGGTCTGCTTCCGGCCGCGCTGCTCCACGATGAGGCGATGCATGATCACCGAGAGCCAGGCCAGCGCCATGGCCAAGAGCGGCGGGACGGTGGTGATGACGGTCACGCCGCCATCCCAGACTGACCCCGCGACCAGCACCCAGAGGATGCCGGCGATCAGAAGCGTCACCAGCCCCACCACCACGCCCATCGACACGCCGATCAGCGTCGCCACGGCTCCGAGGATGGCCACGCAGACCGCCCCCAAGAGCGTCAGCCAGGTCGGACCAACCAAGAGAGCCCGCTGGGTCAGAATCGCGTTGGCGACTGCGGCGTGGACCAGCACCCCCGGTGTGCCGGGGTCGATGCTCGTCGGCACGAAGTCGGCGAGCGACCCGGTCGCGGTCCATCCGATGAAGACGATCTTCCCACCGAACCGCTCCCGGTTGGCGAATCGCTCCTGCTGGACCAGACGGATGCCCTTTTCGATCTGATCGACAGCGAGCGGGACGGCACTTGCCGCGGCTTCGAGATCCGACTTTGCGCCCTGCTCTTCCTCGCTGAGATCGGTCTGCCCCTCGAACGTGACGAGGAGTTCCTTGGCACCTTTCGCGATCTCAGTCCAGACCTTTTTCTGCTGGGCGACGATCCTGGCAAACTCGGGCGAGTCCGCCTTGAGCCCCTCACCGATGGCCGCACGCTCGTCGTAGCCCGTCATGTCTCCCAAGCCATAGGTCGCGTTGAGCGCTCGTGCGTTTGTATCGAGGCTTGCGACGTTGGACTTGATGCTGCGGAGCGTGGTGTCGATGTCCACCAGTCGGGCGAGCGAGAGCGGGCGAGGGTTGGACTCGTCGGCGAACTGCCGCATCCACCCGCGGCCGCGGGGCCATGTGATGTAGTGCAGCCCGACCTGGTACATGCGGGTGCCGCGCTGCGGGTCATGGAAGCTGGCGCCGTGGGTGCGGACGACAAAGGGGGTGTTGTCGGCGCCGGTGATGACCGAGCGGGTCGGAGTGACATCGATGGTGGAGACATCGATCTTGAGGTGCGCGAGCGCGGCAGACAGGCCGAGCGTTGGATAGAGCCGGTCCGCGTGCCGGACCCACAGCGGCACGCGTCGCAAAGTGCCGTCGAGGTCGCCGGTGCCGAATGACACGTTGGCGAGGTGGGCCCCGGCGTCAAAGAGCACGGGCGCGGGCGGCTCGGGG
>JBGSZV010000146.1:0-17932 GCA_041750235.1 Phycisphaerales bacterium
TCGCCGAGATCGAGAAGGAATCCGAGCAGCGCACCCGCCTCAAGGCGCAGGTCGTCACGCTCTACGGCGGCGGTCTGTACCACCTCTATCTCTACCGCCGCTACACCGACGTCCGCCTCGTCTTCGCCCCCGAGTCCGACATCGCGGCCTTCGGCGGCGATGTCGACAACTTCGAGTACCCCCGGTTCAATCTCGACTGCACCTTCCTCCGCATCTACGACGAGGGCAAACCCCTCAAGCCGGAGCACTATCTCCGCTTCAGCAGCACTCCGCTGAAGACCACCGACCTGGTCTTCACCGTCGGCAACCCCGGCAGCACGCAGCGTCAGCTCACGATGGACCACCTGCGCTTTGTTCGAGATGTCGAGCTTCCCGCGCGTCTCGCCGGCGTCTGGCGCCGGGAGGTGCAGCTCCGCAACTTCGTCGAGTACTCCCGCGAACAGGCACGCATCGGCGGCGAGGACCTCGGTGGCTATCAGAACTCCCGCAAAGCGCTCGCCGGCCGGTACGACGGCCTGCTCGACCCCCGAATCATGGGCGAGAAAGAACGCGCCGAACGCGAGCTGCGCGACAAGATCGACGCCAACCCCGACGCCCGCGCCCAGTGGTCCTCCGCGTGGGACGACATCGCCAAGGCGCAGGCCGCCTACCGCCCCTTCTTCACGCGTCACCGGCTCATCGAGTCACGCCGTTCGGTGCTGATGAACTCCGACCTCTTCCGCATCGCCCGCACCCTGCTCCGCCTCAACGAGGAACGCTCCAAGCCCGACGCCGAGCGCCTCAGCGAGTACCGCGACAGCAACATCCCCTCGATCGAGTTCGACCTCTTCTCCCCCGCCCCGATCCATGAGTCGCTCGAGATCGACCGCGTCGCCAGCGGCCTCTCCCAGCTCGCAGAGAACCTCGGCGCTGACGACCCCGTCGTGCTTGCAGCCCTCGCTGGGAAGTCGCCGCGTGAACGCGCGGAAGCGGTCGTCCGCGGCACCAGTCTCAAGGACATCGAGGTCCGCAAGAAGCTCGCCACCGCCGGCGCCGAGCAGATCGCAGGCGCTGGCAAGGACCCCATGATGGCCCTCGCCATCGCCCTCGACACAGAGGCCCGCGCCCTGCGGAAGAAGTATGAAGACGAGGTCGAGGCCGCCGAGCGTCAGGCCTACGCCCGCATCGCCGCGGCCCGCTTCGCCCTCCTCGGCGGCGACACCTACCCCGACGCCACCTTCACCCTCCGGCTCTCGGTCGGCACCGTCGTCGGCTACGAAGAGAACGCCGTGCAGATCGAGCCCTTCACCACCTTCAAAGGCCTGTACGAACGCGCCGAACAGCGAGCCGGTGAAGCCGGATTCAATCTGCCGGAGTCGTGGAAAAAGAAGCAGGATGCGCTCGAACTCGCCACACCTTTCAACTTCATCTCCACCAACGACATCATCGGCGGCAACTCCGGCAGCCCGGTCATCAACCGTAACGGCGAGGCCGTCGGCCTCATCTTCGACGGCAACCGCCACTCGCTCGTCTGGGATGTTGCCTTCGATCAGGCGCGCGGACGCTCGGTCTCGGTCGATCTCCGCGCGATCATCGAATCGCTCCGCAAGGTCTACGACGCGAGCACCCTCGCCGACGAACTCACCGGCGGAGCGCCCGCCGCGGCAGCCGCCGCCAATACCTCAACGCCCGAGGGAACGATGCAGGCGTTCATCGACGCCATCAAGCGCGGCGACCTCCGCGCAGCCGCCGACTTCTGCGACCCCAGTTCACTCGGCTACGCGAACGTGAACGACGCCGCCGAAGCGGTCGAACGCGCCACCGCCATGACCGATGAAACGGCGAAGGCCTCCGATTCCCTCATCCGCGACTACTTCGGAAAGTCGTACACATCCGCCCGCTTCGAGAAGGTCTCGCAGACCGACAACCGGGCGACCGTCAAGTTCTGGAAGACCGCCAGCCAGCAGCCCGCGACCATCGACCTCTCGGTCCTGCGCGGCAAATGGGTGATCATCGCGCCCGCCGACATCCTCAACGCCCCGCACTAATCAATCGCCAGCCGGCCGTTCTCGTCGAGCCGCGCTTCCCCGCGCGCCACGCACTGACGGATCCCCTCGTACACCACCGCGCACACCGCGGTCGCCACGTTCAGCCCCCGCTCCCCCGGCACCATCGGTAGATGGATCACCCGCCCCGGATGCGCCGCCAGCATCTCCTCCGGCAGCCCGCGCGTTTCCTTGCCGAACACCAGATGATCACCCGCGCGCAGATCCGCCTCCCACAGCGGCACACCGGCGTGGCCGGACGTGAGCCACGTCCGCCCCTCAATCGCGTTGGTCGCCGATCGGTACGCCTCCCAGGTCAGGTGCTCCCGCACGCCTAGCCGGGGCCAGTAATCCAGCCCCGCCCGCCGCAGCGCCTTCTCCCCTGTATCGAAACCCAGCGGATGCACAAGGTGGAGCGCGCACCCCGTGGCGATGCACGTCCGGCCGATGTTCCCCGTGTTGTTGGGGATCTCGGGCTCATGCATCACGACGTGAAAGAGCGGTCCGGAACGCGCCATGGCGGCGATGGTACGCGCCATGCGGGGAAACTCCCCCCCGCGCGCCGATGATGTATTCATGCCCTTCGACTCCGGCGATCCCAAGAAGACCCTCCGCGCCGAGATGACTCGTCGCCTCGCGGACGTCGGCCCCGCCCAGGCCGCCACCGCATCGACCCTTGCCTGCGAGAACGTTCGCTCCCTTGTCCCCCCACGCCAGGGACTCCGCGTGATGCTCTACCTCGCGGTCCACGGCTCGTCGGAGATCAACCCCGAACACCTCGCCCTCGACTACGCCCAGGCCGGCGGGGTCGTCTGTTTTCCACGCATCGACTGGGTGAAATCCACCATGGCCGCCTGGGCCGTCGATCCCGCCGACACCCGCACCGAGATCCGGCGTCACGGCGTGCCGGAGCCCGTCACCGGCGAGCCGGTCGATCCCGCCACCCTCGATCTCATCGTCGTACCCGGCGTCGCGTTCGATACCGTCGGCGGGCGTCTCGGCCGTGGCGGCGGCTTCTATGACCGCTTTCTCGCCCCTATTGTTCGCCATGCCGATACATCCATGGGCGATCGCGCTGAACGCCCGCAGCTCTGCGGCATCTGCCTCGAAGACCAGATCGTCACCCGCGTACCGGTCTTCGCGCAAGATGTGCGCATGGATGCGGTCGCGACCGATCGCCGCCTGATCCGCGTGTGTTAGCGCGGGCGTTCGAGCACACCAGGAACCACCGGAACCCCCCATGGCCCTGCCCTCCCAAGTCGCTCGCCCAACCACCGGTCGTCTCACCAGCGGCATCTCACGCCCGCGCGTCCGCACCATGAGCGTGCGACGTCCGCTGACAGTGCTCGTGGTGCTCGCGGTCGCCGCGGGCGGTGTCTGGGCTCTGTCGCGTCCCTCCAAGGGACCCGTCTCTCCTCGCGCCGAGAAGCAGGCGGCGTCGAACGCATCGAAGAAGAACGCGCCCGCCGTCACCGGCATGGCCCCGGGCGTCGGCAAACTGGCCGACCTCGCCAATAACGCGCCCGAGAGCGCCAAGCCCCCCGTCGTGCTCCCCAAGCGTGAACCAGCGCCGGTCGTCGAGATGACCCAGAAGAGTTCACTCGGCGCCAGCGATGCGGTGAAGCCTGCCGTCACTCCACCGGTGTCGACGCCTCAGCCCGAATCACAGCCGTCGCCCGAGGGCATGACCCAGCCGTCCACCGCACCGACCACAACCCCTCCGCCCCCCACCTCCACGACGCGCCTCGCCTCGATCCAGACGCTGGTTGACGAGGGTGATTCCGCCCTCGCGCGCAACGCGCTCATCGACGCCCGCGACGCGTACAACCGCGCGTACTACGCCGCCGCCGGTTCGCCCTCAGACCAGGAAACGCTCCGCGGCAAGCTCGCTTCCATCGCCGAGAAGATCACCTTCTCGCCGGTCGCCTACCCCGATGACCGCATGGCCAGCACGTACATCATCGCCGGCGGCGACAACCTCAACCGCATCTCGCGCGAGCAGGACCTCAAGGTCGATTGGCGCTTCATCCAGCGCATCAACCAGATCTCCGACCCGCGCCGCATCCGTGAAGGCCAGAAGATCAAGCTCCTCAAGGGCCCCTTCCATGCCATCGTCGACAAGAGCGACTTCCGCATGGACCTCTTTGCCGACGCCACCGACAGCCAGGGCAACCACCTCTTCCTCCGCTCCTTCCGCGTCGGGCTCGGCGAGGCCGGCAGCACCCCCCTTGGCCACTGGGTCGTCCGCCCCCAGAGCAAGCTCGTTGACCCCGCGTGGGTGAACCCCCGCACCGGCGAGTCCTTCACCGCCGACGACCCCCTCAACCCCATCGGCGAGCGCTGGGTCGGCATCGACGGTGTCGACGATTCCAACCGCGACAAGATGGGCTTCGGGATCCACGGCACCATCGACCCCGACAGCATCGGCAAGGAAATGTCCATGGGCTGCGTCCGCATGGACGCCCCCGACATCGAGTTGGTCTACGAGTTGCTCGTCGAGGGCGGCACCGAGATCGAAATCCAGCCCTGATCCCAGCCTTCCAGCCCGTATTTCTGCCGCCAAACGCCTCCCGCTGAGGGGGGCGTTTTCGCGCGTACGCGCGCCCGCGCGTCTATAATGTTTGTCTCTTGCCGGCACGCCAGCGCGTGCGGAATTTGACCGGGGTTTCGATGCCTCCAACCACCGCCAAAAGCATGCCCAACAAGTCCGACAAAGATGCCCCCGCCGTCGAAGCCAAGCCGGTCGCCGGTGCTACCAACGGCGCTGCGCCCCAAGCCTACGGCGCCGACCAAATCAAGATCCTCGAGGGCCTCGAAGCCGTCCGCAAGCGCCCCGGCATGTACATCGGCGACACCGGCCCCGGCGGACTGCACCACCTCGTCTACGAGGCGGTCGACAACTCCATCGACGAGTGCATGGCGGGCCGCGCCACCGTGGTGCTCGTCCGCATCCATGCCGACGACTCACTCTCCGTCATCGACGACGGCTCGGGCATCCCCATCGACCCCAAGAAGCACGACAACCCCGCGTACGACGGCAAGCCCGCCGTCGAAATCGTCATGACCGTCCTCCACGCCGGCGGCAAGTTCGGCGAAGAGGGTTCGGCCTACAAGGTCTCCGGCGGCCTCCACGGCGTCGGCATCTCCTGCGTCAACGCCCTCTCCGAGCGTCTCGACGTCGACGTCTACCGCAACGGCACCATCCACCGCATCGGCTTTGAGCGCGGCAAGACCGTCGAACCGCTGCACAAGATCGGCGACATCGGCGTCACCGGCCCCACCGGCCATCCCAACCGGCGCACCGGCACCAAGGTCACTTTCAAGCCCGACACCCAGATCTTCCCCGAGACCGAGTTCTCCTACACCACTCTCGCCAACCGCCTCCGCGAACTCGCCTATCTCAACCCCGGCGTCACCATCCGCATCACCGACGAACGCGTCGGCGTTGACGGCAACATCAAGGACGAGACCTTCCGCTTCGACAACGGCCTCGTGCAGTTCGTCGAGCACCTCAACCACGCCAAGGGCACGCTCCACGAGATCGTCTCCCTCCGCGGCGAGCAGTCCCAGAGCGGCTTCACCTGCGATGTCGCGCTGCAGTACAACGACTCGTACAACGAACTCCTGCTGACCTTCGCCAACAACATCCGCACGGTCGACGGCGGCACGCACCTCTCTGGCTTCAAGAGCGCTCTCACACGCATCTTCAATAACTACTCCAAGCAGGCCGGCCTCATCAAAGAAAAAGACCCGACTCCTTCGGGGGACGATTGGCGTGAAGGCCTCGCCGCCGTCATCAGCGTGAAGCTCCCCGACCCTCAGTTCGAAGGCCAGACCAAGGGCAAACTCCGCAACACCGAGATCGAGGGCCTGGTTTCGCAGGTCGTCGGCGAACGCCTGCAGTCCTGGCTTGAGGAACACCCCAGCGAAGCCAAGCGCATCTGCCAGAAGGGCCTCATTGCGGCGCAGGCCCGCGAGGCCGCCCGCAAGGCCCGCGACCTGACCCGCCGCAAGAGCGCGCTCGAGAGCGGCTCCATGCCCGCCAAGCTCCGCGACTGCACCACCCGCGATGTCGATCGCTCCGAGATGTTCATCGTCGAAGGTGATTCCGCAGGCGGTTCGGCCACCCAGGGCCGCGACGTCGAGACGCAGGCCATCCTGCCGCTCCGCGGCAAGCTCATCAACGTCGAGAAAGCCCGCCTCGACAAGGTGCTGGCGTTCGAGGAAATCCGCACCCTCATCTCCGCCCTCAAGTGCGGCATCGGTGAGGAGTTCGACGTTTCCAAGCTGCGCTACGGCCGCGTCATCATCATGACCGACGCCGACGTCGACGGCTCGCACATCCGCACCCTCCTGCTCACCTTCTTCTTCCGCCAGATGTCCGAACTCATCAAGCGCGGCAAGGTCTTCATCGCCCAGCCGCCGCTCTACCAGATCACCCGCAGCAAGAAGAGCCAGTACGTCCTGAATCAGCAGAAGATGAACGACACCTTGGCCGAACTCGGCTTGGAGGGCGCATCGTTCATCGTTCGCGAAGTCTCTTTCGACTCGAACCGAGGGTACGAGAAGATCGTCCGCACCATCGAGGGCGCCGACCTTCAGTCCCTCGTCAAGACACTCCGGCGACTCGCCGAGCTCGCCGAGGTCGTCCAGCGCCGCGGAGTCCCATTCGCAACGCTGCTCGCCGCCCGCAAGCTCGACTCCTCCAAGCAGGACAACCTGCCGACCCACCGCCTCACGTGGCCCGGCGGCGAGGCCTTCGCGTGGAGCGAGGACCACGTCCATCAGATCGTGAAACAGAACAAGCTGGTCCTGCTCGAGAACGCCGCTGCGGTTGCCGTCGAGGGCGAGTCCGCGCCCGACGCCGATCGCGTCAAGCAGATCGTCGCGCCCAACGTCGCGACCGTCCGCGAGCTGCACGAGAACAAGGAACTCGGCCTCATCTTCAAGAAGCTAGCGGGCTTCTCGCTCGACATCGACGATTACTCGCTCACGCAGCACGAAGCCGTCACCGGCGAGAAGGTCGCCACCAAGTACGCCTGGCAAACCCCGATGCGCGGCAGCGTCAAGAAGACCACCGCCGCCGCATCGGACGGCGCCGACGCTGAAGAAGCCGTCGAAACGGAAATTACCATCGCCGCCTCCAAGGTCGTCGAGTGCCCGAGCATCCCCTCGATTCTCGAGAACCTGCTCGACGTGGGCCGCCGCGGCATGGAAGTGAAGCGCTTCAAGGGTCTGGGCGAAATGGACCCCGCGCAGCTCTGGGAAACCACGATGGACGCCACCCGCCGCACGCTCCTCCGCGTGAACTGGGACGACGCTTCCGCCGCCGACGAACTCTTCACCATCCTTATGGGCGAGAACGTCGACCAGCGTCGCGCCTACATCGAGGAACACGCGCTGGAAGTGAAGAGTCTGGACGTATAAGCGGGTCCACCCGGCGGCCTTTTTCGGTTTGAGCTTGCAAACTCATCGTCACCGGTCGATCCTAACAATCGGCGCGAAGCTTCGCGCCGCCATTGCCGGAGGCTCGCCCATGATGAAACTTCTGCTCGTTGTCGCCGCCGCATGCGGTTCAGCCGCCGCGCCCTCGGCGACGGCCCAGTGCTTCCCCGTCGGTTTCGACAGGCTCCTCATCGGCGATATCGGTTCGGCCGCGAATTACGCGGCCATCGGCGGACGCGACGCCGTGATGTTTGGCGTCACTTGGTGCAACAACGACAGTGCACCGACTCCGTTTGATTCCGGCTCCAATCAGCACCCGATCGTCATGCAGAACTTGTATCGCTTGTCCCTCGTTGATGGTACCGAGCAAGTGGATCACATCGGCATGTCGTGGGCTTTCCACGCGGTCGTCCCGCCGCTGCAGCAGCAGTTGTGCTGTACAAGCTGCACACCCGCCGGAGGAATCAATCTCGGCGTCTGGTGCTCGAGCCCCGACTCGGCGTCGACCGTTGGCACTCAAAGCCTGCTCGGACCTCGATCTGACATCAGCCCGATCACGTTCGCCTATCCCTTCCCCCCCGCCAACCCGCCCACCACCGACGGACACTCCAGACGGCTGCAGTTCGCGCTTTCAGACGTGGACCCAAGTGTGAACCCCTCGCGCTTCTTCGTCGAGGCCGTCGCACTCACGCAAGGCGGTTTTCCGGTCTCGAGCTATCGCGAGGTCAACGTCGCCGGGTCGCCCACTGACCGCACGCTGACGCCGACCGGAACGACCGTTCGCGGCCGGCGTTTCATCGATGATTACATGTTCTTTTCGATTGGTGAGATTCACACCGGGCGGCCATTGCGAATCGACGTCAACACGTCATACGCGGGAATGGGATGGTTTCGCTACGAGTACCAGATCGCCAACCTCCGGGATGACTACGGCGTGCAGTCCCTGCGTGTCAAGATGCCAGTCGGGGTGCCGGTGACGAATGTGCGGTTCGTCGGTCCAGCGCACCACAGCGGCGAGCCGTACAGCGAGACGCCGTGGACCGTGACGCAGGGCGCGGACTTCCTCGAATGGGCGACCGAGCCCTACGCAGTGAATCCAAACGCCAACGCGCTCCGCTGGGGCACGATGTTCAGTTTCCGCGTTGACGTCCGCGCACCGCCGCGGAAAGAGTTCTTCTTCGTCACGCCGTTCAAGCCCGGCGCGCCGGGGCCGACTTCGTTCTTGTCGCTCGTCCCAGGATACCGATCACCCTGCGCCGGGGACACGAATGAGGACTATCGAACGGACGCCGCTGACCTCTCCGTCCTTCTTTCCAACTTCGGGACAATCGGACCGAACCCCGGACCAAGCCCGGTTGCCGGCGACGTGAACTTCGATGACCGTTGCGATGCCGCCGACCTCAGCGTGCTCCTCGGCAACTTCGGCTGCACGAACTGACCCTCAGCACCCATCCCCAAAGTTCGACAGCAGCACACTCAAGTCCGCCCCGTCGACGACCGCGTCGCCATTCAGATCCCCGTTCTCACCCGACGGCGTCGGCTCGCCGAATCCGCTCAACGTCACCGACAGGTCCGCCGCATTCACAACCCGGTCCCGGTTCGCGTCCCCCGCGCAGGGCGACGGCGGCGGGGTCGTCACCAGCATCGCATTGAAGAACGCCCGCACGATCTGGTCCTCGGTTGCCGGCATGAAGTGGCCCGCGCCCTCGACCATGTGCAGCGACACGTTCACACCCGCAGCGCTTAGCAGCCCGTGCAGGATTTCACTGTGCTCCGGCCACACCGTGGTGTCGGCCGTGCCGTGCGCGATGTAGAAGGGCGGATCATCCGGCGAGACATGCGTCACCGACCCCGCCAGGTGCGCCCGCGCCACCACCTCGGCCCATGCGGGATCATCCTGATTCGTCTGAATATCCGCGAGGCATTCGCCCAGCAGCGCCTCCTCCGCCGAAGTTCCGGCGCAGTTGGTGTGCCAGCCTTGCACGCTGAAGAAATCCGTCGGCCCGAAGTAATCCGCTACCGCCTGCACGCGTGACGACTGAGTCAGGTTCCCCCCGACCGTCCCCTCGGCGTCCATCACCCCGGCGGAGGTTCCCAGCAGCGCGACCAGGTGCCCGCCCGCCGATGAACCCCACCCGCCGATCCGCGCGGGATCAATGTTGTACGTCCCCGCGTTCGCCCGCAGCCACCGGATCGCCGCCTTGCAGTCGTGGATCTGCGCCGGAAAGATCGCCTGGTGCGAGTAGCGGTAGTTGATTCCGACCACCACATATCCGGCCTGTAGCAGCAGCGGCGCACGGTTCCCCGCCGAGAGCTTGTCGCCGTTCTGCCACCCGCCGCCGTGCACCCACACCACCGCCGGGCGCGGTCCCGACGGCGGATTCGTCGGCAGGTAAATGTCGAGCATCTGCCGCACGTGCCCGTCGCCGTACGGGATATTGCTGAACGTCGGCGTCGCCTGCGCCCGTGCGGACCCAGTCCAAACACCGACCACTGTCAGAACGATCAAGCAACGAATTACACGGCATCGCATCGCTCAAGCCCTCCACTCGCATCCGGTGGCTCAACGAGACTGCCAACGCCCTATTGCAATACCACGACCGCGGGCCGGAATCACCCTCAATCCAGCGTTTCGCTCTCGATACTGGCCTTCTCCCCCGCCAACCGCTTCTCCACGTACTTCTTCAGCCAGGTCTCAAAGCTCTTCCCGGCCGCGGTGTCCTTACCCGAGAACTCGATCCGGGCGATCTGGTCGTAGCGGATCGTGATCTTTTCATCCGACGCAGCCCCCATGAGCCGCAGCGACGAGTTCGCCAGCCGGTCGCCGGCGCGGCGATCGAAGATGTAGCCCACGACACTCTTCCCGTCGACGAGCGTGAGCGTCACATCACCGCGGTAGTCAAACGCCTGCTCAAGCGCCGCCAGCAGCGCCTTCTCATCCTCGCGCGTGGCCACCAACCCTTGGAACGTCGGCAAAGCCTCACGCTCCAGCACCCCGCCACCAATCCCGTAACCCTTCGTCTCTTGCGGCATTCTTACTCTCTCTTCCCCTGCTTCATTCAATGCATTGCCTGCTCACCCAAACATCCGACCCGACGTCGGGTCCATCAGCTTCCATCCCAACTGACGGCAGATGTTGAACAGCACCGGCCACGCGATCTCATCTTCCGAGATGCTCACCAGCACCTGCCCCACGTCGTCGTTCATGCCCACCAGCGGCAACTGTCCCGAGAACCCTGGGCCGAACACCACGCCCGCCGTATCACGCGCGCCGTCCGGCGCGGTGTTGAAGTCCCGCAGTGCATCAATCACTTCCGACATGCGCCCCAGCGGCGTCATCTCTTCGGGCATCGGCACGCGCACCTCGTCGTCCTCGTCGGACGCGGGCTTTCCAAGCGTGCGAACCAGCAGAATCTGACGCGATTTGGCCAAGCTCAAGAATTCCTCAAACTCCTCCACCGCCGACTGTTCACTCGCCGCGGCCGGACGGCCCACGCCGCCCGCGTCCGCGTCGCCATTCGTCGATGCAGGGCCGGGAGTATCCGCCACAACGCCCCCCGGGGCAATCACGGACGATCCCGCGCCCTTTCCACGTTCCTCCGCCAGCGTCTCCCGCGCATCCTGACGCCCCCGCTCGATGATCCGCTCCAGTGCCGTCGGCGTGATCCAGGGAAGCTGGGCGATCTTCTCGACCATCTTGTCGGGGATCGGCTTGCCCGACTTCTCAAACGCCGGACGGCTCTTCCAGTAGCGGTGCATCCACAGGTACTGCTCCGGCGCCCGCCGCACCATCGCCTCGATCGACCGCCGATACCGGGCCGTGATGTAGAACAATGGATCAGGGTGTTTCGACCAGTCCTCGGAGGTGAACATGTCCACCACCTCGATCCGGTACCGCAGCAACTGCGAGCGACGCACCATCGAGTCGCTCGATCCATCCGAGTGCGCCATCGCGCGCTCCGCGGAGATCCCGCTCAGCCGCCGCGCCTGTCCGCAGATCACCACCGCGTCGTGCTGCATCGCCATCAGCCCGATCGCCTTGTACGCCGAGGCAAGGCGATCAAAGAACGGCACGAACATCCCGCGGTCGCCCGCGTTCTGATCGGCGATGAACCCCACCGGGTCGCCGCGCGCCACGATCGTCGGCAGCGCCCGCGCCGCGCCGAACTTGTCAACGAGATTCAGCCCGCGCCGAGTTCTCGTCTGCTTCACCCACTCGTCCAGCGGCTTGGAATCCAGCGGCCGGTACAGGGCATGCATCGGGAAACCCAGCAGCGCCATCGTGTAGCCCAGCAGCTCCCAGTTCCCGCAGTGGCCCGTCACCAGCACCGCCGGCCGGCCCGAGAGCAGCGCCAGCAGTCCGCCATGCATCTCGCCGATCTCGATGTATGCCGCGTAGCCGTCTTCCGTCAGCAGGCGCGGCGCAGCGCCGATCTCGACCGCCAGCATGAACAGGTGCCGGTACGCCTCGACCGCGTGCTCATGGCGCGTCTGCTCGTCCCAGTCCGGGAAACACCACTGAATGTTGTCGATCGCGCGCTGCAGCCGTTTGTGATTGAAGGGCATGGTGGCGAAGGCGCCGCCGAAGTCGCGCATGGCGCGCATCGACGCCTCGACCCCCGCCAGTTGCGACGCCGCCGAAGCGGTCCGCACCAGCGCGTACACCGACCCTTGCAGCCACGACGGGCCGCCGCGCTTCTTCTTTTTCTTGCCGGGTTTGGCGACCGCGCTCACCGCTGGCCGTGCTGCCCCGTCAGGGTCTCAAAGCGATTCTGGTTGAGCACCGGGATGCCCGTGCGCTTGGCGGTCTCAAAGAGATCGTCGTAGCGCTGCACCGCCTGCTTGAGGCGCAGGTACCGGTTGATCAGCTCGACCGGATCGGTCTCCTTGGGCTCCGGCGGCAGGATCGGCCGCGTGCCCAGCACGAGGAAGTCGGTGTCGCCGCCGATGTCGTCGCGCACCGTGCCGCCCCACTGATCGATCAAGGCGCGGATGTCCGCCGCCTCGCCGGGCGTCGGGATGCCGTCGCGATTGGCGTCAAAGTTGCCGTACACCGTGAAGGTGTACTTCTTGTTGGGGTCGTACACCGCGTTGGCGACGAAATCGCCGTCGATGATCGGGTTGCCCCGCGCCTCGCGGATGATCCGCGCCACGCAGGTTCCCTGATCGATCCGAACCACTTCAACGCTCGCCTTGCCCGCCGGGTATTCGCCGTCGGCGTCCGGACGGATTGATGTCCCGCGGCTGTACACCTCAAAGGGCATGCCGACTACGACGTGCTGCGAACGGCCGATGCTCAGGTACACCTCGCGCGAGGCCGCGTTGATGCCGACGACGCGTGCATCCACCAGCTCGGCCTCGTTCGGGGCCGTGAGACGGTTCTTCTGCGTCGCGCCCTGCAGGTTCTTGATGAGCCCTTCGAGCACCAGCAGGCGGTCCGACAACGCGCCGTTGCGCGACTGCAGGTCTGCAATCTCCCGGTCAGACTCGGCCCGCGACTGCGCGCTCGAGTCGAGCATGCTCCGCTGCGTCGTCTCGACGCCCTCGCGGAAGCGGTCGAGTTCCGACTTGTAGCCGTCGATCTCCGAGTTCAGCTTGGCGACCGTGGCGGTGTGCTCATCCTCGATCAGCTTGATCCGCTCCGCGCCGGCCTTCATGTCGCCAAGCGCATTGTCCCGGTCGCGCTCGGCGTTCTCGAGGTCGCGCTTCAGGTCCGCGATCTGCTGGTCGCGCCGGTCGATCGTCCCGGTCATCGTCGGGGCCACGTCGGTCCGCTTCTCAAACTTCTCGCGCACCGTGTCGGGCGTGTCGTTGCGGTTGCCGCCGGCGAGCTTCAGCGTGTCGCGCAGCGAGCGGTCCAGGTACCGGACCACGCCCATGTTCGCCGACCGGGCCTGCGTCTTGAGTTCCTCCCAGCGGTCATCCCGCTCGTCGGACTTCACCGCGACCGACAGGTCGGCCAGGGCGGCCTCCCGTTCCTTGGTCATCTTCTGCGTGCGGGCCATGAACACGACCGTCAGCACGAACAAGACGAGCGAGAGCAGCGCGAAGACCGCAAGGCTCGCCATCATGCCGACGCTGGCGCTGGACTTTGACGCCATACCGATACACCTCCGCGCACGAGAACCGAGGGAGCCCGCCTGGGGCGGACGACTTCCAAAAACAATCCGCGATCGGCTCCGCCGACCTCCCGCCGCCATCCGCGCCCCGCCGAAGCGGGCCGCAGCACTGAGGGGATACGCACCCGGCCACTCGCCAGTTCCGCACCGACCCGTCCCTGCGCCGGGAGGGGCAGTGTCCCGACCCGCCGCCGGGGCGTCAACCCGGCGGCCTCCAAGTCCCTTTTCGAGCCCCCTACCCCCCCGAACCAACCCCTGCCATCACCCATTCGTGCGTGAAGTAAAGCAGCGACAGGAAGGTCAGGAAGCTGCACCCGTCGGTGAACATGGTCAGGAAAATGCTCGAAGCCGTCGCGGGGTCAAAGCCCACCCGGTCCATCACCAGCGGAATGAGCGTGCCCACCAGGCAGCCCACGTACAGCGCCCCGGTCATCGCCCCCCCGGCCACCACCCCCAATCGCCAGTCGAACTCCGAGTGGATGTTGAGCACATCGGCCCCGATGAGCCACATGCTCAGCGCCAGCACCGCGCCGACCGCCAGCCCCGCCACCAGCCCCAGCGCCATCTCGCGCAAGATCAAACGCAGCACACGCTCGCCCCGGATCTCCCCCAGCACGAGCCCGCGCAGCGTCACCGCCAGACTCTGCTGCCCCGCGTTGCCCGCCTGATTCGCGATCACCGGCATCACTGAGATCACCGCCGGCACCAGGGTCGTCATGTCTTTGTAGAGCAGGATCACGCTCGCGGCGATCTGGCTGGTCACCAGATTCACCAGCAGCCACGGAAAACGCCCCTTGAACTTCGTCCGGATGGGGCTGTACACCGCCTCGTGCGCGCCGGCACCCACCTGCTTCAGGGCGTCTTCGGTGTGCTCGGCGCTGATGATGTCAAGGACGTCATCGACCGTCACCATTCCCAGAACACGTCGATGGTCGTCCACCACCGGGACCGTCAGGTAGTCGTACTTCTCAAACAGCCGTGCCACCGCCTCGCGGTCGACGCTCGGCGTCACCGCGTCAACATCCCGCTCCATCCAGTCGCTGACCGGATCCTTGTCCGGGTGCAGGAGCAGTTCGCGCAGACCGATCGTCCCCACCAGCCGCTTGTCGCTGTCCACGCAGTACACATCATGCTGACTCGACGAGATCTGGAACCGCTGGATGTGCTCGATCGTCCGTCCGATCGTCGTCGATTCGGGAACGACGACGATGTCCGTCGTCATGATCCCGCCCGCCGATTCGGGGTCGTAGAGCGCCAGCTTCCCAAGCACCGCCGCCGGCTTTGGCGCCAGCCGCGCCAGCACATCCGCGCACAGCGGCTTGGGCACCGCCTGCAGAATGTCCGCCGCGTCGTCGGGCTCCATCAGCGAGATCAAGTTCGCCGCTTCCTGCGGGTCCAGGTCCATCAGCACCGTCGCCGCCAACGGAGCCTCCATGTGCGCGAGCGCCTCGGCCGCCGCCGCGAACTCCATCTGCTTGACGACTTCCGCCGACTCCTGCGGCTCCAGACGCTCCAGCGTCTCCGCCGCGTCCGCCGCTTCCAGCGTCTCGACACCCAGCACCAGTTCCGCGGTCGTCTGGGCGCCTTCGAGCACATCATCCACCGCCGACGACCCCTCGGACTCCGAGCCGTCCACGTGAATCGTCGGCTGCTCGTTCTCCTGGGCGCCCACACCCTCCGCCGCATCGTGCGGCAGCGTTGGCTCCTTGGGATCGCGCGGGAAATCGTTCACTGAGGCTGATCGTATCGGCCCCGCGCCCGTTTCTCACGTTCATCCGCTCACTTACACGTCGGGCTCGGACATCGGCAGCGCCGCGATCGCCGCGGCATGCCGCGCGCGGATCGGCGCAAAGACCTCGCGTCCGCACCGCTCCGTCTGCTGCGCCGCCAGTCCGACATACGCCGAGGCGTTCATCGCCCCCGCCAGATCCACGCCCGCCAGCAAGGGTTCACCCCGCAGCCGCTCCAAGAGGTCGTTAGGTTTCCCCTCGTCCTTCACCCGCAAGCCCGCCGCCTGCGCGTGACGGCGGATCGCTTCGTGGACCTCCTGACGGTCCCGCCCCAGCTTGGCCGCGGCCATCATCAGGTTCTCGCTCACCATGAACGGCAGCTCGTCGTCCAGGTTCTTCCGCACCGTCGCCTCATGGACCACCAGCCCGCGCACGACGCTGTGCATCGTGTCCAGAACGCCGTCCAGCGTCAGGAACGCCTCCGGCAGCACCAATCGCCGATTCGACGAGTCATCGAGCGTCCGCTCCAGCCACTGCGTCGCGGCCGTATCCAGGGCATTCCCCGGCAGATTCATCACGAAACGGCACAGCCCCGTCACCCGCTCGCACCGCATCGGGTTCCGCTTGTAGGGCATCGCGGAACTGCCGATCTGGTCCGCCGCGAAGGGCTCATCCAGCTCCTTGCGGTTGCACAGCAGCCGGATGTCGTTGCACACCTTGTGGATCACCGCCGCCAGCGCGGCCAGTTCCGAGATCACCGCGACATCGTCCCCGCGCGGGTACGTCTGCCCGGTGATCGTGTGCACCCCGGCGGCGCTTCCCGCCAGCGACGAAACCACGCGCTTCTCGAGTTCAGCGACCTTGACCGCGTCACCGCCGAAAAGCTCCAGAAACGACGCCTGCGTCCCGGTGGCCCCCTTGAGCCCGCGGAACCGCAGCGATCCCAGTGTCCGCTCAATCCGCTCGACCACCAGCGCAGTGTCGTAGCCCCACTGCGCGGCCCGTCGCCCGATCGTCGTCGGCTGCGCCGGCTGGTAATGCGTGAACCCCAGCGTCGGGGTCGCCTTCCACTTCTCGGCAAAGGTCGCCAAAGCGTCCACCAGCCGCGCCGCCTTGGCGATCGTCAGCACCATCGCCTCGCGAATGACCATCGCATCCGCGTTGCACACCACATCCTGGCTGGTCATCCCAAGGTGGATCACCCCCCGGGCCGTCGGGCAGGCATCGCCAAACGCATGGACATGGGCCATCACGTCATGCTTCAGCCGCTTCTCGTGCTCCGCGGCCCGCGCGAAATCCAAGTCCTCCAGCCGCTGGTTCGCCGCAAGCTCCACGACGGCCTTCTCGGGAATCGGCAACCCAAGTTCCCGCTGCGCCCGCGCCACCGCGACCCAGATCGCCCGCCAGGTTTCGAACTTTCGCCGGGGCGACCAGATCGCCCGCATCATGGGAGAGGCATAGCGTCCAGCGAGCGGCGACTGGTACCCTCCCCAACGGTCCTCACCGCCAGGTCCGGGCCGTGCTGTAGAAGGCTGCATGCGGCTCACCCGTCGGCCCCTTCCTCAGCATTGCCGAGTCCGGAAGCCCGAATTCCTGATCCGAACACCCAATCCGATCGTATCGCAGTACACACCCGCATGCCGACGAGGACCCCACCCCACTCCCGATCGACCCCGCCTGCCCCGCGCACACCCGCGGCAACGCCCCGTCCCAACCCGGAAATCACCCCCGAGCAGGCCGACGCACGCGACCTCGCCCTCCTCCGGGCCCACCGCGCCGGCGATCAGACCGCCCTTTCCGAGCTCCTGACCGCTTACCAGGACCGCCTGTTCGGTGTCTGCCTCCGCATGCTCGCCGACCCCGACGAGGCCCGCGACATGACCCAGGACGCGATGGTCCGGATCATTCAGGGCCTCCACCAGTTCAACGGCCGCAGCAAGCTCTCCACATGGATGATCCGGGTGGCCATGAACGCCTGCCTGACCGGCCTCCGGCGGAAAAAACTCCGCCGACACGTCTCCCTGGAGGACGACACCGGGTCAAGGTACCAGCGAAAAACGTCCGATAATGCTTCGTCCGGCCCGACGGCCGGCACTGCCGGCCACGCCCCATCGCACGCCGCGATGGAACCCGACCCGGCATCGAGCGTCGAACTGGCGGAAGAGCGTCGAACGCTCTACGCCGCCCTCGAACGACTGGAGCCCGAGCAACGCGCCATGCTGATCCTCCGGGACATGCAGGGTCTGGACTACCGGCAGATCGCCGAAGTGCTTGATGTTCCCGAAGGGACCGTCAAGAGCCGGCTGTTCCGCGCCCGCGCCGCGTTGCGCGAACGCTTCGAAGCCATCGAGGGCTCCTCCGGATCGCGCAGGGGTGACTGATCCATGACCGCTCCGCTCCCCGATGACGATCTCCTGGCCTTGATCGAGGGCGAACTCGCCCCCGAGCGCATCGAACGCATCCGCACCGTGCTGATGCGCGACCCGGCCCTCATGCGCCGCCTGGAAGCCATGCAGCGCGATCGCGCTCAGATGCAGCGCGTCGAGCGACTCTGGGCCGCGGAACCCCACGCGCTTGATCCCCGCGTCATCAGCGATGCCGTCGAGCAGGCCGA